>JASLWC010000029.1 GCA_030741055.1 Prochlorococcaceae cyanobacterium ETNP18_MAG_14 | reverse complement strand
AGATGTTTTGGTTCGATGTCACTGCAGTGCCAGATGAGCTTTGGCAATAGTTTCTGAAAAGTAACGGCATGTTCGCCACTGCCACTTGCAATTTCCAACACTCTCCCATCTGTTGGCAGCGTCTTGATCAGCACAGAAGCAATCGCATCACGATTTCGCTCTGTTGCAGAAAAGTGGAGACGGTCTTGATAGATATCAACGATTTCATTCATGGATAGGTTTCCACAAGCTCTACGGCACGCAAAGGCAAGGCTCCAAATAGATGAGGAAAGAGCTCTCCTTCTGATGAGGGCTCGGCTCGTAGAGGCATGGTCAATTCCTCTGGATTTAATTTCAAGCTAAGTACTGTGCCTATGTCACGATAAAATTGATTATATGTGGACTTAAGTTGATGTTGATAGCTCAAATGGATGAATCCAATATTTTTGAGATTCAATCCACGAGTAGAATATTGATAAATGCCTTGCTTGCATCCTTCTTCCCAATCTTCAATTAGTGCAAGATGGAACAATGATTGATGTGTATTAACTAAACTTGCATCAGCAGGAAAATTCTTGGGAGGATCTTCCTTTTGCCATGGTTGGGTGGGTGTCATTAGTCTGACAAAAAGTGGATGCTTTAGAAAGGCTTCCAACCATCTTTTGATGGCTTGTAGATCTTGGTCGAGGTCAAAACTTGATGGATCGGCAAGACGATATTGGCGTACAAAAGGCCATATGGCCCAGTCTGCCAAGCTCTGAGATTGTCCAACTAACCAACCATGGGAATCATTAGACACTTGTTTTGCTAGGCGAATATTCCATTCCAAAAGAATTTCTTTAGCCATGTTGCGATGTTTTTCTGCAGCTTCTCCTTGGAACCTGCAGGCGTATTTGAAACGATCCAAATGGTATTTGAAAGGTCCGTCATTCTGATCAATAAGCTGTTTAATTTCCTGCTGTTCTGTGGCCTTTCCGCTTCGCAGTCCATCCAAGGGATCAGCTTGCTTAAGGGCCCAGTGCATGATTTCTATGCTTTCATCGATTACCGCCCCATCTGTATCAATCAGAACGGGCACTGTTCCTTTGCTAGAAGCCTGAAGAAGCTCTGGCGGTTTGTTTTTCAACGCTACTTCTCTCAAGTTCACTAAAAGACCAGAAACTAAAAGAGCCCAACGGGCTCTCATCGCATAGGGGCAACGACGGAAGCTATACAACAATGGATGCGGCATCAATCTCAAGGCTGAGGTCACTTAATTGGTTCTGTACTCTGTCATTTTCGCCATAGTTGCAACTGAGTTTTCAGCTCCGTGTCGCTTGTCTTGAGTTGTTGTATTGAATTAGTTTGTGCAGCCTAGCGGCTTGAAGAAATGTTGCTGATGTTATAGCCAATCCCTGCTGCAAGCATCAGTTATAATTGGCGCACTAGTAGATTATAAATGAACATTCAGGCTGAATATATTGGCCGTTATATGAATTAAATACTAGCTTCCAATTGAAGCAGTATTGAGCAATTTCTTACGCCTATTGAAGGCTAGATCATAATTGCTGAGATTCTTCCTGTTGGTGATCAAACCACCGCCTCAGCACTGAGATGTCTTCTTCGCTATGTCCTTGTTCAATCAGGTTTGCCTCCATGGATTTCACTTTGCTTGTGATTGGTAGTTGTAGACCCACGCGTTCTGCAGTGTCCAGGGCGATGCCGAGATCCTTGTGATGTAAAGCCAACTTGAAGCCGAGCGGATAGTTGTCTTCCAGCATCGCTGTTGATCGGTGCTTTAGGGCCCATGAGCCTGCGGCACCATGTTGTAGCGCTGTGATGACTGTCTGCATCGGTAGACCCAGCTGCTGCCCTAGCGCTATTGCTTCTGCCAACGCGGCATAGCTGCCCGCTACCAGCACTTGGTTAAGCGCCTTCACCTGCTGACCACGTCCTACCGGACCGAAGTGATGAATGGTTTCACCGATCACCTTCAGCAGTGGCTGCACCTTTGCAAGAACTTGTGCGTTGCCACCCACCAGAACGGTAAGAGTTCCGGCTCTGGCCCCTTCGGTGCCTCCGGTCACAGGTGCATCCAGATAGGTCACCCCTTGATGAGCAAGTCGCTCAGCCATGGTTTTCGACGTTGCTGGGGCAATCGTCGAAAAATCAATCACCGTAGCTCCTGATGCAAGCGACCTGGCGGCTCCCTTGGCACCGAAGATCACATCCTCCACAGCAGCACAGTCGCTGACGCAGATCAATAACGTTTCTACGTCAATGGCTGTGCTGGCTGGAGAGTCGCAGCGTCTAGCTCCCTGAAGGCTTGGATCTGCCTCTGCTCGGCGACTGCGAGTGTGCACTTGCATTCTATAGCCGGCCTTACGCAGGTTGATGGCCATCGGTAGTCCGAGTGCACCAAGGCCTATCACGCCGATTCGTGCCGGTGGCGCTAGTTCAGATTGGGTCATGTTTGCTGCAGAAATCCGGTCAGACCTTCAGGCTGAATCACAACAGATTGGATGGGTTATCGATGTTTGCGGTAGCTGGATTGCAGCAGCTGGATTAATGACGTTGGGATGGTTTGCCCAGAGCTGAGCTGGAATGATCAAGCCGGTCGGTAGAAGAAGATCGGCTTGATTCAGGATTCAACAATCAGGCGTTGTCGAGGGCGGCAACACCAGGCAATACCTTGCCTTCTAGTAGCTCAAGGCTTGCTCCACCACCGGTGGAAATGTGCGACATCTTTTCGGCCAGGCCCGCCTTCTCAACGGCAGCCACAGAGTCACCACCACCGATGATCGTGCAGCAGCCTTTAGCGCTGAGCTCGGCAAGAGTAGTAGAGATGGCGTTGGTGCCGGCAGCGAACTTGTCGAATTCGAATACGCCCATCGGGCCGTTCCAGATCACGGTTTGACAGTCAGCCAGTGCATCTTGGAAAACTTTTATTGAGTCGGGGCCGATGTCTAGTCCCATCCAGCCATCAGGAATGGCGTCGATAGCTGTAGTTTGGCTGTTGGCATCTGGGGCGAAGTTGTCTGCCAGCACCACGTCGGTGGGCAGTAGTAGCTGAACGCCTTTGGCTTTTGCCTTAGCTTCCAACTCTTTGGCTAGCTCCAACTTGTCATCTTCTACCAGGCTCTTGCCCACGGATAGGCCGCGAGCTTTGTAGAAGGTGAAGATCATGCCACCGCCGATCAGCACCTTGTCGCACTTGTCGATCAAGGCCTCCAGCACGCTGATTTTGCTGCTGACCTTGGAGCCACCCACGATGGCTGCTAAGGGGCGCTTGGGGTTGTCGACGGCACCCTGCAGATACTGAAGTTCCTTTTCCATCAGGTAGCCAGCCACACTTGGGCTGAGGAACTTTGTGACGCCTTCGGTGGAGGCGTGAGCACGGTGCGCAGCACCAAAAGCATCGTTCACATAGGCTTCAGCGAGGTTGGCAAGCTTTTGGGCGAAGTTGGCTTCGTTTTTTTCTTCTTCTGAGAAAAAGCGCACGTTTTCGAGCAACACCACGTCGCCATCGGCCATAGCATTCACCTTGGCTTCGGCATCGGCACCGATGCAGCTTTCAGTTTTTGGCACGGCTTTGCCAAGCAGTTCACTTAAACGTGCGGCTACTGGTGTCAGTCGCATGGCGTCGTTGATTTGACCCTTGGGTCGGCCGAAGTGGGCTGAGAGGATCACCCGGGCGCCTTTATTAATGAGGTCGTTGATGGTGGGCAGTGCGGCGCGGATGCGGGTGTCATCGGTGATCGCGCCATTTTCGTTGAGCGGCACGTTGAAGTCGACCCGAACCAGCACACGTTTACCGCGTAGGTCTGTTGCGCTGAGGCTGGATAGTGATCGCTTCGCCATGGGGGTTGTGCCGTACGGTAAGAAAAACTCGGTGAGATTAACCCCTGTTTTGCTTGCCTGGTGAGATTTAGAGGCCGGCAAATCTATTGGGTTGGCGCTAAGACAAGATTGAATCAATATTTGGAGAGGAGTCGCATGTTCGAAACCGTTCTCTTCCCTATCGATCAGAGCCGGGAAGCGATGGAAACGGCCAGCAAGGCCTTGGAGCTGGCCAGAAGCCATGGCAGCCGTTTGATCATCCTGTCTGTGGTGCAGGCTGAGCGGCCTGAGATGGATGATCCTGAGGCTGTGGCGGTCTTGCTGAATCGGGCTCGAGAGCAAGTTGAGCAGGCTGGTCTGCCTTGTGAGGTGTTGGAGCGAAAGGGGAAACCAGCTTTTGTGATCTGTGATGTCGCTGATGAATTAAACGTGGATTTGATCGTGATGGGCACTCGCGGTGTGAATCTGGAAGGCGATAGCGAGAGCACTGCAGCCCGGGTGATTCAGCTGGCTCCTTGCCCGGTGCTGGTGGTGCCGTGAGCTCTCCAACTATTCAGTGGTACCCAGGCCATATCGCTAAGGCAGAAAAGCAGCTGAGCAAGAATCTCGACAAAGTTGATCTTGTAATTGAGGTGCGTGATGCTCGTATCCCTTTGGCTACTGCTCATCCGCATCTGCATCGTTGGATTAAGGGCAAGCAGCACTTATTGGTGATCAACCGTCGCGACATGATTTCTTCAGAGGCTCGTCTTTGCTGGGATCGTTGGTTTCGTGACCAGGCTCAGACTCCCTGGTGGTGTGATGCCAAGGCTGGTACGGGTGTGAAGCAGGTTCAGCAGGCGGCGATTCGGGCTGGGGATCAGCTCAATCAGCGTCGTCATTCCCGTGGCATGAGACCGCGCCCTGTAAGGGCTCTCACCTTGGGTTTCCCCAATGTAGGTAAATCAGCCTTGATAAATCGTTTGGTGCGTCAGAAGGTGGTGGCCAGCGCTCGTCGCGCTGGTGTTACCCGCACCCTGCGCTGGGTGCGTTTAGGTCAGGACCTTGACTTGCTTGATGCCCCAGGCGTTTTGCCATCTAGGCTTGATGATCAACAGGCTGCTTTGCATCTGGCCCTTTGCGATGACATAGGACAGGCCGCCTATGACATTGAGTTAGTGGCCTTGGCTTTCTTGAAGCTGCTGAGTTCCTTAGAGGAGCAGGCTGCGGCTGGTGTGGCTTCAGGGATTCTTGAGCAGCGCTATGGCATCAACTTGGCAGGTGATACGGCTGAGGCTCATGCCTGGCTGTCGGCCGTTGCTGAACGCCACACCTCTGGTGATAAGGAGCGGATGGCTCAGCGGCTTCTGGATGACTTCCGTCGTGAACTGTTGGGGCCCATCTCATTGGAGTTGCCGTTGCCATGACATTGGACGAACGGACACCTGTGTTCGGCGAAGGAGAGGGTGAATTGTTGACGTTGCATTACCCCAAGCCGTTGCCGATGCGATTGGATCGTTGGCTTGTCAGCCAGCGATCGGAGCAGAGTCGTGCACGCATCCAGAAGTTCATCGATGCTGGTTTTGTTCGTGTAAACGGCATCACAGGGCGAGCTAAAACCCCTTTGCGTCAAGGTGATGAGGTGCAGTTGTGGATGCCACCACCTGAGCCGCTGCCCTACCTGCAGCCCGAAGCTATGCAGTTGGATGTGTTGTTTGAGGATGATCATCTAATCGTGATCAACAAGCAGGCGGGGCTCACTGTGCATCCGGCTCCCGGCAATCGGGATGGAACCTTGGTGAATGGTCTTTTGCATCACTGCACGGATCTGCCTGGCATCAGCGGCAAGCTGCGACCAGGCATCGTGCATCGTCTTGATAAAGACACCACCGGCTGCATTGTGATTGCCAAGAGTCAGCAAGCACTGGTGGCTTTGCAGTTGCAGATCCAGAAGCGCATCGCATCACGTAATTATTTGGCCTTCGTCCATGGAGCTCCATCAGGTGATCAGGGAACGATCTTGGGGGCGATTGGTCGTCATCCGCTCGATCGCAAGAAATATGCGGTGGTCAGTGAGGAGCAAGGTCGTCATGCCTGCACCCATTGGACTTTGATTGAACGCTTGGGGGATTACTCCTTATTGCGGTTCAAGTTGGATACGGGACGCACTCATCAGATTCGTGTTCATTGCGCTCACATTGGTCATCCGATTGTTGGTGATCCCATCTACAGCCGCTGCCGCAAGCTGCCGGTGGATCTACCTGGCCAGGCCTTGCACGCCTTTCAGCTAGGGCTCGACCATCCGATCACGCGCGAACGGATGGTGTTTGATGCGCCCTTGCCAGATGTATTTAAGAAGCTTTTGGCTTTACTACGTCGCAAGCTAAAGAGCGGATGATTATTTGTAGCAGTATATGCATTGCTGCTTCAGGTCAGATGGTATCAATTGGGTGAAATAACATCAAGCTGTATTGATCAACATTTAATAGCGTGGTCTCGATCCCTCCGTTGCCTTTGATTAGTAAATCTTGCCCAATTTGTTCAAACAATAATTCAACATTCTCTTCAACAAGAATTCTGTCAGAATTGAATATTTCGAAGTCTTCGATTACATCCTTGCCGGGGCTCAGAGTGAACATATCTGAGCCTTTGCCACCGTTTAGTCGATCATCTCCTTGGCCACCGATTAGAGTGTCATCCCCCTTGCCACCATATAAATAATCATTGCCTCGACCAGCGAAAATTATGTCATCACCTTCGAGTCCCTTAAATAGATCATTGCTTTCACCAGAACCTGAAGATGAGAATATATCTATGATTCGATCATTCTTATTTGTACCATTATAAGTCTTTTGCACGCTGCCTACCGATGGAGGATCATTTGAAGATCCAACCCACGCAACACGGATCTCCTCCTCGCGCAAGTTTGCAGGCAAGCCTTTGTAAGATAGATGAATAGGCTTAGTGCCTCCTTGAATTGCACCTCCTCCTATGATTGTCCATGATTCAACAAGTGCCCCAGTGTCATCATCTAGGTATGTATCTAGATATTGAACATTATAATATTGCCCATCATTTGGGACAAAAGAGACTTCAATGTCTTTAGTTAATTTGTCGGGACCATCACTTAGATTGACAATCGCCTCTGGCGCAACACCGTGAGTTGCAATTTCTTTTGTTGGTAAATTTGTTGAATCTTTAATCCACTCGACGCGAATATTCTCTTTAATTATGTCAGTTGGCAGGCCTTTGTAGTATAGATATATTGGATTATTTGTGCCCTTGATTATATTATCGTCTCCTCCGATATTTGTCCATTCATTGTATGAATTCAGGTACTGGATGTTGTAAAATTGATCATCCCTTGAATTAAATGCAATTTCAAGATCTTTGGATAATTCACCAGGCCCATCGTGGATGTAGAAGACATCCTCTCTTAAGCCATTTTCAAGCAGCTTTGTGGCAATTGTTGGTTCAACGCCAGGTAAGCCAGGCATGCTTTGTAAGCGCTCTTTTATAGCTAAATCTAATTGGGATGACAGGATTAGATATTCATCGGTGATTTCTTTGGGAGCTATCTTTGTTTCACCTGCTTCTACGCGTTGGGCTTCAGCCCATGGAGAATAGTTAATGGATTCTAGTGGTTGCTTTTGCTCCTCTGAATAATTAGTTCCATTGGGCCTTAGATCATAGAATTCTTCTTGATATACCTGATCGGTATATGGTTTTGATTGATCATAATATCGTACTAACTTGTATTCCTTGGTTCTCAATGCCTGAATTTTACTAGGTGGATTAGTAATTCCTAGCTGTGGGTCTTCGGCCCCGCCAGATGGCGGATCTTGTCCGGCCCAATCATCATCCCAGGTGAATAAAATATAATCTTGAGCCTCGCTATCCTCATTACTCCCATTGATAATTCCACTGTAGTCAACTCCCTGTAGATCATATGATTCAATTGTATTTTCATCTACGCCAATTAGGCTAAGATAGGTGGGCAGGAAATCTATATGAGAGACAAGGGAGTCAGAATCTGATTTGCGGCCTTCAAAGTATTCTTCATTGCTCCATATTAGAGGAGTTTTAATTGCTTCATCATAGGCATTAAATGTTTTTTGTCTCATGCCCCCATGAGCCAGGCCAAGCTCACCATGGTCAGACATCTTCACTATCATCGTGTCTGAGGCAAGTTCCTTGTCGGAATTAATTGTCTCAATTATCTGTTCAAATTGAAGATCTGTTTGGCGGATTAGATTGGCGTAAAAATTTAGATAATTTATGCTATTAGCACTGATGCTGCCATCAACTGGTGCGAAAAGTTCATCCATTATCTCCAGAAACTCTGTTTGGACATCTGGCTTGTAATTATTGGCCAGGTCTTCATTTATGGTCTCAGGGACAGGTTGCTTAGAAGAAAAGTCTAGGTTAAGGAAATCCTCAATATTATAGCGGTAATCTTCATTCCCTATCGCTAATGCTTGTCCTAGAGGTGGATAAGCCAGGATGTCGTGTGGGTTGACTAAACTAATAACTAGGGCGAATGGTTTTTCATTCCCTGACTCAATTCTATCTTCAAGCCAAGTTATGCCATCATTTGTAAATCGCTGATCATTTGTTAGGCCAAGTGGGTTGGAAAATGTTCCCGCTTCAGGCGGATCCCATTCATTAAAGCCAAGCAGAGACAAGTCTGGGTCTATGTATGTGTCGTCTGATGTATTTGCTGTACCCTCGTTTTGATTAAAGCCGATATTCATATGTGCTTTGCCTTTATAAATAACGTCGTAACCCTCTTTCGCAAGCATTGTTGCGAAGTTTGGAATGTCTGGATTTAATCCAGTCTGTGCTTGAGTCTGAGGATTCAGCCATTTATCAGAGGTTATAACCTCTTTGACCTCGTGCTGGGCAGGATACTTGGATGTAAAGAATGAGGTTCTGGCGACTGAACATTGATTTGTATTTGTAAAGGCATTGGAAAAGGAAAGCCCATTCTGCGACAACCACGATGTTGCTGGTAAATTACTGTCAAAGTTATCCGCAAACCCAAGATCATGGGCCCTTTCTTGATCGGTAATCAGAAGTACGAGATTCTGCGGAAAACTCTTATCAGTCATTCGAGTTTATGGGACTATTGCCTAAATCAAATTTAGCACGAAGGTTTGCATTGCATACATCGTAGGTTTAGCCATGACTATATTGTATTAATGAATGCAAATTATGACTTTTGCAAGAATCAATTTTCATGCTTCTGAAGCCTTTACGTCGGTACAGATAAGTCGAAGGCTGTCATTATTGCTAGTTGAGGTTGGGCTGATAGCACTCATGAAGCGATTGCTTGTTACTACAGGAACCGGAATGTTCGGTCAAGCGTTGATCCGTCAGCTGCTTAACCATCAGGAGGTGCAGCTTCGCGTCATGGTGCGTGACTCGACTCGGTTCACGCTGACTGGATCAAATATTGAGTTAGTTATCGCTGATATGGATCAACCGGAAACCCTGCAAGCTCCAACTCAAGGGGTGACCCATGTGTTTCTAACTAGCCCGATGGATGAGCGCATAACTGCACGCGAGACCGCTGTTATCGATGCCTGTAAGGCAAATGGTAATCCTCATGTAATCAACATTTATGGAGCTGTTAAGCATGAGGGTGATCATCTTGATCAGATGCACGGCGTAGCTATTGAGCACCTCAAGCAGAGCGGTTTGCCCTGGACTATGGTTTCACCTTCATCGGTTATGGAGACATCATTCCTGCCCTTGGCTCAAATGATTCCGGAGGGGGAGGTTCACTGGATGTCAGGCGATGGCAAGGTGGGTTTCGTAGCGTTGGATGACGTTGCCAGAGTGCTCGCGGCTGTTGTTCATGGTCAAGGACATGCCGGAAAAAATTACGAATGCACTGGTCCCTATGCCGAAAGCATGCCAGAAGTTGTTGAGCATCTTGCTGCGGTTCTTGGTAAACCGATTAGGTATTGCGACCACGACGAGCAAGATTTCGCCACCATGCTGCTCAAGGAGGGTTTGTTCCCTGATCGGGAGTCGATGGAGATTGGCCTTCTTTGCCATCTGCGCGCCTGGCGTGAGGGACGTGCCTCGTTGGTCACCGACACAGTTGAGCAGATCACCGGTATACCAGCGATGACGGTAATGGAATGGTTGCGTGCTAATCGGAATCTGTTCCTCGTTTGATTTATTTAATTAGCTTGCTCTTAATAATCAACAGCAGTTCCATCGAATAGATGGCTGCTGCGCAGTTAGTTATCAAATAGCTTGAATCCTTTGCTGAAGAATCATATTTTTACTCCTTTCAATGCAGTTAATGCGGGAATGTTGGTAATATCTCAATTCTGAATCTACTTAGTGCTTAGGGATGCCGTGATGCTTTTTTTCTTTGTTTGTTATTGAAGTTATCAGGGTAAGATATAGGTTCGCTGAGTGCATTTTCTGGGAGTGATTAATTGCTCTTGGCTGCTATTTGAGAAGCCTTGTTGTGTTTACTGGCTTAAGTGATTAATGCTTGTTCGTCTTTGTTGGAAGCCTTGGGCAGGCTTCTACGAGTGTGCGGGTGATAGTTGCTTGTGGTTTGCCGAGCAGCTGTGTGCCGGGGCCTTCCTCCACGATGCGCCCATGGTCGAGCACGATCACTCTGTGGCAGAAGCCACTGGCAACGGAGAGGTCGTGGGTGATGAATACCATTGCCAATCCCAGTTGTTTCTGCAGTTGACGCAATAAGGCCAATACCTCGGCTTGGATTTCAGCATCAAGCATGCTGACGCTCTCATCACAGATCAGCACCTTGGGTTTTAAGGCCAGGGCTCGAGCAATGGCTACCCGTTGTTGCTGGCCGCCAGAGAGCTCGCGGGGTAGTCGATTTTGATAGACCTCTGCTGGCTTGAGGCCTACCTGTTCGAGCAGTCTGCGCCCATTTTGTTTGGCCTCTGCTCGATTAGCTAGTCCATGGATGAGTAGAGGATCGGCGATGGCTTCTCCGATTGTCATCTGTGGATTTAGGCAGGCGAGAGGGTCTTGGAACACCATCTGTAAGCCTTGACGGGCTTGCCTCAATTGCTGTCCCTGCAGCTTGAGTAGGTTTTGGCCTTGTAAATGCACCTGGCCACCACGGATTGGTGTGAGGCCCATCAGGGCTTTGCAGAGGGTGCTTTTGCCGCAGCCAGATGCTCCCACTACGCCAAGGCTCTCACCAGCATGGAGCTGGAAGCTCACTCCATCTACAGCTTTGAGCCATGTTGGTGCCCAGGGCAAACCCCCCATGGCATGCCAGCAGCGCAAGTTATTGACTTC
This sequence comes from Prochlorococcaceae cyanobacterium ETNP18_MAG_14, assembly GCA_030741055.1. Classification (GTDB taxonomy): domain Bacteria; phylum Cyanobacteriota; class Cyanobacteriia; order PCC-6307; family Cyanobiaceae; genus Prochlorococcus. Next base: position 5,161 of record JASLWC010000029.1, on the reverse strand, counting down.
TATTACTACAGCTGTTGCGTTCGGGCGAGCTGGAGTGCTTCCTCCTTCGCGGGCCCTGGCGGCATCTACAAGCCGATTGCCGATCGCAGATTGGGGGTTAGTTAGTAACTTCTTACTTAAGTTTTCTTCCACCATGCGGCCGTTTTCGAGAATGGCCATGCGCTCGCACCAGCGAGCTGCCATCGCCAGGTCATGGCTGATCAGCAGCATGGCACTACCGAGCTGCTCACAGAGTTTGCTGAGTTCTGCCATTACCTGGCCAGCAACCGCTACATCAAGACTGGTAGTGGGCTCATCGGCTATGACCAGAGGGGGGTTGAGGGCAATGGCCAGAGCAATTGCCAGTCGCTGCCGCATGCCACCACTGAATTCATGGGGGTAGGAGCGGAATCGGTTGGCACCGATTCCTACTCGCTCCAATAGATCTTCTGCCCTTTGTTGTCGCCAGTTGGTGGTGCTTTCTGGTCGGTGAGCTTTGAGAGTGTCAAGAAGATGCTGCCCCACTGTCATTAGCGGGTTGAGGCGGGTCATTGGATCTTGGAACACCAGACCTACGTTTTCACCGCGCAGTTGCCTCAACTGATTTTGTTTCAATGGTCTGGGATCTTGGCCAGCCAGCTGCAATCCTCCATTGCAGATGCTGCCAGGTGGTAGGAGCTGTAAAACGACCCTTGCCACGGTGCTTTTGCCGCAACCTGAAGGGCCAACTAGGGCAAGGCGTTCTCCAGCCTTGATGCTTAGGTTCAGTCCATCCAGAGTCCAATCAGTGCTGCGTGGATAGCGCATGCGCAATTGGTTGAGCTCGAGGATCTGCCCTGAAGAACTAGGCATCGGCAGTAGCACGGGGTCTTGGGCCTGCATACCATGGATTGATCCGCTGGGTCGGATGCCCAACGTCACCACTGCCGCTAATTCAACACAGACCAATGATGGCTGTGGTACAGCGCTGTGTGGCTTGCCTGAGCTCAGATCACATCCGATCCGCAGCATTGACGACTACGGCATACCCCTGCCGCAATGGCTGCAAGAGTGCGTTGAGCACATTCCTCCTGGTCTTGGCCAGAGCTGCCCAACCGATCCCGAAGCTCTTCTAGCGGCAGCTTTTGACTTGGCCTTTCAGCTGCATGAGGGGCAGTTTCGAGCCAGCGGTGACCCTTATATCGTGCACCCTGTGGCGGTAGCTGATTTGCTGCGCGATATCGGCGCCAGCGCCAGCGTGATCGCTGCAGGCTTTCTTCACGATGTAGTGGAAGACACCGATATAAATCCGGAACAACTGGAAGATTTTTTTGGCGCTGAGGTGCGGGAACTGGTGGAAGGCGTCACCAAGCTAGGGGGGATTCATTTCACCAACCAAACTGAGGCTCAAGCTGAGAACCTGCGCAAGATGTTTCTGGCTATGGCCAGTGATATACGAGTCGTGCTGGTGAAATTGGCCGATAGGCTTCACAACATGCGTACGCTTGCCTCATTGCAGGTAGATAAGCAGCAGCGCATTGCTCGTGAAACTCGCGAGATCTATGCCCCCCTGGCGAATCGTCTTGGTATCGGTCGCTTTAAATGGGAACTCGAGGATTTGGCTTTCAAGCTCCTTGAACCTGAGGCTTTTCGCGAGATTCAACAACAGGTATCTGCCAAGCGTAGTGAACGGGAGGATCGCCTGGAGATCACGGTTCAGTTATTAAGCGATCGCCTTGTGTCTGCGGGTCTTGAGAGTTGCGAGGTAAGCGGTCGGCCGAAGCATCTTTATGGGATCTGGAGCAAGATGCAGCGACAGCAAAAGGCCTTTCACGAGATCTTTGATGTAGCAGCTCTACGGATTGTCGCGCCCAGCGTGGAGAACTGTTATCGCGCCCTGGCTGTAGTTCATGACACCTTCCGGCCTATTCCTGGACGCTTCAAGGATTACATCGGTTTAGCTAAGCCCAATGGCTATCAGTCGCTACATACAGCGGTAATCGGTAAGCATCGGCCGATTGAGGTGCAGATTCGCACTCCAGAAATGCATCGGGTGGCTGAGTTTGGTATTGCGGCTCATTGGGAATATAAAGAGGGGGGTTCTCCTGCTGCAGCCAATAAGGAGCGATTCAATTGGCTGCGTCAACTGGTCGAATGGCAACAAGAAGGAGGTAATGATGATCATAATGACTACCTCGCTTCGATAAAAGAAGATCTTTTTGACGAGGAGGTTTTTGTTTTCACTCCAAAGGGTGATGTGGTTGGCTTGCGTAAAGACTCCACAGTTGTTGATTTTGCTTATCGAATTCACTCGGAGGTTGGCAACCATTGCCACGGTGCGCGCATTAATGATCGCCTCTGTCCATTGTCGACCTCCTTGCAAAACGGTGATTTTGTGCAGGTTCTCACCAGTAAGACAGCACATCCAAGTCTTGATTGGCTCAACTTTGTGGCCACTCCTACAGCTCGTAATCGCATTCGGCAGTGGTACAAAAGAAGCCATCGTGATGAAACGATTCAACGGGGAAAAGACCTGTTGGAGCGTGAACTAGGCCGCGATGGTTTTGATGCATTGCTCAGTAGCGAAGCGATGACGCGAGTGGCAGAGCGCTGCAACCTTCAGCTAACGGAGGATTTGCTGGTTGCGCTTGGTTTCGGCGCCCTGACTTTGCAGCAAGTGCTCAATCGTCTGCGGGAAGAAATTCGTCTTCAGGCTTTAGTGCCTGAGCAACCGCTTAGCAATGCTGATGTAGCGAAACAGCTTGTGGCTCAAGTGGAGTCGAGCCCGGTGAAGTTGCCTCCCTCCGAAGGGGTGCCAATCCTTGGTGTGGAGGGCCTTGATTACCGCCTTGGTGGTTGCTGTAGTCCGCTGCCGGGGGAACTGATTCTCGGCACTGTGGCTCTTGGCAATCATGGCATCACGATCCATCGACAGGATTGCGCAAGCGTTGCGTCGATTCCCAGTGAACGGCGATTACCGGTGCGCTGGAATCAAGGTGCTCATATAAATAGTGAGCGATTCCCGGTGCAATTGCGTATTGAAGTGATTGACCGGGTGGGAATTCTTAAAGACATCCTGATGCGCCTTTCTGATAGCAGTATCAATGTGAGCGATGCTCGGGTGAAGACAGCCCATGGCAAACCCGCCTGCATTGATTTAAGGGTTGAGCTCAACTCTGCTGGTCAGTTGGCTTCAACGATTGATCAGATCCGATCGATGGCTGATGTTTTGGATATCGCGCGCACTGGTTTGGGTTAAGGCATTCTCTTTATTTGCCTTTTTGGCAGGATTGATGACAGGGTTATGTTCTCGGCAAACGACATCTATAAAAGAACCCAGCATGAGCTTTGCTCATTGAAGATTCCCTTTGATCATTGCCTTTAATGGCATTGGCTGATTTGCTGAACAGGGCTTGTGTTGGCGCAGTAGTAGTAGACCTTGGATGTTGGCGATGGGTTGGCCAGAGTGATCCAACTCCTTGGCCTTGATGGCTGTCTTCTTTGCCAGCGAGATGTCACGCTCGAACTTGAGCTGGTCCATCTGAGCATCCTGCAACATTGATCTTTCTTGGCCATGATCTTGCTCTTCTGCATCGCTTGGTTTGATTAATTCTTTGCTTGCTTTGCCGTTTGAACCTTCCATCGAGGGACTAGGTGAGGAGTATTGGGATGTGGTTGACCCAGCGCAGTTTTCTTCTACTGAACTCCGTTTTCGCAACAATGCCTTACTTCGCAAGTTGGGAATAGATCCCGAAACGATCTCTGATCAAGATTTTGAGAGTGCTTACGGTCGCTTTGAGGGGCGTACACCTCTGTTGGCTCTTCGATACCACGGCTACCAGTTCGGCACCTACAACCCGTTTTTAGGAGATGGCCGCGGTTTCCTTTACGGTCAATTGCGTGATCGCCAGGGTCAGCTTCAGGATTTTGGCACCAAGGGATCGGGTACCACCCCTTGGAGTCGTGGAGGTGATGGTCGTCTTACCCTTAAGGGAGGTGTGCGCGAGGTGATCGCTAGCGAGGCGTTGCACCGTTTGGGCGTATCCACAAGTCGAACACTGTCTTTGGTGGAAACGGGAGAGGATCTATGGCGTAGTGATGAGCCATCACCTACACGCAGTTCGGTGATGGTGCGCATGGCGCGCACCCATCTGCGCTTTGGCACATGCGAGCGGCTGCTTCATTTGCGTGATGCTCAGGGCCTCGAGCGTTTGTTGCGCCACGTGGTGGCTGTTTACTACCCGACTATTGCAGCGGCTAATCCCATTAGAGAGGGCGAGGCTGATGTTGCTGTGGAGGCCCAGCTGCTCGCCTTCTATGCAGAACTCGTTGAGCGGGTGGCCAGGTTGGCGGCGGAGTGGATGGCAGCTGGCTTTATACATGGCGTGCTCAATACCGACAACATGTCGCTGGTGGGAGAGAGTTTTGATTACGGCCCTTTTGCCTTTTTGGATAATTGGGAACCTGGATTTACAGCTGCTTATTTTGATCAAACGGGTCTTTATGCCTATGGTCGCCAGCCTGTTATCTGCCATGAGAATCTCAGGCTTCTTCAGGAGCCACTAGCGATGTTGCTGCCACGGCAACCGATGGAGCAGTCTCTGGAGACGTTTGCGTCTACTTATCACTCGCATTATAGAAGTTGTATGCAGCGACGTCTCGGTCTTCCTAGCCATCTGGCTGATGATGTCGTGCACAAGACCATTGAACTACTGGCCGCTTGGCCTATTGGTTATGGCGCTTTCTTCGCTGGTTTGTCTGAACAAGTTGAGCTAAATGGTTTGCCGGAAGAGCCACATGATTTGTTGCCAGTGGTCGTCAATGGGCCCGAGCCTTCAAGGGATGTCTGGATGTCTTGGAGGGACAGTTGGTGGACACAGCAACGTGAAGCTGTGTCTGCTGAACCGGCAGAAGCACAAGCCATTCCTGCACGATTGCAGCGTTGGAATCTTCATACCACTCCGATTCGACCAGTTATTGAGGAGTTATGGGAGGCGATCGATCAGCGTGATGATTGGCTGCCGTTTCAGGTTTGGTTGAAAAGTATCAACGTCGATTAACGACTTTGTCTGCTGAGCAATTCGCTTGAGAACGAGTTGCTTGGTTGGCTGGTTGTTTGTTGGCTGGTTTGGTTGGTTTGGTTGGTTCATTTGGCTGGTGTGGTTGGTTTGGTTGGTTGGTTGGTGTGTTGGTTTGGTTGCTT
>JASLWC010000028.1 GCA_030741055.1 Prochlorococcaceae cyanobacterium ETNP18_MAG_14 | reverse complement strand
TACAGCTTCATCGTGCAGGTTTAGACGATTTAAAAGTACTTGAAATTGATGATCGTTACCTTGAGGTATTTGGAACCATGTGTAAATAACCTCTTTTGGTGAACAAAACCTCTTATTAGTTTGCCTATATTTAAATTTTAGCGTTTTGGTTAGAGTGAACTTTCAAGGATGGAGCAAATTAATATATGTCTTTTGCTAGCACTTAAAGCACTAATATTGATCTCACTTGGTCTTTGTCGCTTTGGCTGTCAGGCTGGCATCACAATTTTAAATCGATGAGCTCGGATCCTTTGACTGACTCAGCCACTGCAATAGATACCGATAAGGTCCTGGAGGCGTCTCTGGCTGATGCCGTGAGTCGTCGTCGCAATTTTGCGATTATTTCTCACCCAGATGCCGGAAAGACGACCCTTACAGAAAAATTGTTGCTTTACGGGGGAGCGATTCAGCAAGCAGGAGCTGTAAAGGCACGTGGAGAGCAGCGCAAGGTGACCTCAGATTGGATGGATCTCGAAAAGCAGAGGGGTATATCCATTACCTCCACTGTTCTGCAGTTCGATTACGGCGATACCACGATCAATCTTCTTGATACGCCCGGTCACCAGGATTTTTCAGAAGATACTTATCGCACCCTTGCTGCTGCAGATAATGCAGTGATGCTGGAAGATGCAGCAAAGGGTTTGGAACCTCAGACAAGAAAATTGTTTGAGGTATGTCGAATGCGGAATATCCCAATCTTCACTTTCATCAACAAGATGGATCGAGCAGGCCGGGATCCGCTTGCTTTGTTAGATGAGATTGAAGCAGAGTTGGAATTAACGCCCTGGGCAGTGAATTGGCCTATAGGAAGCGGGGAGCTTTTTCGTGGTGTGATTGATCGGCGCACAAGAGATGTTTTTTTATTTTCAAGAGCTGAACGCGGTCGTCAAGCCTCTGAGCAGAAATCCCATCTTGATGACCCTGAACTGCCCAGCCTTGTTGAGAATGAACTACTGGATCAGGCACTTGAAGAGTTGGAGTTATTAGATGCTGCTGGAGCAGAACTAGATCTCGAATTAGTACATGCCGGCGAGTTGACACCTGTTTTCTTCGGCTCAGCTATGACTAATTTTGGTGTAAGGCCCTTCCTAGATGCCTTTCTAGAGATGGCTCAACGCCCAGTAGCTCGTTCAACAAAAGATGGACTAGTCGACCCACTGAGCCCGTCCTTCAGTGGTTTTGTTTTTAAATTGCAGGCCAATATGGACCCACGCCATCGCGATCGTGTTGCCTTCGTAAGAGTCTGTAGCGGACGTTTTGAAAAAGACATGACGGCACGTCTGGCCCGAACTGGTAAAGCAATTCGCCTCTCTCGTCCACAGAAGTTATTTGGGCAGGAACGTTCTGTAGTTGATGATGCCTACCCCGGTGATGTGATTGGCCTTAATAACCCTGGAATGTTTGCGATTGGCGATACAATATATATGGGACCTCGTGTTGAATATGAAGGAATACCGTGCTTCAGCCCTGAGATATTTAGTTGGTTACGTAATCCGAATCCTTCTGCATTTAAAAATTTTAGAAAAGGAGTGAACGAATTAAGAGAAGAAGGGGCAGTGCAAATTCTTTATGATACAGATCAGAGTAAGCGTGATCCGATCCTTGCTGCAGTTGGCCAGTTGCAGCTAGATGTTGTTCAACACCGTTTAGAGAATGAATATGGAGTGCTTACACGCCTTGAGCCGATGGGATTTCAAGTAGCAAGATGGGTAAGTGGAGGTTGGCCAGCTTTCGAGAAAGTGGGTCGTATCTTTAATTGCAAATCTGTTCAGGATGCATGGCACCGACCAGTTCTTTTATTTAAGAATGAATGGAATCTAAATCAGCTGCTTGAGGATCATCCGCAGTTACAACTAAGCGCAGTAGCGCCTGTGGTTAGTGGTGTAGAGCCGATCAGCCTTTGATATGTGCTGTTAAGTCAGCCTTATCAAGCCCAAAAACTCGCGTTTTAGTGCCTGAACCAGCCAGAATCATTAAAGAATGTTTTGAAGTGAAGGTGGACAACCAATGGCTAATGCGTCCCTGTAAAGACGGAGGCACTGACTACGTCTGTTTTCGAGGACCTGGTTGCATGGATCAACCTCGTAGGGTTGAGATGCTGCTGGGCTCTCACCTTCCACCTCAGATGCCTTTACTTAAACGAAGGCAGTGGATGGGAGTGAGAGAGGCGTTGGTTTGTTGCGATCATCTCAAAAGGAATCAGGGTTATAGCTCTGGGCCTCCCCTTTTCTGAGCTGATCTAGATACGCTCTAATTAGTTAACCTAGATTCATGGCCTCGGATATTGGCTCAAGTTCGAATCCAGGGGCTCATGATCCCTACGCTCTCCTAGGCCTTGAGCCCGGAGCCAGCTTCGAATCTGTGCAAGAAGCAAAGATAAAGAAGCTATCGGAGCTTGGAGATGATCCTCAAGCTCGGGCGAAGGTTGAAGCGTCTTATGACGCGGTTCTGATGAGCAGTCTTAAGGAACGTCAGTCAGGAAAAGTCAGTAGTGCAGCTGTTAATGCCTCCCAGAGGGAAGATGGAAAGATACAGGCAGCAGGTGGAAATAGTGGTCCAAATGCTCTGCTTACACGTCTACGCAGTATCAATACACCAAGTTCTGAGGCTAAATCAGGGTTCTGGTCCATGCTCTCTCTGCCAGATGGGCAGGGTTTGACTGTTCGCTTGGTTTTAGGAGGACTTGCTTTACTGCTTGTGATTGTTGCACCAGTTGGTAGTGCGCAGCTCATACTTGCTCTATCAACAATTGGTCTGTTCTTGAGTCAGATAAGACGAGGGCGTCGGCCACTAGCTTCATTAGGCTGGAGTGTGGTTTTGCTTTCTACAGGTTTAATATTAGGTGGACTTCTCCTGCAGGGAACATCAGCTTTCATTAGTGAGAGCTTGCCAATTGCTGTTGATCAACTTGAGGCTTTGCCGGCTATTTTGTTGCTTTGGGCTGGCGCACTTCTCCTGGGCTAATGTATGAATATAAACGAAACAATGCCTGGCAATAACAAATCTAACTTTGCTAAGTTTGTTAATTGAATTATCAGATTAATATGGACTAATAATATTTGTCTTCAGTTCATGCTCTAGCGCTAATTCTGTTTACTATCTCATTCATTGTATGACTATTCTCTATATTTGATTTAAGACAACCTAGGTATCTCCTGAAGTTTGCCAGAAATTAGTCGATAAGTTGCACCTGACCAGCTTTGAAATATTTCTGGCTCATGAGTTGCCACGATTAGCAATCGATCTCGAGATAGCTGTGCAAGTAGTTCCAATATTTCATTACGTACAGACCAATCCAGGCCGGCGGTTGGTTCATCAAGCAGCAATATGGCCGGTTGACGTAACAACTGAACTGCAAGAGCAAGGCGTCTTTGCTGCCCACCACTTAGTCGTTCCGGTGCTTGTCTGAGATCAATCTCAGCCAGTCCAACCTTCTTAAGAGCCTGCGTTTGCGTTTCTGTAGTTACACGTCTGTGTCCTAGCCGCATCTCTTGAGCCACTGTTAAGCCAAGGAAATGGCGCTCAGGAAATTGAAATACAACTCCGCACATCCAACGACGTTGACGTTGATTCAATGGTTTGCTTTCCCAGCAAACCTCCCCCTGCTGTGGGCTGGCTAGACCACTTATTAATTCTAGGAGCGTTGTTTTGCCACTTCCGCTAGCTCCTGCCACCACAACGGGTTGGCTTGCATGGGCTTTTAGATCGACTCCCTTCAACACTGGTTCTTCAGCTGTTGATGGACGGTAATGAAGGTCTTTGAGCTCCAGCATGTGCTCCTTGTTTGTATGGTCCTAGGAACAATCAATCTCTAGTTTGATTGATGAATGCTTGCTGAGGCAGCCACCTTGGTTTTTTGCCGCGATGATGCATGCAACTACAAGCTGTCATGGAAGTCCGTTTTCGAGAGGTTGACCCGTTTAACTGCTGGTTGTGGCTACGTTTTGCGGATATGCCTAGCCAGGGCGAGAGAAATTATGTCGATGGCATATTTGATAGTTGGTATGTGATTGGTCGTTTGGGTGGGTTCAACGCTGAGAACCTACAAGTTCATGAGGAAGGTGCTGATCTCAGTTGGATCTCTTATGAAAATGAAGATGCAAGATCAGTTATACCAGCACTAATGCACAACATCGGTCAATTGGAATATCAGGGTTCATGGGCTCGTTGTTGGGTTGATCTTGGCACAAGTGACTCACTTGCTCTTGATATATTGATTAATGCGCTACTTCAAATTGATTCAGACCTTGTCCAGCTAGAGGAAGTGTTGATTGGTGGAGTCAATGATGATTGGCCAGTTGAGCCTCATCCCGACAGCATTTTCCCTCTTCAGAGCTGAGATGGGTTGTGGCTGAGCTCCGACGAATTCTCGTTGAGTATCAACGGCTTACAGCTATAGATGGCGAAGTGGGGTGCTTGTATCTAAATAACAATGAATCGCACTACCTGCGACGGGTACTACGCCTTCGTTCGGGGCAATCTATTGCTGTTGTAGATGGTAAAGGCCATCTCTGGGAGGCCCATCTTCAGGGAGTTGATTGCTTGAAATTGTCAACACTTCCAACTCAACCAGTTTTGCAGAGGTCTTTGCCAACCCCACAGCTTTGTTTAGCTGTTGTGCTACCAAAAAGAGGCTTTGAAGATGTTTTGAGGATGTGTTGTGAACTGGGTATCAACCTTATTCAGCCTTTACGCTCTCAAAGGTGCACACCTCAGGCAGAGGATCGACCAGTGAGATGGAATACGATCCTTCGAGAAGCTGTTGAACAATCTGAGCAGCTTTGGCAGCCTACGCTTTTACCTCTTGCTGAAGCTTCAATATTGTGGACAAGTCCACCTGATAATTCAGCATTAGCCTTGGCGACTACACGGCGTCAGGGACTGATCGATCTCCAACTTTGGAATCAAGGCTTGACTCAAAATTTTAAACAACTATGGGTATCTATTGGTCCAGAAGGAGGTTGGAGTCCAAATGAAGAGAATTCAGCCGAAGCAGCCGGATGGGTGCCTGTGGGACTAGGGGATTCAATTTTGCGCACAAGCACAGCGGCTGTAGCAGCAACGCAGACGATGGTTTCCTGTCGTCGGATTAGAGCCATCGGAGACCAATAGATCTCTTTTTCATTACTTACAGCTAATTGCACAAGCTTGATCTATGCAAATTATATTCATTATCTTTTCTATCATACAGTAGTGTTATTACTAATTATCAGTGGATTAAAGTTGTCTAGAAGTTCACTTTATTTTTATTTAGCTGGTTGGATTAAATGAACCCAAGTAGAACCATTTAACTTATCTTATTGTTGATAGGTTTGAATAGAAAGAATCACTATATTCCCTTTGCAGCACAATATGCCCATAGGTCCGATAACGTTAGAAAATAATCTTCACTAGCTTTCCCTTTGCTCTATGAGCTAAGGGCAGTGCATCTCAAAACGATGTTCCTCATCCAACTTTCTCAGACACAGCATTGGCTTATAGCGTTCGCACTTAATGCTCTGTTGATTGCGCTGGCCCAGCGGCTGCCTTTACTTACTCCCGCTGGATGGGTTCATGCGGGAGCATTGGGAACCATCCTTTGGGGATGTCTTGGTTGGCAAGGATGGCTTGGGGTTGCTTTATATCTCGTTCTCGGATCCTTGGTAACGCGCCTAGGTATGGCTCAAAAGCAGCGAGCAGGCATCGCTGAGGCACGAGGTGGAAGGCGTGGGCCAGAAAATGTTTGGGGATCAGCAGCTACCGGAGCTGTAATTGCGATATTCATAAAGCTGGGTATTGGCTCACAGCCCTTATTGCTACTTGGCTTCACAGCTAGTTTTGCTGCAAAGTTAGCTGATACTTTTGGTAGTGAAATAGGCAAGCGATGGGGCCGAACCACCATTCTGATCACTACACTTAGGCCTGTTCCTGCTGGAACAGATGGAGCCATTAGTCTTGAGGGAACCCTAGCTAGTGGTCTTGGCAGTGTCTTGATGACTGCAGTTATGGCTCCAATGTTCTTACTTTCTCAAGGATCTCAAGCAATTTTGTTGGTAGCTGTAATAGGCTTTTTGGCAACGCTCATGGAAAGTCTCCTAGGAGCAATTGCACAAGACAAGATTAGTTGGCTTAGTAATGAACTTGTCAATGGATTGCAGACAAGTTTTGCAGCATTAATTGCCATGGCCTTTGCTGTTGGGTTAGGCTTGACTGGCTGATTATTACTTCTGGGGACTTTTTTGCCCAGAGTTGAAGTTGCTCTAGCGCAACTTTTAATCCTCTCTGCAGCACAGCTTGATGGATCTTTTCTTGTCTTGCTAGCTGTCTGATGCTTAAACCATTAATATAGTGGGCGTATAGCCAGCGCTGTTGATCTCTATTGAGACTTCTTATAGCATTTTTGAGCCAAATACATTGTTGATCTGGTTCGTTTTGGCCTGGTGATTTGAGCTGGTCTAGTAAGGGCAAATTAGCTGGATCTCCATCTTCTCCTCTTGAATTATTTATTTGATCAAGTGAGACAATACGCGTTTGCCATTGATATTCTATGGCCTTTTGCCATCGTGCTTCACTTACTTTGAGTTTTTCAGCCAGTTGTTTTTGAGTAAACTGACTTAGCTGTTTTTGTAACTGCTTTTGCTGAAGTCTCATGCCTCGCACATATAGATCTCGCAGGCGCCATGGAACTCTAATGATTTGACAACGGTCGCGACGAAAATGAAGTATCTGGCCTTTAGCACGTGCCATCCCATAGCTACTTACTTGGAAGCCAAGACTGGCATCGAATTTTTCCATCGCCTTGATTAGTCCTAGGCTTGCTTCTTGGATTAGATCATCCTTTTCCTCTGTCCCTTTAGCAGCCTCTCGAGAGGCTGCTAGATGAGCAAGACCTAGATGGTCAAGAACAGCTTGGTTACGCTTTTGAATAAGTTCTGGCAAGCAACGTCGACGTTCATGGTTAGAACGCTTTTCAAGCTTTTTGATTGGGGCTCTTACTGATTTTCGTGACACAATTTGGCTCCATATCGACACTCTTTACTTTCAACATTTCTGTAACGCAGGTATACACGCCTAAGGATGAATGGCTGGGTATCTTTTGGGTGATTTCAACCCACCGTAGGAGTGAAGCTAGTTAGTGGTTCGAGTTGAGCCCAAGTCAGGAGTGATGACCAGGCCATAACCCTTTTATGGATCCAGCTATGTCCCTCAGAGTTGAGGTGTATACCATCTGGCTCGATCCAACTCAGCCAGTTAGGTTCCTCGAGCATGGCAGCATGTATTGGAAGAAAAGGCACGTCTGCCTCAAGGCAGGCATCCTCGAGTTGGGCTTCGTAAACCGATGCCGCCTGATTGGAATACCAGAGGCATTCAGCAAAAGGCATCACAGCTTCATCCACGGGAGTAAGACCCATCACCATTACTTTGGCGTTGCGTCTCATCTCTGTGAGTAGCTGTTGTAAACCAAAGCGGTAGGCATCGGCTGTGAGTTGAGGCCTGCCATCGGGTCGCCCAATACGTGCTGTGTCATTGAGACCTATTGCCAATAAAACTGCATCAGGAACCTGACGTCGAAGTTCACCTCGACATTGCCATTCCCTTTGCCAGCGCCTGGCAACACTTTCCAGTCCATCACCACGAACGCCAAGGGTGTAGACAACTGGTGCTCCTGGATCACTCATCCAATGGCATCGCAAGCGTTCACACCATCCGCCCGCCTCTCGATCGCCCCAACCATAGACACCACTGTCACCAATGACGATGAGTTTTTTCTGCATATTATTCATCACTCATTCATTGGGAATGGCTCAGCTTTGCAGATCGAGAATCATCGGACGCACTTTGGATGGGCCAAGCCAATGTTGCCTACACTGGTCGCTAAGGGTTTCTCCAATCAACGTCAAAGTTGCAAATACTATCGTCAGTAGGGCAACTTGAGCCCAGTTGAATGAGCCCAGAGATTCGATCAGTTGCCAACCCAGTCCAGTACCTCCAACCCAACCAACGACAACTGTTTCTCGCAGAATTACATCAGTTCGGTAGGCGGCGTAGGCCAGATAGCTCGGGCTTTGTCCACTAAAGCAGCCGTAGAGCCAAGCCGTTTGAGTTCCGCTACCAGATGCTCGCAGGGATTGCCAGCCGCTATTACTTTGTTCATCCAAGCCTTCTTTTAAAAGACGACCCATAACGCCTAGGTTGTGAGCACCAAGTGCAAGAGCTGCAACAGCCAGACTTGTTTGGCTAAAAAGAAGCAATAACAAGGCAGATATAGGGGTTGGGATCAGTCTTAGTAGGGCCCAGATATAACTCTGCACTCCTATTCCTACGCGACTTGGCCAGAGCATCATTCCCATTGGAGGGATGCCAATTGCTATACCCGCTGCAAGCAAAGTAACCATGATTGTGCTACTGACTAATTGGATCCAGGGGAGAGTGTTGAACGCGATTTTTAGTTCTGCCACCGTTGGCCATGGAAAAGCATTCCAGCTAACTGATTCGCTCAGATCAATATCAACTGCATTCAGCCAGGGGACACTTATTAGTGTAAGAATAATCATCAGGGCAACTGTAATGATCATCTGTTTGATTGCATTTTTAGATGATCTGAGATGACTACGGAACCAACTTAATATCTGCTCAAGGCTGAACATCACTCCAGCTAGCATCCAAAGAGGTGTCCACAGTTCCTGAAAATCAAGAGAACGAAAGGCGAGTTGAATGTCTATGCCAAGGCCACCCATTCCGAACACCCCTAATAATGTTGCTCCCCTTAGAGCACATTCGAGTCGATAACCGATGTAACTAATTAATACTGGGCCCATCTTTGGTCCTAGTGCAGTAATCAAAACAGGAAAAGGTTTTGATCCTGATTGTTGAAGGGCAATCAGTGCTCGACGGTCTTGTGTATCTAATTGATCACTAACTACACGAGCTACAAGTGCTGTGTAGGGGATGATGATGGCCAGAATTGCTACCCATGGGCTTAGTCCAAGTATCTGCAGTAAAAGCAGACCCCAGAGCAGTTCGTGGATCGCTCGCGGAATTGCTAAAAACCTGCGAATGACAATGGCTGGCCAGCTTTGACCCACACAGGTTTGCCAAACCACGCTGGCGCTCGCTAAACCAAGCAAAATCCCTAAAAAGGAGCTTATAGCCCAACTAAAAAGAGCTGTTGCCACAGTGATCTGCAGTCCATGCCATGCGCTTTGAACTACTACTGGATCAAGAGATGGCTGAAGTGCTGCGCCAACAAACTCCACAAGCAATAGCCGGCCACCATCGTGAACGTTGGTGACTACCACACCAATCACAGGTATAAGGGCAAGAGCCGGTAACAGGCTCAGGATTGTTGGTGTTGGACTTAAGCGATTCATTCAGATCGGTAGATCCAAGCCAAAGCTTTTGCATCCAACTCATTTGATGGATGGTCGAACACGATGGAACCAGAGCGAAGGCCGATGACTCGATCGAAGTTGTGGATTAGATCGGGTTGATGCATGCTCATGAGCAATGTCCTATGGATGGCCAAAGGACTAATAATCGCGTTGGCCAATAAGAGATTGAGCACTTCTTCAATCAGGGTTGGGTCAAGACTGAATAGCGGTTCATCAGCCAGGATCAGTTCAGGTCTTTGTCGGAGGACACGAGCCAATGCCACACGTTGTCGTTGTCCACCGGAGAGTTCGCCGATAGGCGCGGAAATTAGATCGGTTGATAGTCCAACTGCCTGAAGACATTCCTTGCAGGCATTGATCTCTAATGGGTAAATCAGATTTGCAACAGCCCAGAGAAGGTTTCGGCTGCCAAGAGCACCTGCGTTGATATTTTGTGCAACGTTGAGCTCTTCAATAAGACGAAGGTCTTGCCAGAGCGTTCCGATTGCCTGCCGTTTTCCTTGTCGTAGGTTTTGCATTGAGTGACCCTGCCAGAGCACCAATCCTCTATTAGGAGTGAGACTGCCGTTTGCTACTGCTATAAGACTGCTCTTGCCGGCACCGTTACTGCCAAGCAATGCAATGCGCTCGCCAGAGCTAATCGTTAAATCGATATTGTTAAGTCGAATACCTCTAGGGCCATGTACTCGCACCCCTTTTAACTCAAGCAGAGCATTCACTGAATTTTACCGAGTTCACGTCCAACCTTTTCGATCTTGCTGTATTGATCTATTGACGCTGGGATGAAGCGACTAGCACCGAAAAGCGCAAGAATTTTGCGTTGACTTGATGATTGATTATTCAAATTGAGCAGAGCATTTTGTAGCCGTAATGTGAAGCCAGAGCCAAATCTATGATCGAGATTCGGTTGTGCCAGCCAGTGATAATCCGCATAGGGTGGACTGCGCCAAATTACTTTTACTTTTTTTGGGTCTGCACGGCCATTTTTTATCGCTGAAATCCACACCTTTTCGTTGAGGGCTCCAGCTTCAAATGAGTTGCTTTGAACAAGGGCAATGGTCGCGTCATGGCTACCGCTGAATCCTGGATGCTGTCCAGCAAAATCATTTAGTTCAACTCCAGCTTGATAAAGGAAATATTGAGGCATTAGACGACCAGAGGTGGAGCTTTCAGAACCGAAAGTGAAGCGTTTGCCTTGGAGAATTTTAAGCCCATTTATATTTTTAATCTGGCCAAGTCTGCTGGCTTTGTTTGCTATAAATACACTATGGAAGTTTGCATCAAAGTCACGTTGTGCTAGTACTTGAGCTCCGGGCTTCTGTAATCTGGCCTGCACCCCGGTAAGCCCTCCAAACCAAACAAGATCTAGGCTGCCGGTGCGAAACGCACTAACTGCAGCAGCATAGTTAGTAACAGGTTTATAGCGAATTGGTACGTTCAACTCCCGATTGAGTTCGGATGAAAGAAGTTTGTATAGGCGATTGAGTTTTTCTGGATTTTGGTCGGGTATTGCACCAACATTAAGAGTCTGTCGGGCTTCATTGCTACAAGCCACTAATCCTATACTTGTGATCAGCGCGGTTACTCCTAACGCCCTACATTTTTGTGGGAACATTTTTGAACTGATTGGCTGGTAATTAAGGGGAGTTAGGTCTTTTTTAATGCTTTGCTAAGGCGCTCTAGTCCATCACAAATCGTCTCATGAGAGGCGGCGCAGGTAAGGCGGATACAGCTATCGTCACCGAAGGCTGCACCTGGCACCATCGCTAAACCGTAGTTCTCAAGTGCTTGCTTGCAGAAACTCATCGAGTCGAGGCTTCCAGGAGGAAGTTGTGGGAAGGCGTAAAACGCACCCTGGGGAGCTACTAGCTGTACTCCCTCAATGGCCATCAAGCCATTAGTAAGTACTTCACGTCTTGAACTGTAGCTACTGGCCATCGTGTTCACACATTGGCGCGATCCTTGCAGAGCGGCTAATGCTCCGCGCTGGGCGAAACTACAAACATTGCTTGTGCTCTGACTCTGAAGAGCAGTAGCTGCTTTTATCGCATCAGCTGGCCCAGCTAAATACCCCAGTCGCCAACCAGTCATAGCCCAACCCTTAGCAAAGCCATTGACGATGAAGGTTCTATCGGCAAGATCGGGAGCCACGGCTGAGAAGCTGTGGTGTTTTTGGCCGTCACAAAGTAGTAACTCATAGATTTCATCACTCATTACAAGGATTTGTGGATAATCCCGAAGCAGCTCAGCTACACCCTCCAGCTCTTCGTAAGGCATCACACGGCCAGTTGGGTTGCCTGGGGAATTGAGTAATAAAAGACGTGTTTTTGGTCCGATAGCGGCCTCGAGGCTATTGAGGTCAAGGTAAAAACCTGTCTCGGTCGTTGAAGGCAAAAGTTTGACTTGAGCACCTGCTAAGTGCGCCATCTGTGGATAGCTCAGCCAGTAAGGGGCGGGGAGCAGCACCTCATCTCCAGGATTGAGGATCACCTGAAAAAGGTTAAAGATTGCTTGTTTTCCACCATTAGTGACCAAAACTTGCTCAGTTTCGGTAGGCACTCCGTTCTCTTTGCTGAGCTTTAAGGCAATGGCTTCACGGAGTTCAGGGTCGCCGGCCGCTGGGCCATAGCGAGTCATGCCTTTACGAAGCGCATGCACCGCAGCGTCAATGATGAAACCGGGAGTATCGAAATCAGGCTCGCCTGCACTCAGGCTACAAATATCGCGGCCCTCTTGCTGAAGGGCTTTTGCTCTGGCACTGATTGCCAGCGTGAGGGAGGGTTGAAGGGCAATGGCCCGATCGGAAAGGTAATGCGGGCCAGCCATCGGTGCCGCATCCCTCCTTTGGGATGCCCTTAAACTTCTTATCCTGCCCTATGTCTGGTCATAAACAAGCAAATTATGCATAGATGCAGGATTAATGGGCATGCATATATTTCGCTGTATGAGCTGTGGAACAGGTATTCCAGCAAATAATCCTTGGTAAAGATGGAATACGCCGCTCTCTGTTCTTGGCAGTTTTACTAGTGGTTTGTTCCTACTGGTTTTGGTCTTACTTGTGTCGGTGCATTTCGGCTAAAGGCTGCTGCAATTACGGTGGCCGTTGCACTTCGGATGGCCGTTGCACTTCGGATGGCTGTTGCACCATGAATGGCTGTTGAACCATGAATTTTTTGTTTGTAATGAGATCGGATGGAAACTTGTCGGGTCTGTGATTTGCCAGTCACAAATACTCAGGTAGTTGTTAGTCGCGGAAATCCTCAAGCGAAGTTAATGCTGATTGGTGAAGCGCCTGGTGCCTTTGAGGATGAAATAGGAAAACCCTTTGTAGGACGATCTGGAAAAGTTCTTGATCGATTGCTTGAAAGTGTCGGTCTTGACCCGCAAACCGACGTCTACATAACAAATGTTGTCAAATGCCGCCCGCCAAATAATCGTCGACCAACGGGTAATGAAATTGCTTCATCTCTTCCCTGGTTGCAACAACAGATTGAATTGGTTGATCCTTATGTGATTGCACTGGCAGGTTCGACTGCAGTTGAGGCAATCCTTGCGAAGAAGGGTGGGATTACACGTCTTCGCGGTCAGTGGCAGGATTGGCAAGGACGTTTACTGATGCCGCTTTTGCATCCTGCTTATCTTCTTCGCAACCCTTCCAAAGCAGAGGGAGCCCCGATCGCGCTCACAAGAGGAGATCTTATGGAGGTATGCAGCAGACTTAATCAAATCAAGCAAAACTCACTTGTGTCAGAAATGGATTTAGCTCGGGATCGACAGCCATGATCGAAACTATGGCCGTATCTCCCAGCAGCGCATCTCAGAGATATGAAACCCAGATCAAACGACGTCTAACCCGCACTGTGATGGTGGGGGGAGTCGCCATCGGTAGTGAACACCCTGTCAGGGTGCAGTCGATGATTAATGAAGATACCCTTGATGTTGAGGGTGCAACGGCTGGTATTCGACGACTGCATGAGACTGGTTGCGAGATCGTACGTCTCACGGTTCCATCCCTTGCCCATGCCAAGGCTGTTGGCGATATTTGCAAACTGCTTAAGCAAACCTATCAACCAGTACCCCTGGTAGCAGATGTACATCACAACGGCATGAAAATTGCCCTTGAGGTGGCAAAGCATGTCGACAAAGTGAGGATTAATCCAGGTCTATTCGTATTTGAAAAGGTCGACCCCGATCGTTCTGAGTTTTCCCCCGAGGAGTTAGCTGTCATAAGTGAGCGGATAGTTCAGAGCTTTGAGCCACTTGTTGTGCTGCTTAAGCAGCACAACAAGGCTCTGAGAATTGGAGTGAACCATGGTTCTCTAGCTGAACGCATGCTTTTTTCCTACGGCGATACGCCCCGGGGCATGGTCGAATCGGCAATGGAATTCGTGCGTATCTGTGACTCGTTGGATTTTCACAACATCGTTATCTCGATGAAAGCTTCTAGGGCTCCAGTAATGCTTGCTGCCTATCGATTGATGGTTGACACCATGGATCAAGAGGGATTCAACTATCCCCTTCATTTGGGTGTAACTGAGGCTGGTGATGGAGACTACGGTCGTATTAAAAGCACGGCTGGTATTGCCACACTTTTAGCGGAAGGGCTTGGAGACACGATCCGTGTATCTCTCACAGAAGCACCAGAGAAGGAGATACCCGTTTGCTATTCGATTCTTCAGGCACTGGGGCTGCGCAAGACGATGGTCGAATACATCAGCTGCCCAAGTTGTGGGCGCACTTTGTTCAACCTTGAGGAGGTAGTAAATAAAGTCCGCGATGCCACATCGCACCTTGTCGGTTTGGACATAGCAGTGATGGGCTGCATTGTTAATGGTCCAGGTGAGATGGCAGATGCCGATTACGGCTATGTCGGTAAAGGTCCTGGAGTCATAGCTCTCTATCGCGGCCGAGAGGAGATTCGTAAGGTGGCCGAGCAAGAAGGTGTGCAAGCCTTGATCCAGTTGATAAAGGAAGACGGTCGTTGGGTTGATCCGCTTTTAAGTCGTTAGGGTGTGTGATCAGTCCAAGCAGGACGCATGTCTTTATTTAGGATTACTAGCTCAATAGGCCGCAAGCGCGCACCCTGGCTGATTATTCTTGGGGTGGGAGGGGTGTCTACAGCTGTGGCCTTAGCATCCCCAGGTTTGGGACTGCCTAGCAGTAGCTCTTCAGCAATAACCGATAGCCCTAAAGAGGTAATTGATCAGGTTTGGCAGATTGTTTATCGTGACTACCTTGATTCAACAGGTAAATACAACATTGAAAATTGGCAACAATTAAGAAGAGACTTGTTAGCCAAAAGCTATTCAGCTCCGTCGGAAGCCCACGAGGCTATCCGTGGGATGTTGGCGAGTCTAGATGATCCATATACACGTTTCTTGGATCCAAAGGAATTTAAAGAAATGCGGATTGATACATCAGGAGAACTAACTGGTGTTGGCATTCAGCTTTCTCTCAAGAAAGATACCAAGGAGCTTTTGGTTGTATCACCAATTGAAGGGACACCAGCTTCAAGGGCCGGCATCCTGCCCAAAGATGTAATTATTTCTATTGACGGCAAATCAACTAAAGGCATGTCAACTCAAGATGCAGTGAAGTTGATAAGAGGCAAAGAAGGTACTAAGGTTACACTTGGTTTGAGACGTAAAGGCAATATTATTGAGGCCCCATTGATACGTGCTCGTATAGAAATTCACGCGGTAGATAGCCAGTTAAATACAACAAAAGATGGGATCAATATTGGATATATACGCTTGAAACAGTTCAATGCTTATGCCGCCAAGGATATGCGTACCGCTATCAAGCGATTAGAGAATGATGGTGCTGATGGCTATGTTCTGGACCTGCGGAGTAACCCAGGTGGTCTACTTGATGCCAGCGTCGATATTGCAAGACAATGGCTTGATGAGGGCATAATCGTTAGCACAAAAACCCGTGATGGCATCAAGGATTTTCGCCGTGCGACTGGCAAAGCTCTAACAACACGCCCTGTAGTGGTATTGGTAAATGAAGGTTCAGCCAGCGCCAGTGAGATCCTTTCGGGAGCTCTACAGGACAATGACCGCGGCCTGCTTGTAGGACAGAAGACATTCGGCAAGGGTTTAGTCCAATCTGTTCGTGGTTTGTCTGATGGCTCAGGACTAACAGTCACGATTGCAAAGTACCTAACTCCAAACGGAATTGATATACATAACAATGGTATCAAACCTGATATCAAAGCTGTCATGACAGCTGACGAAATAAAAAACATCACACTTGAAGACCTAGGAAGTGAAAAAGATAGCCAATACAAAGTTGCAGAAACTACATTAATTAAATCTATAAACAAGATTGATAATGGAGATGTGTACAACCCAAAAAGTGCAAATCTTCATTCTGCTATTTAAGCTTGGATAGCCTAGTCAGTTATTTAAATATTATCTGTAATGATATTTATATCAGAAAATATATTATACTTCAATTAAATCTTAAGTAACGGGCTGCATCAAGCCACCATCACCGCCTGAATTGGAGTCATCGTCGTCGTTCTCCGCGTCAGTTTGTATAAGGGCATAAATGAAAAAAACAGCAAGGCTGAATAATCCAGTAACTAAGCCCATGGAATTTTGACTGCTGCTTATATCGATGAATTCCCCCAAGGAAGCTTTAGCCACTCATGAAAATGTAACAAAGAATTGCGCGTTTGTAAAGAGATCTTCACATTCGAGGTCTCTGCGTTGCTTAGAGGCTGATCACGGCCTCATTGCGCTTTTTAGCTTGCTCTTCCCTTTGGTTTGCAGTTAGTCCATCTGCGTTAGGTATCTCAGCCTCCATAAGGCGCAACCATTCCATGAGTTGTTCAAGCTGCTTCTCGACAGGAAGTACGCCAAGGCCTCGCACCATCACTATTGCTTTTTTGCCATTGCCAGCTTGGTAAAGGAAGCGGCCGTGAAGATGCTGAGGTAACCCCTGCCTTAATAAACGAAAGGCTGGTTCTTCCATTGGTGTTTCCATAGCGATGTTTGGTTTGTCAGGTCTAATTCTCGAAATTCCGCAACGGCGCGCTATCAGCTTGAGCTCCATAAGTTGAAGTAGCGATTGGACAGGTCCTGGTATGGCTCCGTAGCGATCATTCCAACTGGCTGCTAATTCAATCAAGGCTTCAGCAGATTCACATTTGGAT
>JASLWC010000027.1 GCA_030741055.1 Prochlorococcaceae cyanobacterium ETNP18_MAG_14 | reverse complement strand
CTTCGTTGGCTGATGGCAAAGTGGACGTGTTCCAGGCTCCTGTAGTTCATGCCAGGTGTCGAGCCATTGCCTACTGGTGTGGTTGATGTCGAGCCAGAGGAGACCAGGTTTATTAGTGCTGGTCAGCTTCGCTCGCAGCGGGAGCTCCGCAATGTTGCCGCTATTGATATCGGCACCAATTCCACTCATCTCCTTGTTGCGTCAGTCGATCCCTCACTGCATACCTTCAGTATCGATCTGGCAGAGAAATCAACCACAAGACTTGGGGAGCGTGATCCGGATTCTGGAGAGCTGACGGAAGCCGCTATGGAGCGGGTTTTTGAGACGTTGAAACGATTTAAGGACCTAACGGCAAGTCATCAGGTGGAGCAAGTGGTGGCATCAGCCACTAGCGCCGTGCGTGAGGCTCCTAATGGGCGGGATTTTTTGCAACGGATTCAGGATCAGCTTGGCCTTGAAGTGGATCTATTGAGCGGTGCGGAAGAAGCACGATTGATATATCTAGGCGTCTTGTCTGGCATGCCTTTTGGGGAGCGTCCCCATCTTTTGCTCGACATCGGTGGCGGTTCTACAGAGCTGATTCTTGCTGATGGTCGCGATGCTCGGGCTCTGACCAGCACCCGTGTAGGTGCGGTGCGACTGCATAGGGACTTTGTAAAACATGACCCAATACCTTCTCATCGGCGTGACTTTTTGCAGACCTTCATTCAGGGCTCTTTAGAGCCAGCTGTTGACAAGGTTTGCCGCCGTATTAAGCCTGGTGAAAGTCCCGTAATGGTTGCTACCAGCGGAACTGCTATGGCCATTGGTGCGTTGGTGGCAAGCGAAGAAGAAAGGCCTCCATTGAAATTGCATGGATATCGTTTTTCGCGGCAGCGACTTGATCGCTTGGTTGACAAGCTGATCTTGATGACCCCAGAGCAGCGTCTTTCTCTAACGCCGATCAATGATCGCCGTGCCGAGATCATTGTTCCGGGTGCGCTGATTCTTCAGACCGCCATGCGGATGCTCGCTGCCGATGAGTTGGTACTCAGCGAAAGGGCTTTAAGGGAGGGTTTGATCGTCGATTGGATGCTCAGACATGGTCTGTTGGAGGATCGCTTTAGCTTCCAGAGCAGTATTAGACAGCGCACTGTGATTCATCAGGTGCAGCGCTTTGCAGTTAATCATCGTCGTGCAGAGCAGGTAGCGAGCCATGCTCTGAGCATCTACGACCAAACACGTGGCGTTTTGCATCAAGACGACGGCGATGGTAGGGATTTGCTTTGGGCTGCGGCGATGTTGCATGCCTGTGGTCAGCACATCAATCTGAGCGCTTATCACAAGCATTCCTGGTATCTCATACGTCATGGCGAGTTACTTGGTTACTCGGAAGCAGAGCACTTGATGGTGGCGGCTATCGCTCGTTACCACCGTCGCAGCCTTCCTAAGAAGCGTCATGAGGAGTGGCAGGCTTTGGCGACTCGCAAACATCGTCGTACCGCTGCCGAGATGGCCTTGTTGTTGCGACTCGCTACCGCTATAGATCGTCGCCCAGATCCGGTGGTGGCCGCAATCAGAGTTGAATCCACCCTTGACGAGGTCGTTTTTGAGTTAGTGCCTGAGCAATTGAATCAGAACCTCGGCCTCGAACAATGGAGCTTGAAGAGCTGTGCTTCAGTTGTGCAAGAAGCAACTGGAGTGACCATGAAGGTAGTCGTGCCCGATTGAACTTTATTGAGTTAGCGATTGCTGTTGTTTCTGGTTGATTTATGCCAGTGCATATCTTTGATTGTGCTTAGAGGAGTTGGATTTTCGCCATTGCGGCTTATCAGGATCAGATCAGGACTCTCGGCATGGATTTCTACTTTTTCATCTGAGCGATAGCTAAGCGGTTCAGTCAGGGTGCCTGCAAAGATGATTTTGCCTTCAGCACTGCGGATAGATACCCAGCTGGGTTTTTTACTGCTCAGTTGAAATTTCTTGATTTTGTTCGCGGTTTTATTTGTAGGTGGTGTGGGAGATGATGATGACAAAGTTTGGTCGCTTGATTCAACTGCAGATTGAGGAGTGAAAGGCTTGTCTTTATTAGGTTCAACCTGCAGATCACTAGATTTAGTCGACGACCAAGAGATGGCGCCTCCGGCGGTGTTGTTGAAGCTTCTCTTGATGCGGTTAAAGGTGCTGGGGCTGTTGTGATAGATGATCGCTAGCCCTGCAGCAGTTATTCCAATCAATCCACCTAAATAGGTCAATGCAGGAAGTATTCGTAGGCCTGAACGAGCAGCCTTCCCTTTTGAGGGGCCTGGTTTTTTTTGGCTGGATATATTGAGAACTTGAAGATGCTCAACTAGGGGAGTTGCATCGAGGCCGAGCCGTTCAGCAACCCGTCGCACCATGGCTCGGATGAATACAGGCTCAGGTAGCAGGTCTTTATTTCCCATCTCCAGAGCAAGCAGTTGCTCTTGGCCTATGCGAAGACTTTCGGCAATCTCTGCGATTGAAGACCCCTTGGATTCACGGGCTTCTCTAAGCACAGCTCCAACCTGAATCAATGGTGTGGAGATTTGCTCTGAGTGCATTTGATCACTCAGGAGGTCGTGGGGAGGCTCCAGCATTAAGGCAGGGGAGTGTTGACCTACTTGAAGATGACCTTAGGTGGGAGTGATGAACTTGTCAGGCATCATTGGCTTCAATGTATATGAGATCACTAAGGCTTCATTAGTCACTATTAGCCCTTTAAGGAATTATTTGGCACTGAAATCCATGGGCGATGCGGGATTCGAACCCACGACCCCTTCCGTGTGAAGGAAGTGCGCTACCACTGTGCTAATCGCCCGCACTATGGGATTTTAAACCACTATCTATAGCCTTTTTGGCGAAATAGATGCTTGTGGTCTGGTGAGTAAAGCTTCGAGCGTTGTTTCCCTGCTGCTAAGGCCGGACTAATCACATAAAGGGTGGTGCGTATAAGTTCACGTTCACGGGTAGCGGAGACCATTTGTTCAAGAGGAACTACTTTTAACCATTGATCGGGCCAGCTAACCCTGTAGCCAATAGCTACTGGTGTGTCAGCTGAATAGTGTTGCAGCAGTGTGGCCTGCACTTCCTCCACATGGCGTGCACTGAGGTATAGACACAAAGAGGCTTTTATTGATGCCAGATGATTGAGGCTTTCACTATCAGGCATGCCGGTGCGCCCTGCCGCTCTGCTTAGAACAATGGTTTGGACAAGGCCAGGGATTGTTAGCTCTGCTTTTAGAGCCGCGGCTGTTGCTTGGTAGGCACTTAGTCCAGGCACGACTTCTACCTCAATTTCGGCGTCCGCCAAACCACAGATTTGTTCGGAGAGCGCTCCATAAAGACAGGGATCTCCATCGTGAAGACGCACCACCCGCTTTCCATTTCGGGTTCGTTCAATTAGCAGGGGGAGGACTTCCTCGAGAGTTAAAGAGCTGGTGGGTATGCGTTCACAGCAGTCTGGAGCTAATGCCGCAATCTCTGGTGAAACCAAAGAATCGGTCCAAACAAGCACCTCAGCTTGCTTGATATGTTCGGCCGCACGCAGGGTCAGCAGATCAGGGGCTCCTGGACCTGCACCAACGATGGAGAGCTTGCTCATGTTGTTAAAGATCTGGGTCTACCAGGGTCTGGCAGCTTCTTTTTGCGGCCATATAGCCACCAGAGGCCAATAACTCCAATTGCCAACATCGCCATACTCATTAGTTGGGCAATGCGCACACCCCCTTCGCAAGCAGGTGGTAGGGCGCCAAGGCAGAGGGGATCAGTGCGTAGTCCTTCGATCCAGAATCTGCCGAAGCTGTAAGCAATTAGATAGATGCAGCTCAATGCTCCGCTCGGAAGCTTCATCAAGCCTTTACTACCGCGATAGAAAAGCACTATTAGCAAGCTAAAGACAACAAGGTTCCAAAGAGACTCGTATAGGAAAGTGGGGTGAAAGTATTGCTCATTCATAAAACCCTCAGGTCGCCTGAGAACCCCGTTGACCTCGTAAGGGATGAATAACTTCCAAGGAAGATCGGTGGGCACGCCGAATGCTTCTGAATTGAAGAAGTTGCCCCAGCGTCCGATTGCCTGACCCAGGGCAACAGAGGGTACGAGCACATCAAGAACATCCCAGAAGGATTGATATCGCCAACGGCAGAAAAGCACCACAGCAATGGTGCCGGCTATCAGTGCACCATGAATGGCGATGCCACCATTCCAGATGGCTAAAATTCCCCACCAGTCATTGCTGTAAATCCTCCATTCAAAGGCGACGTAATAGATTCGCGCACCAATAAGGGCTGCCAGTATGAGAATAGGTAGTAAATCACTGATTAAGCCCTGCTCAAGGCTTCGTTGACGGGCGAGTTGACTGGAGAGATTTAGACCAATTAATACAGCGATAGCAATTAGTAATCCATACCACCTCAAGGCAAAGGGCCCGTGCTGGAAAAGCTCGGGCCCTGGGGAGGTGAAGGTCGCGATCAAGGCGTCCATTGAGTAGTGACTAATGGGTATCAGATTCCCTCAGCTGCTTGTACTTTCTCCACCTGCTTCTTCTTAAGCACCAGCAAGACTTGAGATAGAGAAACTGCTGCAAAGAATGCCAAGAGTCCATAGATTCTTATTGGATTCTGCAGAACTACCTCAGTATCGAGTTGGCCGAAGCCACCAACATTTGGATCATTAGTTAGTGCACTTCCTTCATCCACTTTGTCGTCAACTTTTACAAGTAGGCTTGGCCCGGCTGGGATGGTTTCAGTGATCACTTTGCCGCTTTCTGTTTTCAGCTTGATCACACTTTCTCCTTTGTCACCCGACTTGATATCTGTAATTACTCCGGCTTCAGTTGCGATGAAAGCATTGTTATTGGTCTTTTCACCAGTAGGTAAAATTTGGCCACGGCCACGGTTGCCACCAACGTTGATTGAGTATTTGCCGAAGTGAATGTTGCTGTCAGTAGCAGGGTCAGGAGAAAGTATTGGGAAGACTATCTCTTTGTTTTTCTCACCTGGCAGAGGTCCGACTAGGATGATGTTGTCTTTATCTTCGCTGTATTGAGTGAAGAAGACACCTTTGGTTTCTTCCTTTATATCTTCGCTCCAACGATCTTGTGGGGCCAGTTTGAAACCATCAGGAAGCATTACAACTGCACCCACCTGGAGAGGCACATTGCTGCCATCGGCGCCAATTTCTGTTGTGTCGGCTTTGTAGGGGATTTTTACTACTGCCTTGAAGACGCTGTCAGGCAGCACCGATTGGGGCACTTCCGCCTGAGTGGTCTTCTTGCTTAGGTGGCAATTCGCACAGACAATCTTGCCGGTAGCTTCACGAGGGGTCTCGTAATTCTGTTGAGCCCAGAAGGGATAGGCCCAGCTAGCAGCGGGTGCCAACAGAATTGAGAAACTGAGAACTAGGGAGCCGAGAAGGATGGGGATGAGGCGACGCATGATGCCAGGGGAGAGGAGGGGTGGAACGACGATGGTGCGTTTGGCGATTAGATCAGATCAGGTCCACCAGGGCTTTTCCCCCGTGCGGAAGTCCGTTTCGCTCCACTGACTCACAAAAACGTTGTCATTCTCGACAGCGATGTTGGCCAGTGCAAGTGATAGGGGAGCGGGCCCTCTTACGACTTTGCCGGTGGCGTTGTATTGACTGCCGTGACAGGGGCAGACGAATTTGTTTGCGCCGCTGTTCCAAGGCACTACGCAGCCGAGGTGGGTGCAGATGGCGTTGATTCCGTAGCTGCCAATGGCGTCTTCACCCTCGACAATTAAGTAGGTGGGGTCACCTTTTAGTCCCTGAACAAGGCTGCGGTCACCAGCTGGATGGTTAGCCAGCCAGCCGCTTGCGGTGACCGCATTGCCAAGTTCATCCTTGGCACTGGTGCCACCTCCGCTTCCAGCGGCACGAGGAGGGATGAAGAAATTCACCACTGGATAAAGGGCCCCAAGCGCAACGCCAGTGATTGAACCGAAAGTCAGTAGGTTCATAAACTGCCTACGACCCATCCCGGGCACATCACTCGAGGTCATTTGTGTCATGACAGATGTTTGATCTGCGCAGTATGGAGACCATTATGGACTGTGAAGGGCCTGTCACGCTTTGCAACGACTAGGCTTTTCATCGCTGTGGTGGCACGAATATGTGCTTTAGCTAAAACCTGGACGATGCTGCTTTTTCGTTAGGGCTGGAAGAGGCGTTTGATTGCTTTGCTGATTGCGGGTGCAATCCCTTTGATATCTAATTGATGTTTCGACAGAAGCACCTTTATTTGGAGCTGATCTGGCATTGATGGAGCAGCATTTCCTGCCTCGATGAATAGGCGTAATGCAATCACCTTGGCGAGCGGCTTGAGGTTATTAATCAGTTGGTTGTAACGGCTGTGCAGAGGTGATCATTGGCTGGCACTGCTGAAGAGACCATGCTCGAGGAGAAAAACCATGCTCGGGAGGATTTTCAGTCTGCTGTTGGAGGCGATTGGTCGATTGCAGGAATTTCTGACTTGAATTGATCTGTTAGCGCTACCAGTCCAACTCCAATCAGAAAAAGGGCTGTAATGGCTCCGGCCAGCAGAAGCATTGTGATCGGATCTGTTGATGGTGTTAGTACAGCGCCTGCTAAGGCAGCTGCTAGTACTACCCAGCGCCAGGCTTTCAGCATTGGTTGCCAGCGCAATAACCCCAGAATTCCCAACATCAGCTGGAGTACAGGTAGCTGAAATGCCAGGCCTGTAGCCAGCATGAGCAATAGAACAAAGTCGAGATACCTTTCGATTGACCACAGTGGCTCGACTACATCGGCGCCGTAACTCACTAGAAATTTGAGAGCTGCTGGTGCTAGTGCCCACCAGGCGAAGGCCAGTCCGGCTAGAAATAAAATCGCTGATCCAGCCACTGCCGGTGCAATCAAGCGTCTTTCCCGGCTGGTGAGGCCAGGTAATACGAATGCCAGACCCTGATAGAGCATGTAAGGCAGCGCAAGCGTTAAACCGGCGTAGCCCGCCACCTTGATTGATACGAACAGAAACTCTCCTGGAGCAAGCTGTAGAAAGCGGATTGACCCTGCTGGTGCTTCCAGTAGACGTACGAGCGGCTTCACGAAAAGCAGGCAGGCTGCTGCTGCTAAAACAACAGACAACAGACTGCGCAGAACCCTTTGACGCAACTCCTCTAAGTGGTCAACTAGAGGCATCTCCACGTCGTGGGTTGGTTTTGGTTTCTTGGCTCCCCGGTCGACGGGAATCGGAGCGGGGGGCGGCAGAACTGAACCTGTGGGCTGATCAGGACTGGTCAGAATGGGCGCCGCTGGGTTCCTATAAGACTAAGAGCTTCTAAGCAGAGAGTTGTTTTCGCCCCCTCTCTGGTTCAGCCCAGTAAACGCTGCCTTCCCGGTATCGCACGGTTCCAGGCCCTGCTCCTGGTATTCGCTGCAGCTTGCTGGTGGGCACCATTATCACGGGGACGCGATGATTACCCTTGGCACGGCTGAAGTGAGCGGCGAGGTCTGCAGCTAGTTGCAGGTCGGCCTCCTCTGCTAGTCCAGTTGAGGCCTTCAGCACCACATGGCTGCCAGGACATTCTTGGGCGTGAAACCAGATATCACCAGGGCGTGCTTGGTGCAGGCTGATCCAATCATTCTGGCGGTGGTTACGGCCCACCTGGATCAATAGTCCTCCTGGAGTGGTTAATTCAAGGGGTTTTGGTGGCTGTTGATTGCGACGATTGCGCTTTTGGCGTTTGCTTGATTGAGATATCAGTAACTCGTCTAGCTCTTGCTGCAATTCCTTTAGCCGGATCAATCGCTCTCCCTGCTCTTCCCAGTTTGCGGCGAGCAGATCTTCGAGAAACATTTCACTGCCTTGGATTAGCTGCAACCTTTGCTGGTGATGTTCAAGCCGTTCTTTCAGCATTGGTACTGAGCGGCGGAATTTTTGAGCCTTTCGGTAGAGCTTTTGGGCTTGGTTGATTAGATCCTTGCTTGGTGAAGGGAGGCAAAGCATTGAGTCTGCTTGTTGTTGAAGAGAGTTGCTTTTGCTTGTTTCATTGAGTCGATACTGTTGTTCGCCAAGGGCTTGCTGTTCACGTTGTCGCCACTGGCCAAGTCTTTTCTGGAGGTCTTGGGCTAGTTGATTGAGAGCTTGGCAGTCAAGATGCTTTCGGTAATAGCTCCCCAGAGTGAGGCTGATTTCGCTTTGTTGGGAAGACGACGTGGAGATATCACAGTCCCAGACGCGGTAGGGGCTGGGACCATCAAAGGCAAGCTTGAAGCGATCTTTTTCAAGACACATCAGCCATTGACTCCAGCGCTGGTAAAGCAGTTGCCATTGCTTGTCTGTGATCTCCAGCACTGAAAGCTCAAGTAAGGAGCTTGCTTTTTGTGCATCGTTGTCAGCCAGCTGCATCGCCAGGGCAGGGCTTATGCCTTGATAACACTGCTGTAGAGCTTTGCGCAGCTTTATTGGCACTAGGCAGAGTCTTTCTCTCCAGTGATTTAGCGATTCTTTGGAGTTTGCTTCCATGCCTTGCATCGGTGGAGGCGCCACATAGATGTCTCCGGTTCCGATTGGTCTGACTCTTGAATGATGGCTACGCACCTGGCGTCCAAGGGTGATTACCTGGCGTTGATGATCAAGCAGCAGCAGGTTGCTGTGGCGTCCCATGATCTCTAAAACCAGAGTGCGACGGATCGGTTCACCGGGTCGATGGGCTAGGCCGAATTCCACCACTCGTTCAAACCCATTCTGTTTGAGTTCGATAAGCGCCATCTGACGCAGTCCATGTTGAATCTGTTGGGCCAAAGTGCTGCCAGCCCCAAAGCGTGAGGGAGGTGGAATGCGTACTAGTCGGGGGCAATCAGCACGCCAGCTGAACTCAATCCATGCAAGGCCCTTGAGTGTGCGCAGTCCAAGTTGGAGGGTATTAGGCTCTGGTTGTTGGACCTTCTCGAAGCGGCTAGGCAGCAGTTCGTTGCGAAGCTCGGCAAGCACAGCCCGCAAGCTTGAGATGTCCATTGCCTGTAGGGCTGCAGGGGCCATTGATATGTTCGCTACCTGTATCGCAAGCAGCCTTCCTACTCTGCGAGACGATTCGATGCAATCCATGGCGCCATCCACCGCGAAAGCCAAGCTCACGGTGATCACAGGGCCCAGTGGGGTTGGTAAGGGTTCGTTGGTAAAGCAACTTCTAGAGCTTCATCCTGAGATTTGGCTTTCTATTTCAGCGACAACTCGAGTGCCTAGGTCAGGAGAGATAGAGGCTGAGCATTACTTTTTCCTCAGCCATGATCGCTTCGCTGATCTGGTTCAGGCTGATGGTTGTCTGGAATGGGCTGAATTCGCCGGGAATCGGTATGGAACTCCGCGAAAACCTGTTCAGCAGCAGCTTTCATTGGGTCGACCAGTTTTGCTCGAAATCGAACTAGAAGGTGCCAGGCAGGTGCGGCGTAGTTTCCCAGAAGCTGTTCAGATTTTTCTTGCTCCTCCTAGTTTTGAGGAGCTGGAACGACGTATTCGCGGTCGCGCTACAGAGACAGAGGAGGCTATTCAGCGTCGTTTAGTAAGAGCAAAGGAGGAGCTGATGGCTCAAAAGGAGTTTGATGCAGTGGTCGTTAATGATGATCTGCAGGTTGCGGTACAGGAGCTGGAGTCTTTGATGGGCCTGCGTTCTTGAATCGAGCCACCTCAATTCACCCTAAAACTTTCTTTAGTAACAGCAGTCAATAAAAAAACCCCCGAGGGGGGCTTTTTTATTGTTCAGAAGCCAATCATCAATTCAGTTATTTGCTGATTTGATGTTGAGCTGATCAGAAGCTCATTGGGTGGAAGAGAAGGTCTGGATAGTAGCGGTTGAATTCAACAATCATGCCGGCAGTGAGCCACACCCAGAGAACGGCAACCATTGGAAAGCTTTCGAAGAATTTTCTCATCTTGAGTAGGGGGAAAGAGAGTTGTTGTTTAAGAGGAGAATCTCGCTCAGCGAGGCGAAACTGTGATGTTGTTGTCGCTCTCACGCAGGCTGCCATTTTGGCCTTCGGCGTGTGCTAGCCAAGGCCAAGCAGTTGCTCTAAGCATGCAATTGAAAGCCAAGGTTGTATCGATATGGATCTCATCGTGTAGGGCCTGCTTATGGCCTTTGGCTTTGATGGCATGGAGATAAGAGCGACCAGCCCAGCCAATAATCCCAAGGATGTAAAGGTGGATCACACCTGGAATCATGATTTCGCCTTCATGTCCGCGGATAATGGACATCGCAAACGGCTCAGTTGGTGCAGGGATTAGAGCGTGTGGGAGTCCGTCATCGCCGCATAAGGATTTGCTGTAGCGATCAAAACGGGCGATGGCCTGTGGTGTGTCTGCAGCACTGGCTCGCTGCTGAAAGCGGGCATTCTCAGCACAAGAGGTGAGGCCAGCTATGTCAGCTTTGGCAACGGGTGCAAAGCCGATTATCAGTAGGGCCGAGAGCACAACGGCGAAAAGACGACGCATTGGTTTCGATTCCTTTTAGACCTGCTCCGGAACGGCAGGATGTCACTGGTAAAATCTAATTGAGGTGCCCCGCAACAATGCCGACGGTTCTGGCCCTCGAAACAAGTTGTGACGAGTCTGCCGCCGCAGTGCTGCGTTTTGAAGGCGGTCGGTTTGAAGTTTTGGCTAGCTGCATCGCCTCTCAGGTAGAGGAACATGCTCAGTGGGGAGGTGTGGTGCCAGAGGTTGCCTCTCGCTTACATGTCGAGGCTCTCCCTCACCTCGTAGGCAATGCATTGCTGGAAGCGGGGCAGTCGATGGCTTGCCTCGATGCTGTTGCGGCAACTGTGACCCCTGGCTTAGCAGGTGCCCTGATGGTGGGATCGGTTACAGGCCGAGTTTTGGCGGCTCTCCATGCGCTGCCGTTTTTTGGTATCCATCACCTGGAGGGTCACTTGGCTTCAGTGCTCTTGGCTGAGCGCCCTCCACGGCCGCCCTATTTAGTTCTGCTTGTGAGCGGAGGGCATACCGAGTTGATTCGAGTTGGCGCAGAGGGTGCTATGCAACGCCTCGGACGTAGTCATGACGATGCGGCCGGAGAGGCCTTTGACAAGGTGGCACGCTTGCTTGGTCTGAATTATCCGGGTGGCCCTGCTATTCAAGCGTTGGCTGAGGCTGGTGATTCAGGCAGATTTCCTCTGCCAAAAGGGCGAGTTTCAAAGCCTGGAGGAGGCTTCCATCCCTACGACTTCTCTTTCAGTGGATTGAAGACCGCCATGCTGCGCTTGGTGCAATCCCTTTCAGAGGCTGATAAGTGCTTGCCTCTGGCCGATCTGGCAGCCAGCTTTGAGCAAGTGGTTGCAGAGGTGCTGGTAGAGCGGAGTTTGCTCTGCGCTAATGATCAGGGCCTAAAAGCTGTGGTGATGGTTGGAGGCGTAGCTGCCAATCGCCGCTTGCGTGAGTTGATGGCACAGCGTGGACAAGAACAAGGGATTGAAGTGCATACGGCTCCCCTTGCTTTTTGCACGGATAATGCGGCGATGATTGGGGCAGCAGCGTTGCAGCGCATGGCATCTGGGGGTGGTTTCAGCTCCCTTGAGCTAGGGGTAGCAGCTCGATGGCCTTTAGACAAAGTCAAGGATTTGTACCTTGATCGCCCCCCATTTTGAGTTGGGCCAATTAGCTTTAGGTGGTCCGTAATCCAGCAATGGCTTCTGAATCTCCTATTGATTCCAGTGCCTCCGCGGAGCCTGTTAGTAGTGAAGAGCTAAATGCTTGGCGTCGAGGCTTTACTCCACAGGCCGAGATTTGGAATGGCCGTATGGCAATGGCGGGATTGATTATTGGTATCAGCGTGTTGTTGCTTCGCTTGGTGATGCCTCCTGATTCAATTTCTTGGTTGAATTAGGCGCTTCAATGTCTTCCCCGAAGGCTCTGTGTCAGTTCATTGGGCTTCAGGCTTACGGCAATTGCTGTCTCTGCTTCGACTAGGCCAGCTTCAACAAGATTCAGTAGTGATTGATTGGCGGTGACCATGCCATCAAAGCCACTGCGCTCCATGATTTCCTCGACTTCGTCTAGGGCACCACGCTGGATGTAGTCCTTACAGGCATCAGTGTTGATCAGGATGTCGTGGAAGGCGGCTCGCTTGTTATCTGTGGTGCGGATCAATCCCTGGGAAATCACCCCCAGCAGTGATTCGGAAATTGAGCGACGAACGCTTTCTTGTTCGTCTGGGGCATACATACCTAGGACTCGTTCAACTGTCTTGATGGCCGAGTTGGTATGGAGGGTGCCGAATACCAGGTGCCCTGTTTGGGAAGCTTCTAAGGCAGTGGTCAGGGTTTCTTGATCACGGATCTCACCGATCAGAATCACATCAGGATCTTCCCGCAGTGCGGCCTTCAGTGCGTTGTGGAATTTAAGGGTGTGATGCCCTACTTCTCGATGCCGGATTAAAGATTGATTGCTCTGATGCACAAACTCCACGGGGTCCTCGATGGTGAGGATGTGGCGTGGTTGGTTTCGATTGATCCAATCGATCATTGCTGCCAAGGTTGTGCTTTTACCTGATCCGGTTGATCCGGTTACTAATACAAGTCCTTTCGGCTTGGATGAGAGCTCTTTGAGTACATCTGGAAGTTGTAGCTGTTCAAGGCTGAGAATTGTTTGAGGAATGATGCGAAGCACCATCGCTGCTCCTTTCAAGCAATCGAGCAGGTTGATCCTCACTCTTACAAACGTGAAGGCATGGGAGCCGTCGAATTCTTTGCGTTGGCAGAACTCATCGATCTGATTAGCAGAGAGAACTTCTTGCAACCAGCCTTGAAAAACTTCGAGATCGGTAATAGGCCAATCTGTTTTCTTCATCTCGCCAAGGGATCGAAAACGAGGCACTTCGCCAATGCCGAGGTGCACATCGGAATAGCCCTGTTGATGGGCGATTCGCACGATCTCCTCCAAGCTGGGAGAGAGCCCAGGTTGAGCCATGGCTAGTGGCGTTGATACCTCTGCGTTTGGTGTTGCTATTGCCTCTCTTTGCGGAGGTGACGGTATTGGCGGTTGTGGAGGGAAGTTGGGAGGAAAGATCGGTTGATTCACTACGCGTTAATGGTCGTTATCTTCATCTTCAGCATCGTCGCGGTGATGCCCTTTGCAAGTTTTTGGTGATCAGTAGGCACACCTAGGATCCGTTCAAGATTGTTTCTGTTATGGCTGGCTTGCCCCGTGTCACGATCGTGCTGGGCACCCGTCCAGAAGCGATCAAGCTGGCACCGGTGATTAAGGAGTTTCAGGCCTGTAATGCTTTTCAGACTCGCGTAGTGCTCACTGGTCAGCACCGCGAGATGGTTACCCAGGTGATGGACCTATTCGGTCTTTCGGCCGATCATGACCTCGATCTGATGGCTCCACTTCAGACGCTCACCCACATTGCCTGTGCAGCGTTGCAAGGCCTCAAGGATGACTTTCATGCCTATCCTCCCCAGCTAGTGCTTGTACAGGGAGATACCAGCACAGCATTCGCAGCCGCTCTTGCTGCCTTTTATGAGCAGATTCCGGTCGGTCATGTTGAGGCTGGTTTGCGTACAGACAACTTGTTCGATCCGTTTCCAGAAGAAGCCAACCGGCGCCTGATTTCTCAGATCTCCCAGCTTCATTTCGCTCCTACATCACGCTCTGAGGCCAACTTGAAGGCCTCAGGTGTCGTTGGTCAGATCTTTGTCACCGGTAACACCGTTATTGATGCTCTGTTGCTGATGGCAGAGCAGGCTCCAGCTATTGAATTTGATGGTATTGATTGGCAGCGGCAACGTGTAATTTTGGCCACCGTGCATCGACGGGAGAATTGGGGAGACCGGCTTAGAGATATTGCAGTGGGCATGAGAAGGGTTCTTGATCTTTATCCCGATACTGTTTTGCTTCTGCCTTTGCATCGCAATCCAACTGTCCGCGAACCAATGCAATCATTTTTGGCAGATCATCCCAGGGTGGTGCTTACAGAGCCGCTTGATTACGACCGCCTGGTGGCAGCGATGAGGGGGTGCACGCTTCTGCTCACAGACTCAGGTGGGCTACAAGAAGAGGCACCTGCACTGGGTAAGCCGGTTTTGGTTTTGAGAAGAACCACCGAACGGCCTGAGGCTGTTGAGGCGGGTACAGCCAGGTTGGTTGGCACGGATCCAGAGATGATCTTTAACGAGACAGCTTCCCTGCTTGAGAACCAAAGCGCTTACGAGGCCATGGCTCGTGCTGTTAATCCCTTTGGTGATGGCAAGGCAAGTGTTCGCATCCTTGAGGCAAGTCGTGATTTCCTCGGCGTCTGATGCTTGCTTTAGTTCTTGTGGTCACTATCGCTGGTGGTTGAAGCGCAGAGTTGAGCAAAACAGCCGAACTTTGCTTTTTATTGGCCTGAATCCATCTACGGCTTCAGCTTTAGAGGATGATCCAACCTTGCGGCGGATACAGGGTTTTTGCCGCTCTTGGGGGTATGGAAGTCTTTTGGTAGTGAATCTATTTGCCCGTATAAGCCGATCCCCATCAGCGCTTAGGCATTGTGTTGATCCGATTGGTGCACAAAATGATGCTCAGCTTTCAATTCGCGCACGTCAGTGGTCTGAGCGTTCTCACTGGGACCTTTGGCTTGGTTGGGGAGTAGGAGGTAAATGGCGTCAACGACACCTTGCCGTGATGGCTTTATTGGAGTGTCATCGCCAGCATCGCCTGGTGAATATTCCGGAGGCACTTGGACCCCTTGCACTTGGCTGTTCGCGAGAGGGGCATCCGCTTCATCCTCTTTATATTCCAGGTAAAGAAGTTCTTAGACCATTCAATTGGGCAATTAAGGCGACTATCCGTCATCCTGAGGCGATGGACGTAGGCAGTACGGTTCACCGATGACACGTACCCCACGCCGCTATGCGGTGTACCTTCATCTCTCCGGGGGGCAGACCGAAGAGGTTCATTTTTCTACCCTTGAGATGTTTCAGCAGTGGTATCAGGGAATCGTCAATGCCTCTGGCAGTGTGGGGTTCGTCAACGTGCCGCTCAGCGAGTTGGATGGTGAGTATTTGGTAGTGCGACCAGAGGCGGTGATCGGTGTGAGAGTGGAACCTCAGTTCGCAGCCCTCGATGACACCTGAGCGGCTGGGTCTGCTTTGGGGGATAACCGTCTTCGCAGGTGCCGGAGCGCGGATTTTGTCATCTCTGTCTGGCCTGCCGGGTGTAGTGCTGTTGCTGCTTTCTGGTTTATTAATCGGTCGATCGGGCCTTGGGCTGGTTGAACCGCTGGATCT
This sequence comes from Prochlorococcaceae cyanobacterium ETNP18_MAG_14, assembly GCA_030741055.1. Classification (GTDB taxonomy): domain Bacteria; phylum Cyanobacteriota; class Cyanobacteriia; order PCC-6307; family Cyanobiaceae; genus Prochlorococcus. The sequence goes on along the minus strand of JASLWC010000027.1, from coordinate 3,577 downwards.
TGGTCAGGGCCTAGAGACGATCGTGGGTTTGTTGGTGAGCCTTGTGCTCTTTGACGGTGGCCTCAACTTGCGTCTCCCTGGCGACACCATTAAGTCCACCGTGCTGCGCATATTGCTGATCCGGTTAGTGGTTTCCCTGGCGGCGGGTTTGCTAGCTGCTCATTGGTTAGCTGGTTTGGGTTGGTCAGTTGCCGCGGTCTATAGCGCCATCGTGCTTGCCACTGGTCCGACTGTTGTGACACCACTGGTGCAACAGATCCGTTTGGCTTCGCCTTTGGGGGATGTGCTTGAGGCGGAGGGATTGGTGCTTGAGCCAGTTGGGGCGGTGCTCGCTTTGCTTTTGCTGGAGTTGTTGTTGGGTGATTTGCATGGTTGGCGGGAGGTTGCCTTTGGGCTGCTGGCTCGCCTAGGAGGAGGCGTGGTGTTGGGTGCTGGTGCTGGCTGGCTGCTATCAGAGGGATTAAGGCGTTTAAAGCCCGACCCTTCAGTAGGCCTGAGGTTGCAGCTCACCTTGGGGGTGTTATTCCTCTTGTACGCAGTTTGCGAATGGTTTTTACCTGAGTCGGGTTTGCCGGCTTCGGTAGCTGCAGGAGTCGTGGTCGGCCGCCGGCCTGCTACTCAGGCCGATCAGCTTGATGCGCTGATCCGAGAGTTGGCGCGCCTTGCCATCACGATGTTATTTCCACTGCTTGCGGCAGACGTCTCTTGGGGTGAGCTAAGCCCACTTGGTTGGGGGGGGGTGAGTTGTGTGCTCGTGTTGATGTTGGTAGTCCGTCCTGTGGCGGTGAGTATTGCCACTATTGGCCTCCCTCTTGATTACCGGCAGCGATTGTTTCTTGGTTGGCTTGCACCGCGTGGGATTGTTACGGCGGCAGTGGCTTCCTTGTTTTCGATTCGACTTGAGCAGGCAGGTGTGTTGGGGGCTGGTCGGCTTCAGGGTTTGGTCTTCCTTACCATCCTGATGACAGTGGGGCTTCAGGGCCTTACGGCACAGCCGTTAGCAAAGGCTTTGGGTTTAATTGCTCCTGAGGATTCAAACGAAAAAGAAGATTCTTCAGAGACAACGGCGCAGCCTGTTTAGATCCTCTCGGATCCTTGCCAGTAATCCCCAGGTTGTAATTAAGTCAGGTCCTTGTAGGCGCCCAAGCAGTGCAGCCCTGAGGCTCTTCATGATCACACCTTTTTTTACACCAGCATTTTGAGCAGCATTAGTAAGTAGTTCTTGGGCTCTTTGCTTATCAAAACCGTCCCAGGCAGATATTTCGAGTTGATCAACAAGATTGCTAAGGCTTGCCTTAGCTCCTTCCATGGCGAGTTGCTCGAGTCCATCAGCCTCCAGCTTGGGTTCCTCGAAGAAAGGGCGTGCTTGATCAACACCGTCATTGAGCAGTGTCAGGGATGGTCCTAGGAGTTCAACCAGATCTAAACACCAATTTTGCTCGGGCAGGGCCCAGCCAGCTTTAGCCCACAAGGGTTCTAGAGCATCAAGTAGTTGCTCTTTAGTCCACCCATGAAGCACTTGGGAATTCAGCCAATTGAGTTTGTCCCAGTCGAACTTTGCGCCTGCTTTGTTGACACGCTCAAAATTAAAGACGGTTGCAGCCTCATTGAGGGTGAAGCGTTCGTCCATTGCTTCGGGTACCGACCAACCCAGCAGGGTCATGTAGTTGGCCATTGCCTCGGCTGTATATCCCATGGTTTGAAAGTCACTGATCGAGGTAACTCCATCTCTTTTTGAAAGTTTGCGGCCTTCTGAATTAAGGATTAGTGGGGTATGAGCAAATTGAGGAGTGGGCAGACCAAGGGCCTCGTAGATCAGCAGTTGCTTAGCGGTGTTTGCGATGTGGTCTTCACCGCGGATTACATGAGAGATGCCCATGGCGGCGTCATCTACCACCACCACGAGGTTGTACAAGGGGTCACCAATTTGATCGGCTGGAGCTCGACGAGCAATAACCATGTCACCGCCCAAATCGTTCCCGCTCCAGTGCATCGGGCCTCGTACTAGGTCATTCCAGCGGATGGTTGCAGCATCATCGATACGGAATCGCACCACGGCTGTTCTGCCTTCAGCGTTAAAGGCGTTCGCTTGTTCGGAACTTAGATGCCGGTGACGGTTGTCGTAGCGAGGGGCTTGGCTTTTGGCTTTCTGTTCCTGCCGCATTGCCTCCAGTTCAGTTTCACTGGCGTAGCAGCGGTAGGCCAGGCCAAGATCAAGCAAGGTTTGGATTGCTGCGCGATGGCCTTCCACCCGCTGGCTTTGAATAACAGGCTCTTCATCCCAGTTGATGCCTAGCCATTCAAGGCCTTCGAGGATGTTGGCGGTGAATTCAGGTTTGGATCGTTCTTTATCGGTGTCCTCGATGCGTATCAGGAACTGACCTTGCTGATGTCGGGCAAACAGCCAGTTAAAAACAGCTGTTCTTGCTGTGCCGATGTGGAGTGTGCCTGTTGGACTCGGAGCCAGCCGAACTCGCACCTTCACAATGATTTCTTGGATTAGGAACGGGACCGACGGGATTCGAACCCGCAACTTCCGCCGTGACAGGGCGGTGCTCTAACCAATTGAACTACGGTCCCAGATGAGCTCAGTTCCAGTCGGGGCTCACCGCATGGATGCTGACCTGTATCGCTTACGCGACCAAGAAAGTATCAACCTCAACCCTGCCTGTCGTCAACTCGTCAGCTCTGGTCTTGTGGACCTTTTTAGGATGGCTTGAGTTGAATAAAACCAGAGAGTTTCTGACTTTCTGGCAAGGGAAGCTTGCTTTGGCGATGCCGAAAAAAAGACATGCCGTTGGGGTTGCAGAGCGAAACCTCAATTTGTGCGTAAACCTAGAGACTTTGAGTTTGCGGTCAATTAGGTACTGAAGCCTGCGGGTTCGATTAGGCGTACTTGATTGCCTCGTGCTGTGAATTCGCGCCCCTGATCGCTTTGCACGACCACACGACCACCAGATTTGACTCGAATGACGCGCGCACGAACCCACCCTAGAGCGGCTGACTCGAGCACTTTTACGACATCACCAGGTTGAAGATCCAACTCCATTCTCGAAACAAGGAAACTGCAGGATGGGCCATCGGACGCGCCGTGGAGGACTTGAACCCCCGACATCAGGTTTTGGAGACCTGCGTTCTACCAACTGAACTAACGGCGCAAGGCGATGGACCCGTCGGCCATCGCATAGACGATGGCATTTGGATTGAACGAGGCCGAAACCTCAGCGGTCGAAGCGCTGCTTCACGCGGGTGGCTTTACCCACCCGTTCCCGCAGATAAAAAAGCTTCGCTCTTCTTACTTTACCTCGGCGCTCAACCTTTACAGAGGCCACTTGAGGGCTATGGAGCATGAAAACACGCTCTACTCCTATGCCCTGGAAGATCCTGCGCACGGTGATGGTTTCATTGATTCCACCGTGTCGCTTGGCAATCACAACACCTTCATAGGGCTGGATACGCTCCTTGTTCCCTTCACTGATGCGAACTCCTACCCGAACAGTGTCGCCCACGTAGATCTCATTTAGATCACTTTTTAGCTGTGATGCCTCGAATTCTCGGATCAGCGCATCAGCACTCA
>JASLWC010000026.1 GCA_030741055.1 Prochlorococcaceae cyanobacterium ETNP18_MAG_14 | reverse complement strand
AACATTGCCATCAATGATGCGAGCACTCACCATGATCACAAGTTCACGATTAACCCTCGCTCCTTGTGTATTTCGGAAGAATTGACCAATAAAAGGAATATCCCCAAGAATGGGCCACTTGGTAACCACCTGTTTATCTTCATCCTGAATTACACCAGCAAGAATCAAAGTTTGCCCATCACGTAAACGCACAGATCCAGTTTCTAACCTACGCTCATATAGAGTAAAGACCGAACCACAATTTGACACATCTGTAGGAACTCCTATTGCTGCTGAAATATTGGGCTCAATCGTAAACGTAACGAAGCCATTGTCATCAATCTTCAGGACTCGTGCACCAAGAGTAAGGCCAGCAGTTTCTCTTGTTGATTCATAGCTAATATTACCATTACTATCTTCATTCTTTGCGCATTTTACGATCACCTGACTGCCAACAGCAACCAAGGCCTCGTTTGCTCTAGAGCGGCCTACATCATCAGATGACGAATCAATGCTTTCGGCATTTTCGGATAAGATCAAAGTCGGAGAGGCTAGTATTTTGGTGCTTTTAGATAGAATTTGAGCCTTCAGAAAATCATAAAAAACTTGGTCAGGATAATTTAGAGAAGGATTACGAGTCGTGGTTTCTGTACCCTTATCCTCACTAGAGTTACTCGATTCTTCCGATGAATCGCTTACGACATCAAATAAAATTGCCCCGCGGCCACCATTAGTCAATAGATTGCCAAAGTTATCGAACTGAAGTCCATCAGCCTTTTCAGGCTTACCTTCATCATCACGCTGAATTTTTCCGGTCGACATACCATTATCGTCTAGCTCATAAATATAACCATAGTCATAACCCTGATTCCAAGTTGTTGTTGTTGAACCAGAGCTACTCTCTGTTTCAGTCTCCACCGGGGCAGAGGTAAAAGAGCCAGCATCGGCCGGTAAATTACGCCCAAATGCAGCCAACAATCTCCCTTGATCATTAACAATTAAATTATTACCAAAGCGCAAGGAAAAACTATTATCAATCTCACTATCATTATCCATATTTACATCCAGAATCTTCACCGATAGCGCCACCTGTCGCTGCCTGAGGTCAATCTGCTTTAGATAACTCTCAGCCACAGACACCAACTTAGAATCGCCTACTAATGTGATCGTTTGCAAGCGAGAATCAGTTGTACCAGAAAGACCCTTAAGAGGACCAACTGAAGATCCGTAAGTCTCAATACTCGTCGTTTTAGAAGAAGTTTGAGAAACCTGATTGCTCAGCTGAGATGTCCCTGCCGATGATGCTTCTCCAGAAGTAATGCTGATAACGTTCACCTTGCTAATCGATGCTCCAAGGCTGGCTAAGTAATCGGCCGCAGAAGAAGCACTTGCTTGATTCAGGCGATAAATTTTCGACACCTGAGGACCAAATGTTTTGCTCGCAACGGCACTACCAACAAGCAGCGTGCGACCATCAAGCTTGCCCTGTAAGCCTGATGCCAATAGCACCCCATTTAAGGCACGTGCATAACTCTCGTTTTGGAAAGCCATCGACACCTTCTTGCCTCCACTATTGGCTGGTGCCGTCGCCGATGTCTCCACCGCAGTAGACGTTCCAGGCTGCGAATCATCTCCAACAAAGATGAACCCATAGCCTCCCAAGCGAGCAAGAGACATCAAGGCATCCTTAGCAGGTGCATTGTTCAAAGTAAGCGTCACTGGAGGTCCACTCACCTGCACAAAACTGCGATTACTGAGCACCATGGTGCCCACAGCCATATCTCCCAGTGGAGGCGCCACAGCATGTTGTCGCAAAGGCGGTACATATGCCGCCTGAGGCACTCGCCCTGGCGTTTGCAAGTCCAAGCGGCCAGTTTGCACAGTCGGGCCAGCTAATCCTGGAAAACTAAGAATTAAATTGCGGCCGTCGGCACTCACCACTGGGTCCAACAGCGGCCGGCCGGCCACACCCTCCACCTTCAACTGATAGCTCTCCCCCGATCCCGAAAGGCTCACAGACTGCAGCCCAAACTCCGGCATCGATACCTGCTGCGGACCACGTCGAAGACCAGGCGTGCCCTGAGTGCGTAGTCGACCTTCCCAGCTCTGCCCAGACCGTTGCTGCTGCAAAACGGGTTGTAGGCCCACCCCTTCAATAATGACCTCAATACTGTCTTGTGAGCGCCGCAGCTTCAACTCCATAACCCCCTGCATCCTTGCCTTCACTGGCCGAGGCATCACCAGCCCCTCAGCTATAGACATGCCACATAAGCCAAGCGCAGCAAGCAGAGGAACCAATCGCTGGGAACGTGACATACAGCTACCCAGGCTCGATCTGGCACACAATCTGCACAGATGGTATCGATCGATTTCCTTGCCAGCTAGGGGGCTCAGGCTTCTGGAGGTAATCCCTCCTCAGAATCAAGAATTCTCGTCTCCCCTTCCTTTGCAGGGACGGCTACCTTGTCGTAGAAGGTCAGTCGCATCCTTAGCTGCGTAAGTGCTGGTCCTGTGGCGTCACCATCTGGCCCCTTCTTAGGATCAAGTGCTATCAGCTCAAGATCACTGGGTTGAACAACTAGCTGCAAAGCTTCTATACCTCGAAGAAAGGCCTGCAGGCGCAGAAAAGATCCGCGGGCTTGCAAAATCACGGCCGTCTTCTCATAGCCACGAACTGCCAACGGATTCTCAGAAACAATCTCTTCCTGATCTGGCTTCGGATTGCTGCCTGGAGGGTTGTTACGACTAGCCGCTGAAGGTGAGGGGGCTACTGACACAGGCTCATAGAGCTCGAGCACTACCCCTGTAGCCATGGATTCACGACTCAACTGGGCCAAGAAAGTTTGGATTTTGTCCTTGCCTGCCACCAGATTGACCAGCACAGCCTGCTTTTGCTGAACCATTGCCAACTGTTCAGCGGCTGTCTTCAACTTGCCGGGCAACAAAGTTATTGACGCCTGTTGTTTAAGCAAATGCTGCAAACGTTGCTGCTGACTTTCCAAACGAACCAAGGTGGGCAGCACAACAAGACACGTCAATAAACCAGCCACCAGGCCACCTGTTAGCAACGGCAACCCCACCAAGGCACGCTCGCGTGTGATTTTGCGCTGCCAACTAGGTAGCTCTGGGCTGAGGTTCGTCATGGAGCAACCCCATAGCGCTCTAGTAGTTGATAACGCTCCACTAAACCAGTTGCACCCAACTCACGCAGCTCCTGCAGAGAAGGCCTGCTCTTGGCATCCAAAGCCACATCAATACTGAACTGCACGAATTGCACCTCCTGGCCATCACCCTGCCTCTCCACTTTCACAACCTTCACCCCACCCGGTTTCACCATGGACAGAACTGAAAAGTTCAACTTCAAGGCATCAATGGCTTCACCAGCCCCCATAAAACCAAGATCCCTAGCTTCGCCTTTGATATTGATCCGCTCATCCTCCACGGAAACTTCCGTCAGTTGGATACTGGCCGGCGTCTCCAAACGCAACTGTTCCATCAATGCAGAACTCGCCCTAGCCGCCACTAATTGCTCAGCGATCTGAGTGTTGTCCTGACGCATAACTGCTGTACGCGCCTTCATCTGCTTGAGTTGTGCCAAATCCCGCTTCAACCGTTGTTCCAATGGCTGCAAGCGATCAAGTTCGACCTGTTGCCGCTTTTCCTGCCAGGCAAACCAAGCAGCCACTACTAAAGCAACAACAACCAACAGAGCCCCGAGGCCAATTCCCTTATAAAGCAAGATTCGCAACGGAGGCACAGGAGCAGGTTGAGCTGTCAGACCTGCCTCCAGGCGACGTTCCTGCAATAAATCCAAGCCAGGACCATTAGGTGAAGAAGCCATCAAAATTGCTCCCAGGCGCCTGCTAGAGCTAAACAGGCCAAAGCTGCAAAGTCACCCCGCCAAAAATTAGCTTCGGGCCCCTCAAGGGCGGTTGCCCCATCTTCAAGTAGCCAAAACTTCTCTTTGCTTAGACACACACCACGACCTTGAGAATCCAAAGCTAAACGAAGTTTCTGCTGATCAACAGCAGCGGCTGTAATCCACCACGCCAAGGGCAGAGCACTGCCACAGCGCTGATGCCATGCCTGCAATACCTCATCAACTTCATTCAATAACTGATCAGGCGAATTCCCACCAACAGAGGCCGCCAGAGCATGGTCTAACTCTGGCAAACCGCCGCGTAATAACAGCAAACGCCAGCGCCCACCATGTTTGACCAACCAAATCAAATCACCCTCAAAGTGTTTGGTGGCCTCACGCACAGTCCGCCAAGCAGCCGTGAGCATCCACTCAAGGCCCAGTAGCGGCAAATCAGCAGCCTCGCTCACATCAACCCAGGCATGCACCATCAACCTGTCAGTCCTCACCGCTAAAGACATCGACGTTGTAGTGCTCAAAAATGAGGCTGGTTGCACCGATTTCACAGTCAAATAGGACTCCGCCAAAGAGAACGGCCAGTTCAGCTCAGGGTTGAGCTCGCGCAAGGCCTTCACCTGATCTAAATCGGGTTCACCATCAGGCCAACAGAGCAAACGCCATTGGCATGCCTGCATCGGCAACAACATCTCCAACTGCCCCCCGAGAATGCCCATATCCAGCAGCAGGTCTGCTACTAACTCAGCCAAGGCCTGACGCTGCATCGGCAAACCTGCACGACAAAGACCCTGAGGGAGTGGCACATGTCGAAGCGTCAGCCTCTCACCCTGTTGCCAAAGCAATACGAGGGCAGTGTCGTCAACAGCAAGCAGCACCCGTTGCTTCAAAAGCCACCACTCGGTCATGGCCTGCAGCTGCTCCAGCTGAGGGAAGCGTTCGCGTAGACCAGCCAACACCACGGAGAGGCATCCACGCTCTGATGAAAGCGTATCGGCTACTGCCAAGGCACGCCGCTACCGACAGCCTCCGACACATGGCGAAAGCCATGGCGGTCGAGCTGAGCAACAAGCCCCTCCAAAATATGCGGGACTAGATCTGGCCCCTTAAAGATCCAGCCTGTATAAAGCTGCACCAGGGAAGCACCGGCACTGATCCGCTCCCATGCCGCCTCTGGGGAGTCGATGCCTCCCACTCCGATCAAGGGCAAGGCCGGACCTGCAGTGGCCCGCAACCGCCGCACCACCTCTAAGGCACGTTGACGTAGTGGTGCTCCACTTAGGCCACCAGCTTCCTGCGCCAAAGTTCGACCTGTATTAGCAATAACGCGCTCTTCGAGACCTAAGCGATCGATGCTGGTATTAACAGCAATTACACCTGCCAAACCCTCCTCATAAGCAAGCCGAGCAAGCCCATCAATAGCTTCATCAGCAAGATCTGGAGCAATTTTCACCAGCAGCGGCGGGCAACCTGGCAAGCGCCGCAATCGCTCCACCAACCGCCGCAACTGACTGGAATCCTGGAGATCACGCAAGCCAGGAGTATTTGGAGAGCTGACGTTGATCACGGCGTAATCAGCCAATGGCGCCAGCAACTCAAGCGACGAGGCATAGTCATCTGGAGCAAGCTCTAGCGAAGTGATCCTGGATTTACCTAAATTGATGCCCAGCACAGCGGGCCGTTGACCTGGTGAAGGCAGGATTTGCCGCTCCAAAGTGCGACGCATTGCTTCAGCACCATTGTTGTTGAAGCCCATGCGATTCAAGGCGGCCTGCTCTGCAGCCAAGCGAAAGAGTCGAGGCCGAGGGTTACCGGTCTGTGCATGCCAAGTAACAGTGCCGAGCTCAGCGAAGCCAAAGCCAAAACGATCCCAAATACTGGCCGCCACACCGTTTTTATCAAAACCAGCAGCCAGTCCAACAGGGTTACAAAACCGACAGCCAAACAACACCTGCTCAAGCCGTAGATCAGAACGTTGCATATCCTTGGCCAAAGCCGCCAAGACACCTGACACGACAGGCCAATTCCTGCAAACAGACGCCTGGCCTAGAGCACTCAATGCTGCTTGAACCAACTGTTCAGGATCAAGACCCTGATCTTTGGCAAGTACAGGTCCCAGCCAACGCCGGTAAGCCCCCCCGGTAGAGAGCACCCTTGCAGGTGATGGCTCAGCCATCCTGGGCCTCCTCAGATCTGATCCGATCCTGCCGCGAAGCGACGCAACCGCCAGCAACATTCATCCACTGGCTCAATTAGCCAATCTCGCCAGCGCCAGGAAGCCTTCTTACGCTCCAAATGCGCCATAGGTTGCTCCACTAATTGAGCCAACTCAGCCAGGCTTAATCCATAGCCACGCTCAGCCAAGCGATCAGCCAGCTCAAGCCGTGTTAAAAGCTGCTGCAAGTTAGCGGGCGCAAGATCTTCTCCATCGCTGGCCTCTTCTATCGGCTCAACAAGGCCAACTGCCTCAGAGGATGTCACCCGTCCACTCTTCAACGCTGGAACACCTCCTTTAGAAAAGCTCACCGCGATCTGATCGACCCGTTCGTTATCAGGGTCACCGCTATGTCCTTTGACATACGCCAGAGAAACACCCTCAATGCGAGCACGATCCAATGCCTGCCAGAGATCCTGATTGAGCACTGGCTTGCCGGCAGCAGTGCGCCAACCCTTACGCTTCCAACCCACCATCCACTTGCCCAAACCATCAATCAAATATTTGCTATCGGTACGGATCTTTAAATCAGGATGACAAGGAAGCTCTTGCAGCCTTTCCAGCACAGCAAGGGCAGCCTGAAGTTCCATACGGTTATTGGTCGTGGCAGCTGAATAGCCTCCAAACTCCTCCACGCTGCCATCCTCAAAGCGAAGCATTGCACCCCAGCCTCCAGGCCCTGGGTTCCCACTACAAGCCCCATCTGTGGCGGCGGCCACAACCCTTCCACTGCGATCAGCCATTTGAGAACTCTTTTCTGATTTGGTACAACACGGTTCGCTTGTCCTTTAAGAGTCAGCAGTCATGTCGCGAACCTACCCTGAGCTCCATATGACACTAAGGAAACCGAAGCCCCGCAACAAGCTGTTGGCTCTGGGTCTGGGTTTTTTTACTTTGCTGACGCCACTCCCGGCAGTCACTAAAACAATTTTCGACAGTCAGCCACTCCACCAGGAACGCTTTGTAGTACTGGCCCAGGCAGTGGGAAAAAATCGGTGGAAACTACTGGTAATCGAACAGATCAAGCACCGGCCACTGTGCTGGAAAAACCTTCAAGAAGATTTGGTGGAGCCCACCCTGAATAACTTCAACTTTGCAGGCATCTGCAACCGCTACTTAAACAGCAACAACTATTCCCTGCGAAGTAGCGGTGAAGATGTGGCTCGACGCTTCCGTCTGCGGATCTCTAAAAATAAGCAGAGCCTTGAACTTAAAGGCTTTGACGCAAATCAAGCTGTTCCGATCACCGTGGCCAAGGCAATACTCCCTAAACGCAATCAAAATGGCTTCGTAAAATTGAAACTGGAGCCTGGCTGGAAGCTGGAACGACGTACATACCAAGGACGCACGCTCAAACACATCTATTTCGCTCATCCAGATCCTGTGAACCTGCTTATTGCCAAAGCATCCGCTAGTCAAAGGCCTGCCATCTTCGACCAACTGGGAGCACCCAGTGCACCGCTTCCCCCCAAGCTCACAAACCAAAACCGCAGTGTGATGCAAGGCAAAGGACCGATCCGACTCGTTGTGATCCCTTACCGCCAATAATTCATACTGCCAAAGGCAGGACAGTTGACGGAGCGCCCCTTAAAGCGGGCATTCATAAATACCTCCCTTAACATAAGTTTGTGTGAGGGGTGATAAAGAATTCAGGGTCGAAACAAGGAAAGACTCCTGGATGCACTCCAACAAAAAGCTCTGCCTTTGGCAGGGCTTTTTTCATGCACTTACTTACAAATAAAAAGACCGGCCCCACAGGACCGGTCGCAACTCAATTAACGGGTAAATCACAACCGGACTAAAACAATCCGATGATGATCAATTGAGACTTACCTTTCCGCCAACCTCTTCGATTGCCTTTTTAAGCGCCTCGGCTTCATCCTTGGCAATGCCTTCCTTAATGGTCTTAGGAGCAGCTTCGACCATGGCCTTGGCATCGCCCAGGCCGAGGCCGGTAGCCTCGCGTACGGCCTTGAGAACCTTGATTTTGGCTGCAGCGTCGAAACCCTCCAGCACAACATCAAATTCGGTCTTCTCTTCGGCAACTTCACCACCACCAGCACCAGCGGCACCAGGAGCAGCCATTACAACGCCTGCGGAAGCAGCGGCAGAGACACCAAAAGCATCCTCTATTTGCTTAACCAGCTCAGAAGCCTCAAGCAAAGAAAGGGTCTTTAGCGACTCAAGAATTTCGTCGGTTTTTGTAGACATGGTTGGGATTCAGCAACAGATCAGTAAGAAAAAGTCGAGTCGAAGAAGTTCAGCTCTCGCCGCTCTCGGCGTGCTGATTAAGCGCTCTGGCAAGACCGGAAGGAACCTCGTTAATACCCACAGCAACCTTGGTAGCCAAAGCGTTGAGGGAACCAGCGATCTGCGCCATCAGAACTTCCTTAGTAGGAAGATTGCCAATGGCTTTGATCTCATCCTGTGAGAGGAGCTGACCTTCGAAAAGACCACCCTTCGTCTCGGATTTATTGGTGTCCTTCTGAAAGGCCTGTAGGGCCTTAACAGCACCACCAACATCGCCCTTAATCAGAACGAATGCGTTGGTGCCAGTCAGTAAGGAGTCGAGATTCGACCAGGCACTATTTCCATTTATGGCGCGGCGCATCAAGGTGTTTTTAGTCACCTTGCACACCCCTTTGCTGGCCTGCAAACGAGTTCGCAGATCAGACATTTCCTTAATAGAAAGACCCTGATAATCCAGGACCAGTGCCATTTCGGCCTCGCCGAGAAGCCCCTTGAGCTCTTCAACGATCTGTTGCTTGCTCTCCAGCGTGCGGCCCATAGGAATTGGATCGGGGGAACAAGCTGGACACGCGGGCATCAAGTGCTCCAGAAGGAGCAGAGGCCGCGTGTCGATCCAATCCCTAAGGGAAAAACCGTCGCGTCTGCCTCGGCAGGACTTAATACAAAATCAACTGATGCATCGAGCATCAGCAAAAGATTGCAACCTGCTTTCTTAGGCCGGGCGCGTGCCCGTTGGCTTTCGCCAACTTTTAAACATACATCAACACGCTCAACCTTCTTGTTCGATGTCCTGAAGAGCAGTCACATCAACTTCCACTGAAGGGCCCATGGTGGAAGCAACATACAAGCTCTTCCAATAACGCCCCTTAGCGCCACTGGGCTTGTTGCGGTCAATGGTCTCCTGCAAAGTCTTCAGGTTCTCTAACAAGGCATTTGCCGAAAAACTTGCCTTACCAAAACGCACATGCACGATGCCAGCACGATCTGCTCGAAACTCCAGCTTGCCTGCCTTGAACTCCTTAATCGCTGCCGTTATATCAGTGGTTACTGTGCCGGCCTTGGGGTTTGGCATCAAGCCACGAGGACCTAGCACCCGGCCCAGTTTGGCAACCTTGGGCATCATGTCAGGGGTGGCGATCAAAAGATCGAAATCCATCTCTCCCTTACCGATGCTTTCGACTAAATCGTCATCCCCGACAAGCTCAGCCCCAGCTGCTTTTGCTTCAGTCAACTTCTCACCCCTGGTGATCACAGCGATCCGCACCGCCTGACCCGTGCCCTGAGGCAGAGCAACAGTGGTTCTTAACTGCTGATCGGTGTACTTAGGATCAATCCCCAGACGTACATGTGCTTCGATGGTTTCATCAAACTTGGCGGTGGCGTTCTCCTTAACGAGCTCAATGGCCTCAAGTGGCTGATAAACACGTTCCTCGACTTTGGCAAGGAGAGCTGCGGTGCGTTTGGAAGGTTTTGACATAACAAATGGGGTGCAAGCGACACAACGTGTCTCCCCCGAAAATGGTGAACAGATGAACGGTGACGACAGACGCTACATGAGTGTCAATCGCTAATAGCTACGCCCATGTTGCGGGCGGTGCCTTCAATGATGCGCATGGCCGACTCAATGCTGGTGCAATTGAGATCTGGCAACTTGGTCTTGGCGATCTCCTCAAGCTGAGAACGGCTAATGGAACCGACCTTGCCATGGGCAGACTCACCAGAACCCTTTTCAATACCGGCAGCCTTTGTAATCAGCACAGAAGCTGGCGGGGTCTTGGTGATGAATGTGAAACTGCGGTCCTCAAAGACCGAAATCTCTACCGGAATCACAAATCCGGGCTTGTCCTGCGTGCGAGCGTTGTACTCCTTGCAGAACGCCATGATATTGACCCCATGCTGACCAAGGGCAGGACCCACCGGCGGCGCGGGATTGGCTTTGCCAGCCTGTAAGGCCAGCTTGATCACGGCTACAACTTTCTTGGCCATCTGCGAGCGTAATTGGACGACTGCGGATCACCTGAGCCTTTGGACAGGTGCGGCGAGGTGGAAAACCACCTCTCTGGCCGCCCTCCGCAGGGAGACGGCCGCCGCTGAATCAATTCTGTTTACTAATTTGAGAAAACTCCAATTCCACAGGTGTTTCCCTGCCAAAAATTGAAAGCAGAGCTTTGAGCTTGCTGCGCTCTCCTGATACCTCAATAACCTCCCCCTGAAAGTCCTTAAAAGGACCTGAAGTGACAAGAATCTGATCGCCCTCAGCCAGATCGACCTTTACAAGCGTCTTCTTCTCAGCAGCCCGCTTGAAGATTCGATCCACCTCCTGACGACTTAACGGTCGAGGTTTGATATGACCCCGTGCTTTACCAGTAGCGCGGCGGTCTTCAGCTCCAACGAAATTAATCACATTGGGGGTGCTCCGCACCGCCATCATCGTGTCTTCATCAAGGACCATCCGCACCAATACATAGCCAGGGAAGACCTTCTCCTCTGTGGACTGCCGACTGCCATCCTTTTTTAATTTCACCGCTGGGGTCTGGGGAATTTCGATCTCCAAGATCCTGTTGCTCACACCCAACGTGACAGCGCGCTGCTCAAGCGTTGCTTTCACCTTCTTCTCACAACTCGAGGCAACCTGCACGGCGTACCAACGCGCAACTGTTGTTCTGGCAACAGTTGCAGAACCCTGAGAAACCTCATCTGCGGCGATGGGAGCCTGCAGATCCAGGACCTCAGATGATTCTTGTGATGTGAGCTCGAGGTCTGACACTGGCGCAGGATTAGGAAGCGAACGGTTGAAAGGAGAGGGCAGAAGCGCCCTATGCAGTCAAAGAAAAATCTGAGACGACGCCCAGCTGTAAAAACGACTCACAGCAGCGATGACTGCAGCCGAAAGGCTGACCATCAAAATCACCGCAATAGATTCGCTGAACAACTGCTGGCGACTGGGCCATACCACCAACTTCAACTCCTCATAGGTTGCGGAGAGAAACCCACTCTGACGAGTAGGCTCGGCCTCAGCAGATTCGCTGAGGTCTGTGGTGTCCTCGGAAGTAGGGCTGGTCAAGGAGCTTAGACCGGTGGCTAACGCCGGTGCTGAAGCACACGCCGGCAAACAGATACATTAACGGATGCCTGTCTCAGTCCTCAAGAAGGAACTGAAATGGTTCGGAGCCCTGAGAAGCCGATATCACCCGCACGGCACGGGCACCACTGAAGTTGTCTTCCAGTAATTGCGTAGCCAACGGGTTCTCAATCCGACGTCTAAGCACACGTCGCAAAGGACGAGCACCATATTCCGGCTCATAGCCTTGCAGTGCCAAAGCCTCCACAGCGGCTTCATCCACACGCAGCTCAAGACCCTGCTCAGCAAGAAGCTTGGCGAGATCAGCCAACTGCAGCCGCACAATCCGCTGTAGGTCATCAGCGGTAAGCGGCCGAAAGCGAATCAACTCATCTATGCGATTGAGGAATTCAGGCCGGAATTGCTTGCTTAAGGCCTGATCAACCTTTTGAGCAAGGCCCTGAGCAAGAGAGACCCTATCCGCTCCCTCCTGCTGCGCCAAACGAGATGCATCAAGGATGGCTCGACTAGCCAGATTACTAGTCATCACAACTACTGTGTGACAGAAATCCACGGTGCGACCCTGAGAATCAGTGAGACGACCATCGTCAAGAACCTGCAGGAGCACGTTGAACACATCGGGATGAGCCTTCTCGATTTCATCAAGAAGCAAAACCGCATAAGGGCGACGACGCACCGCTTCAGTGAGCTGACCACCCTCCTCGTAGCCGACATAACCCGGAGGAGCACCCAGCAGACGCGCCACGGCATTGCGTTCCATGAATTCACTCATGTCGAGCCGCACAAGTGCCTCCTCCTCATCAAATAACGCGGCGGCAAGGGCTTTCGCTAATTCTGTCTTGCCTACACCAGTAGGTCCGAGAAACAGAAACGAGCCAACAGGACGGCGGGGATCCTTCATTCCCGCTCGAGCACGACGAATAGCTGCCGCCACTGCCTGAACCGCTTCAGGCTGACCAATGACCCTCTCACCCAGGTGAACCTCAAGATCCAGCAATTTTTGCCGTTCCGCAGCAAGCAATCGCTGTACGGGAATACCAGTCCAACGCGCAACGACATCAGCAATGTCCTCAGCCTCCACCTGCTCACGAAGCAGTGCCGTACCAGAATTCTTTGCGGCCGTCAGTGTTTCTTCAAGGTCAGCCCGCCTTTGCTGCACACCATGCAACTGGTCGTATTGAAGACGCGCCGCCGACTCCAAATCACCCATTCGCTCTGCATCAGCAATGGCATTGCGTAGATCTTCGTCCTGCTGCAACAACTCACGCAGCTCTGCCAAATGATCTCGTTCAACCTGCCAGCGCTCCCGTAAATCCGCTAACCGAGTCGCCGCAGAAATCCGAGCAGCCTGTAGCTGCACACGTTCAGCCTCCGGTGCCTGCTCAGCCGCCAGCACAGCAAGCTCAACACGACGAAGCTCCGTCTCTGCCTCTTCAACCACCTGAGGCTTCGAGGTGACGTCCATCTTGAGCTGCGCTGCGGCCTCATCAATCAGATCTATGGCCTTATCTGGTAAACACCGATCACTGATGTAGCGATCAGCCAAGCGATTAGCTGCTTGCACCGCAGCATCAGTAATGGTCACACCATGGTGAAGTTCATAGCGCTCCTTTAAACCCCGCAAAATTTCAACACTCAACTCAAGACTCGGCTCCTTGATTACAACCTGCTGAAAACGGCGATCAAGAGCCTGATCCTTCTCCACTGTGCGCCGGTACTGCTCAGGAGTCGTGGCGCCAATGCAGCGCAAATCTCCCCTCGCCAAAGCCGGCTTAAGCAAGCTGCCAGCATCAGCGCTGGAACGATCACTGCTCACCACAGTGTGTAGTTCATCGATAAACAACACCACACCTGCATCAGGATCACTCACCTCAGTGAGCACAGATCGCAACCGTTCCTCGAATTGACCACGGAACTTGGCACCAGCTATTAATGCCCCGAGATCAAGAGCTATCAACCGCAAACCCTTCAGAGAATCAGGGACTTCACCAGCCACAATGCGCTGAGCCAACAGCTCAGCAATAGCTGTTTTGCCCACACCGGGAGCACCAATCAACACAGGATTGTTCTTGCCACGACGAGACAAAACCTTGATCAAGCGGCGAATCTCCGGATCCCTACCAATCACCGGGTCGAGCTGTCCGGCATCAGCGGCAGCGGTGAGGTCACGGCCATAGGCTTCAAGAGCCTTAGGTTCTTGCTGAAGTTGCAACGGAATTGGCTCCGCCTTCACTGCGGAAAGTTCTGAGCTCGGCGCTGGGGCAGGAGCAGAAGCAACAGGCCTCACAACAGGTGCTACTGATTGCGGCGACGGCGCAATTGAGGCAGAAGCTGAGGTGGCTGCTGCAGGAGTTGTTACAGGAGTAGAAGGCGACGTTGAAGAGCGAACCTGGCGTCTT
The DNA here is from genome assembly GCA_030741055.1 of Prochlorococcaceae cyanobacterium ETNP18_MAG_14. Lineage (GTDB taxonomy): Bacteria > Cyanobacteriota > Cyanobacteriia > PCC-6307 > Cyanobiaceae > Prochlorococcus. Next base: position 6,458 of record JASLWC010000026.1, on the reverse strand, counting down.
CCCTTTGGCACGCGCCGTAACTCTGCTTCCAATCTTTCACTAGGCATACCTAACCCTTCAAACAGCTCAGCGCCGATGCGCGGATCCCTGCCTAAAGCAATCAGCAAATGAGCAACATCAATCAACCTCGAACCCCAACGAACCCTTGAACGGTCAGCTTCTTCAAGGAGATCTTCAAGGTCATCACCAATAAACAACCCATCGCCTTTAGCCATAGGCTGCTCAACCAAAAAACCTTCTAATTGATCCAGCAGCGTGGCCGAATCAATTGGTAGATCCATCACCCAACCGCTGTATCGACGATCGCTGAACAGCACCTGGAGCAAGTGCTCAACATCCAGCTGACCATGACGCCAACGGCGAGCTACATCCTGACCAGCCAGCAATAAATCCCAGGCGTCATTACTGAAGAGATCAGGATCACTGGTAAGACTTCCTTGGCTAGAAGCCGGCTGGCTGGTCTGAGAATGCATTGGTTCAGCTTGCCGCCGCACAACAGGCCTCTTGAATCAGCTCAACCTTGTAGCCATCTGGGTCTTCTACAAAAGCAATCACGGTGCTGCCATGTTTCATCGGCCCTGGTTCACGCACCACACGCCCTCCACGTTTTGAGATAGCTGAGCAAGTGGATTGAATATCCTCCACACCCAAGGCGATATGGCCGTAACCCTCTCCTAGCTCGTAGTGCTCTTTATCCCAGTTGTGGGTGAGCTCCAGCACAGTGGTATTACCCTCCTCGCCATAACCAACAAACGCCAAGGTAAAGCGACCAGATGGATAGTCCTTGCGCCGTAAAAGATTCATGCCCAGAACCTCGGTATAGAACTGCAGAGAACGATCCAAATTCCCCACCCTCAACATTGTGTGCAACATCCGCATATTGAACGACTCTGCCCCAAAATCTGCGTTCATTCTGCGTCGTCCTAGAGCTTTAAGCCGCCCCAACGAACCTAGAACTACCAAGCAAAAAGAGTTCGCGGGGGGGGCAAACCATAGGATCCAAGCAACTTAAATCCCTCACAGGTGATCGATTCCCTCGACCTCGTCATTGACACCATCGTGGCCAGAGAGGTTCTGGACTCCCGCGGCAACCCAACAGTTGAGGCAGAGTTGTTGCTTGAAGGAGGTGCCATTGGCCGAGCAATAGTGCCCAGCGGAGCAAGCACCGGTGCTCACGAGGCCCACGAGTTAAGAGATGGCGACAATCGCTATATGGGTAAAGGAGTAAACAAAGCGATAAGCCACATCGAGGAGCGAATTGCCCCCGCTCTCTGCGGACTCTCCTCCCTGGATCAAGCCACGGTTGATGGCTGCATGCAGGAGCTTGATGGCAGCGACAACAAATCAAACCTTGGCGCTAACGCGATCCTGGCGGTAAGCATGGCCACTGCCCGTGCAGCTGCCAATGGATTGGGTTTACCCCTCTACCGCTACCTAGGAGGCCCGATGGCATCACTGCTGCCCGTGCCGCTGATGAACGTGATCAACGGTGGTGCGCACGCTGCCAATAATCTCGATTTCCAAGAATTCATGCTGGTGCCCCATGGGGCAAGCAACTTCCGAGAATCAGTGCGCATGGGTGCAGAAGTGTTCCATACACTCAAAAGCCTGCTAAGTGCACAGGGTCTATCTACAGCAGTTGGTGATGAAGGCGGCTTTGCTCCCAACCTGGCCAACAATGATGCCGCGGGAGATCTGCTCATTCAAGCAATCGAAAAAGCAGGCTATTCGCCTGGCAAGGATATTTCCTTGGCACTAGATGTAGCCAGCACCGAGTTCTACAAAAATGGCTGTTATGCCTTCGGGGGCGGCAATTACACCAGCACCGAAATGGTGAATGAACTCGAAAAACTTGTTGACCGCTACCCAATCATTTCGATCGAAGATGGACTAGCTGAAGATGATTGGCAAGGTTGGGCGCTACTCACAAAAAAATTAGGGAAGCGTATCCAACTGATAGGTGACGATATTTTTGTAACTAGTACCAAACGCCTACAACAAGGCATTGACCAGAACGTAGCCAATTCGATCCTGATCAAGGTGAATCAAATTGGCTCGTTAACTGAAACGCTACAGGCCATCGATCTGGCTGGTCGCGCTGGATACACCAGCGTGATTAGTCACCGCAGTGGAGAAACTGAAGACACCACGATTGCCGATCTTGCCGTGGCCACCCGTGCTGGACAAATCAAAACGGGATCTCTAAGCCGCAGTGAGCGGGTAGCCAAATACAACCAACTCCTACGCATCGAAGATGAACTGGGCAGCCAAGCGGTGTATGCCGGCGTCACAGGACAAGGTCCACGGGGGCAGAGCTAAGCCCAAGCCGCACAACATCGAGCGGCAATCTCACTGGGCTGCCTTCAGCGACTCTGACCAGGTTGACCAGGCAATTGATCCATCCGCGCCTCACGAGCCAACCTGAGTTGTAATCGAAACCAACCCAAGCCAACCGGAAGAGCAACCACTAATGGCAAGACAGACCAAATCGGCCGGTCACTTGCCCCTAATAGAGCCGCTGCCACACCTAGGCAACCCAATAGCACCGATTGACCGAGAGCCTTTTGAGCGGTGATCATGCGCCGCAACTGCCGATCGGATTCACCCATCCGAATCTGCAGTTGTAAATCACCTTGTTCAAGTCGCTCAAGGCTTTCATCCAATCGCCTTGGCAGTGCCGCAGCCCGGCTGCCAATAGCTCCAACCTGACGGCCGAGCTCGTTGAACAAATCGTTAGGACCAGAACCGCTTGAAGTCATCAGTGGCAGTAAATATGGCTTAGCTATAGCCATCAAACTAAAGCCTGAATCAAGACTTCGCCCCACACCTTCAAAGGTAGATAAAGCACGCATGACAAAAATCAGCTCCACTGGCACCCGAAAGGGTTGTCCATAAACCAGTTCGTAAAGATCTCCAGAAAGCTTGTCAATCACATTGGCGCCAAAAGGTGGCGTCAAAGCGTCCTGAAACATCACCCGCACCAACCGCCGCACTGGGCCAACGTCGATGCCCGATGCAATTACTCCTGCAGCCTGCAACTCCTCAACCAATGCTGCCGCATCTCTTAGTGCCGCAGCACGAATCATTGAACCCAGCCGACGCCTGAGGGCATCAGAGACCAATCCCATCATGCCGAAGTCGTAGTAAATGAGTGCTCCGTCAGCTGCTACGGCAAGGTTTCCCGGATGGGGATCAGCATGAAAAAAACCGAAGCGAACCAGCTGCTGCAAATAACTAGAGGCTCCGATTTCCGCTACCGCCGATGGATCAATTCCTGCCGCCCGCAAAGCCTCAAGATCATTCACCTTGATGCCGGGCAAATAATCAAGACAAAGAACACGCCGGGTGCTGAGTTCCCAGACCACTGCAGGCACCCGAATTCTGGGATCATCAAGAAACTGCTGACGAAAACGAGCGGCGTACTGCGCTTCAATACGAAAATCGAGCTCCCGCAGTAATACCCGACGGCATTCTTGAGCGATCGCAACCCAGTCGCGACCACGACCCCATTTGGGATGACGTTGCAGTACAGCAGCAACCTGCTGCATGATTTCTAGATCTAAACGAAACAACCGCTCCAGGCGCGGTCGTTGAATCTTCAAAACAACTTGACGGCCGCTGCGCAGACTGGCGCGATGAACCTGAGCCAGTGAGGCGGCAGCAAGGTGCTGATCATCGAGATCAATAATCTCTGCACAGCGGTCTCCTAATTCCTGCTCCAGCAGAGCCTGAGCCTGATCAAAACTGAATGGAGGCACCTTGTCCTGAAGTTCTGCTAACTGCGAGACCCATCGGGCTGGCAAAACATCAGGACGCGCCGAGAGCAACTGGCCCAGCTTGATAAAAGCAGAGCCCAGCTGAAGAAGCTCAGCGGTAAGCCAGCGAGCTCGGGCAGTCTGGCGGCTCTGACGTCGTTCGTTAGTACAACCACCTGGATAAGTCCATGGACGGGCGTCCCACCAAAGAAAAAAGATCAGGGTTAGGACTGCTCGCCAGATGCGCAGAGCACGTAGCCCACGGCGTAACGATGTCAACACAGCAGGAGAATCCACTAATGCTTAACCTCGACCTTGCGGTTGAGATCCGCCACCTTGGCCCTAAGGCGATCAATCTGAGCCTGAGCCTGGTCTTGCTCAGAGGCCTGTGTTGAAGATGTATTTGCATCTCCGGGCTGAGAAAACTCCTGCTCCAAACGATCGGCCTCGGCAGCAACCTCCTGCTGGAAAAGATCCCATTCCCGACTAAAGCGTTCAGGCGCATCCTGAGCTAATACCGCCAGGCTTGCAGCCGCATCAACAAGCCCATGACCCAGCCTGACTACCAAGCGATTGAGGGTGGCCCTTAGTAGGGAGTCAGCAGAACTCATGGCCACAGCACAGATAGCTGAACTGTGGCAGATCCAAACAGCAATCAGGGCTGCCTTGGAGACTCAGGAGGCTTCGTGAAAGTTTGCGATGGGGCGAGCGGAATAGGTGAGATCTCTGATGTTGCCTGAGGGTTATCTCGCCTGCCAAGCAAATCAGCTGCTCGCATGACTGATGGCTGAGGCTTTTCAGGTGCAGCCTCAACAGTATTTGTCTGAGGTGGGGCAGATGGTAACGAAGGATCTGGAGGCGGCAGGGCTGGTTCAGCAACGACAGGCTCTGAAGCTTTTACGGCTGCCTGCAGCTCCTGTTCTCGACGGCGTGCCGCCTCAACAGCCAAGTTTTCAAGTTGCAGCTTGGCCTTGCGTTTAGCGGCTTGCAAGGTTTCTCTAGCTGCTACGTCAGCCTGAAGAGGTGTGCTGTTGCTGTCGTAGTTGACACGTAATTGCTCTAGTCGCTCACCTGGGAAGGGAGCTGCACTAAACGTTTGGGTCGAAGTCTGCGGCAGGCTGCTACGAAGAGTAATGATCCGATGGGTGATGCCATAGCCGAACGCAAAACATGCGCCAGTCAAAAGTGGGCCCAGCCAAAAACGTGGGCGCTTGCGACGCTGTTGAGCGTTTGGTGCTTGTGTAGCCACGTCATTAAGTATATCCATCGATTATCAGCAATCAATTAGAGCTATCAAAGATCAGTCATTGTGGGCAGCGTAGGCAAAAAAGGATGGAGAATCGAACTATCCATAAGGTTCGCTTTTGAAATAGTAAGAAAGTTTCAAAGCTTTAGCCGATTTTAGCCGAAAAATGCTATTGCAGTATCGAGGGAAAAACACATTCAGAATTGACAATCTAAAACACATTCACTCATACCATACAGCCATTAAAGGATTGAAGCGCAGAAGGTAATTGGCAAAGAAAAGTGTAAAGACAGCTGTTAACGAAGTTATAGAAAACATATTTGATGACATCTAGAGGGCCAAGTAATCATTTACACCAAAAAGGGTGCTGTCATCCATAATTGAAATATGGCGGCATGGCCACAACAAGTAGTTTAATCAATACAAGGGCAGTTTTAGTGAAAATGATTTTCGTCAAATCATGGCTATCTTGCTGATTACAAATTGCTTACAGGAGAACTAGATCAGAAGCATTATTGAAGCAAGCATGACAATCAGCAAAAATCGGTTAGGTTTATATTATGAAATTGATAAGGAGTAGATGATCACATGAATGTGTCTAAACTGCTAATATTAGTAAGGCAGGCTAAATCAATCGTCGCACTACGCTCGGTAGCCATTCTTCATTCATGAAAAAACCAACACAGCCAACTCTGCATGCAGCTCTCTTTGAGTTAAATAAGGAATTAAGCAAAGCATCACTGAAGGAGTTTGTCAAAACTGGCAATATTGGCCTAGTAAGAAGAAATAACCCACGTATGTATAGCGAAAACGAATGGAACCAAGCTATGGACTACCTAAAAGAGAATGTGGAGCTAGAAATAATTGCAAAAGTTAAGCAGACCTAATCAGAGGCAGTATCACTAAAAAGAAAAACATGAAAGGAGAATTGCATAGCTTCAGCCGGTCAAAGATGATCCAGCGTGAAAAAGAGAGCAAAGTGCTGTGTAGACTAGTAAAAAGTAAGTTCGAATCTAGAAAATAGCTAATATGATTCTGAAAGTGTAAAAGATAACAAAGATTTATAAATTGGCTAGTGCAAACTCTTGAAATTTAAAACGTAAAGAGTCAAATCGCTTACGTGATTCGTCGTTGATCATTCCGACTTGGCCCTTCTCTATTGCTGAATGTGTTTCGTTTAGCGCTTTTAACATGTAATAAATTTCAGAATGTGATTCAAAAGTAAACTTCATTTCGGTTTGCCCTGAATAACTATTGTGAATAGGATCGCTTAAAAGGCCTGAAATGCAATGTGTATAAACACCCAAATAGCGAAAAGGATAGAATCGATGGCAAAATTTCGTTGCTACTGCAATTAGAGCTACAGCAAGGTACATTAGTGCATATATATCACGTTGAAAAGCAAAAGCTAGCATCAGAGTCTGCTAACGATTAAAGATTTCCGAATAATTATTGGG
>JASLWC010000025.1 GCA_030741055.1 Prochlorococcaceae cyanobacterium ETNP18_MAG_14 | reverse complement strand
TGTCTGCAGATGTCAATGTTGAGCTTCAGTTGGAATCGGATCTGCGTTTGGCTCTCCCTCAGACCAATGCTTTTATGGAGGCAGATCTGAGTAGAGATCCAACGGAATTGCTGGCTATTGCAGAGGCTATTAGTGAGTAAGGCACGATTGCTGAAAATGCTGCGCCGGAACTTTTAACGAATGGATTCGCTTTCTAGCCCCAGCGATACGTTTCGATCTGGTTTCGTCGCTTTAATCGGTAGACCAAATGTGGGCAAGTCCACCTTGGTGAACCAGTTATTAGGAGAGAAGGTGGCGATTACTTCTCCTGTGGCGCAGACAACACGCAATCGCTTACGGGCCATTCTCACTACTGCCAAGGCTCAGATGGTGCTAGTGGATACCCCTGGAATACATAAGCCTCACCATCTGCTTGGCGAACGGCTTGTGCAGAGTGCTCGGGCTGCGATTGGTGAAGTTGATCTGGTGTTGTTGTTGCTCGAGGGCTGTGAACCACCGGGCCGTGGTGATGCTTTCATTGTGCAACTACTACGCCAGCAGCAGCTGCCAGTGTTGGTTGCGCTGAATAAGTGGGATCGTGTTGTTGAGCAGCAACAGGATCAGGCAGAGGAGGCATACCGGCAGCTATTGGCTGATTCTTCCTGGCCGTTGATGCGATGCAGTGCTACCAGCGGTGAGGGATGCAATGGGCTTGTAGAAGCTTTGGTGGAGCAATTGCCCTTAGGCCCCCAGCTTTATCCACCCGAGATGGTTTGTGATCAGCCGGAGCGGATTTTGCTGGCTGAATTGATTCGTGAGCAGGTGTTGCTACACACCCGTGAGGAGGTGCCCCATAGCGTGGCGGTGAGCATTGATCGTGTAGAAGAGATGCCTGTTTCAAGTAAGCGTTCTGCTCGTCAAAGCAGAACGGCTGTTTTGGCTACGGTGTTGGTGGAACGCAAGAGTCAGAAGGGGATTCTGATCGGCAAGGGAGGCTCGATGTTGAAGACCATTGGCCAGGGTGCAAGGTTGCAGATGCAGATCTTGATCGATGGCCCTGTTTATCTAGAACTGTTTGTAAAGGTGGTGCCTGATTGGCGCTGTAAACCAGCGCGATTAGCGGAGCTTGGCTATGAGGGCAAGTGATTACTGCTTTGTTAAAACGCAGCGACTGAGAGGATGGATGAATGATTGATATTCCAAACTCCTGTATAAAGCCAGTTGGGCTGGGGTTATCTCTTCAGGGGTGCGCTGATCAGCGGATGAGCTTGCGAAGCTTCTGTTCTCAGCTTTATTGGCGATCCCCTTTGGCGGCCTGAGGGTGATGGCGTCTTATCGCCTCGATGTGGTGAGTCTGTTGCCGCAGGCTTTTACTCCTCTTGGTGAACTAGGGGTGATTGGCCGTGCTTTTACATCTGGTATTGCCGCTTTATATACCCATAATCCTCGTGATTACACTACGGATCACTACCACAAGGTTGACGATCAGCCCTATGGTGGCGGGGCTGGCATGGTGCTTAAGCCAGAACCGGTGTTTGCTGCTTTTGAAGCGATTCCTATTCAGCGACGGCGACGGGTGCTGCTGCTAACTCCTCAGGGAAAACCGTTATGCCAGAAGGACTTGCATCGCTGGGCAGTAGATCATGATCAGTTGGTGCTGCTATGCGGCCATTACGAAGGTTTTGATGAGCGAATTAGAAGCCTGGCGGATGAGGAGGTGTCTGTTGGAGATTTCGTGCTCACAGGAGGTGAGCTGCCAGCTATGACGGTCATCAATGGAGTGGTGCGATTGTTACCTGGGACTGTTGGGACTGCAGAGTCGCTGCAGGAGGAGAGCCACAGCGCGGTGCTTCTTGAACATCCTCATTACACCCGCCCTGCAGATTTTCGCGGCATGGTGGTTCCAGATATCTTGCGTAGTGGCGACCATGGCGCCATTAGTTCCTGGCGTGAGCAGCAGCGTCAACTACGTACTCAGCAGCGTCGCCCGGATCTCTACGCTCGTTGGTCTGATCAGCAGCAAGCATCAACGCTTTCAATGGAGTCTCCTGGTTCTGTATCCGTGCAACTACGTATCGGCAACGGTTATGACATCCATCGCTTGGTCCCCGGTCGCCCTTTGATTATTGGTGGCGTGAAACTTGAGCATCCCGATGGGTTGGGGCTTGATGGTCACAGCGATGCTGATGTTCTTGTACATGCGCTGATGGATGCCCTGCTCGGGGCTCTCGCGCTAGGTGACATCGGTAAATATTTTCCGCCGGATGATCCCCGCTGGAAAGGGGCCGATAGCTTGATGCTGCTTGAGCAGGTTGTCGCACTGGTGAGTGAGCGCGGTTGGCAGATTTCGAACGTGGATGCTGTGGTGGTTGCTGAGAGACCAAAGCTCAAGCCTCATATCGAGCTAATGCGTAGCAACCTGGCGCAACGGTTGGGGGTGGAATTTGATTCCGTGGGCGTGAAGGCAACCACTAATGAAGGTCTTGGCCCGGAAGGCCGCGAGCAAGGTATCAGCAGTCAGGCAGTAGCACTGTTGCAGCAGAAATGCCTGGCATGAGTCTTAGAGGCTTGTCTAGGTTGACTTCCTTGCTGCTCAGCTTTGTGCTGATGTGCTCAGCTCATCCCGATATTGCTATTGCCGCTGCACAGGATCGGCTTGGTGGTGATGATGTCGCTGTCGTAGAGCATCTGCGCTTGAAGGTGCCGGCACATGCAAGGGCGGATTGGCTTAAGGCTGAGCAGGGAAGCTGGGAACCTTGGCTGGCGAAGCAGAGTGGCTATCAGGGCAGGGACATACTTTGGGACGCTGAACGGGAGGAGGGCATCCTCTTGATTCGCTGGGCCAGTAGAGAACAGTGGAAATCGATTCCACAGGCGGAGGTGGATGCAGTGCAGGCCCGCTTTGAACAATTGGCCCGCAAGGTCACTGGTCAAGCCAGTGGCAATCCCTTTTTGCTGATATTTGAAGGCGAATTGGTGCCTCAGTGACTGAGCCGCAGGTACGGCTCGATCTTCAGCGCCGCAGGCGGTTGGGCATGGTGGAGGCCATTTTCGGGGAGTACAAGAGCAGCGAACAGATTGCAGCAATTTTGACTCGCTTACAAACTGCAGGTGAACTGGCGCTAGTTACACGTGTAGATCAAGCCAAGGCGAAGGCGGTGGCCAGCCTGCTTGGCAATGTGCAGTTTCATGCTCAGGCACGTTGTCTCACACTTGGTGATCCGGCGATGCGGCAACCGGCACTTGGTGAGGTTGTGGTGCTTAGCGGAGGCACTAGTGATCTGCCGGTAGCGGCAGAAGCTGAGTTGGCTCTGCGTTGGCATGGAATTCAAAGTGAATTATTGCTGGATGTAGGCGTGGCTGGTTTGCAACGGTTGCTCGATCAGTTGGCGCGTCTTAATCGGGCCAAGGTGCTGATTGCTTGTGCTGGCATGGAGGGAGCCCTGCCAACGGTATTAGCAGGGCTTGTGCCCCAGCCCGTGATTGGTGTTCCCATATCGGTGGGGTATGGGGTGAGTGCTGGAGGGCGTACAGCACTTGAGGGAATGCTCGCCAGCTGTGCACCGGGCCTAGTAGTGGTGAATATCGATAACGGTTATGGAGCTGCCATGGCGGCTCTTCGCATCCTTAGACCTATGGATTCAGCTGAAAACTTGTCTATCAGGAGTGGTGACTATGAGGAAGTAACTGTTCAGAGTCTTGGGGGCTGAGCTCAAGTAACTGTTCAACCCAGAGCCTCATTGATCGAGGTAAGCGATTTTGTTCATAGCGCATCAAGGCTTCCACTAATACCGGAGTATTCACCCAATGCAGTGTTGGTGCGCCCATGCACTTCGCTTGATTGAGTGAACCATGGGGCACTTAATTGCTTCGCGCAAGGGGGTGCGCTGGAATTCACTCTGATTCGTCGTATTTAGCACCTAGTCGCCATAACTCGTTGCTGTGACTAGGTAATTCAACATCGCGCAAGCGGCGAATTAGTTCAAAAAGATCACCGTGTGCCAATTCGCCATTGGTCTGCCACTTCATTACACGAGGATCAGGGCGGGAAGCGGCGGACAAGGTGGGTACAAAAATATCTTCGAATCAAGATATCAACGTAGAACCCATGAACTTGGTTCATGACGGACATTCTTTGTGGAAGATTTTGTGAAGACCCGTTTATGGAGGCTAACGATTGGGGTGATCAATTCAGAGATGCTGCAAGTTGGGGTATGAAGTCACCACTTCTTCTGCACTGAGAACATCGCCTCTGCCTTCGGGTTGCCAGATCACTTCTAGGGCAATCAGATCAGTTGAAGAGGTGGAGCCAAGGATGCGAAGGCTTTCTCGCAGTTGCTCGCCGCTAACAGATTCGCTCAGTTTGATGCGGCTGTGAGATGCAACCAAGATCGTTACTACGATGTATTCATTGGTGAGATCAGCTTCCCCGGCGCTTTTATTAGCTAGCTGATCAGTCCGACGTTCACCAGAAACATTGGAAGTCACCTCCGCTTGCAATTTGCTGCGTTCAGTCATCGAGAGGCGGTTGAACGTTGCTTCTGCTGAAGCAAATGGCACGCTGCCTGTTTCGATATTCGCGTAGACCCAGAGTTCTGGCTGACGTAAAAGGGCCAGGGTGGTTTCTTGCAGAACGCGTTGTAGTCCGCTTGAACTGCCGGTTTCTGCTGATGCTGCAAGTTGACGTAGGTCTACTTGTAGAGCCTTGGCGCTCGCAAGAAGTCCCACTTGCACTTGCATCATGGTTACGGGGCCGATGGCAGTGGGTCGTTGAGTCAGCTCGCCTGAGCCGTCAAAAGTTGCAGCTCCGCCGCCACCTCCACCACGTAAGGCATTCACCAGAATGCCCACTACTGACATCAGAATTAAAAAGCCGAATAGGCCGCCACCACCAAAGCCGAAGAACGGAATGATGAAGGGAAAGCCCATGCCGCCACCGCGGTAGCCCCCTCCATAACCCCCTCCATAACCTCCGCGGTAGCCACCGCTGCTGCGGGGCATAGAGGGGGCGCGAAAACCGCCACCTCCGATGCGGCCACCCCTAGCGGCTTGGCTTGGTTCGGGGTAAAGCAGGATCAGGCCGGCCATCAGAAATGGCAGCAATAGAGTGGCTAGGAAGCGTCTGAACATGCGCCTGGGTGGATGGGTTGGCAAACGGGCCAAAACGTCGCAGCAGTTGACGTGACTCTAGGAACCTCCGCCGACGATAGTGACAATTTCCAGTTGGTCCATCTCCTTTACCAGCTGCTCCTGCCAGTGGTTGGGTGTCAAGATCGTGCCGTTGAATTCAACTACCACCAAGCGAGGGTGATAGCCGAGCTGTTCGAGCACAGTTGCGAGTGTGGCTGGGACTGGTTCAGGTTTGATGCTCCTGATTTCACCATTCACCTTTAACTTCATGTCAGAGCCTCTACTAGTTGACGGCTTGCTGCAGCTGGATCTTGGGAATTCATCACCGCTCCTACTACGGCCACACGTTCTGCTCCGGCGCTAATTACTGCTCCTAAGGTTGAGATGTTGATGCCACCAATGGCAAACCAAGGTAGTTGGGTTGCTTTAGATGCCTCCTTTACATAGGTGAGTCCGACTGGTGTTCGTTCAGGTTTTGTGGCTGTGGCATATACAGGTCCTACGCCCACATAGTCACAGCCTTCCTTTTCAGCCTTGTTAAGTTGGCTAAGGCATTGGGTGCTTCGGCCTAGAAGTCGTTCGGCACCGATCAGGTTCCTTGCTAAGTCTGTAGGGAGATCGTCTTGGCCAAGATGTACACCATCGGCATCTACTGCAAGTGCTATGTCGATACGGTCATTAATGATGAATAGGGCTCCATGCTTTCGGCAGATCGCAGCTAACTCTTTTGCCTCGCTTAGCCGCTCTAGATCGCTGCCTTCTTTATTGCGGTATTGCACCATGCCAATACCGGCCTTTAACGCGTCTGTCACTCTGCTGCAAAGATCGATTTGCGCAGAAGTGATTAGGTAGAGGCGGCAGGCTTGGAGTTGTTCGCGTCTCTTTGCACCGGCATTGGCATTCAGCACGGTTACCTCAAGGTCGTATAGCCCGTAGCGAATTGTGGCAGCTGTGGTCGCTAGCTCGGGATCTGGTTGACGCGCGAACTCTTCTAATACGCGCAGTGCTTCTTGAACCCGGGCGCAGTTGGCGGCCACGACATGCCACGGTGCATTTCGTTCCTGTTGGGCTGGATGATTTAGCCCTATCCCCTGATCTGTGGCAGTAGATCGTGCCTGTTTGTAAATGTCGTGATGATGGCGACCTAGTTGTTGGCGCCAGTCTTTGAGAGTTACCACCAGCTCTTGACGATCTAGTCCGAAGCGGCACCAGTCCTCTACTACTCGTAGTCCCTCGCGGGCGCGATCCAGGTTGGCATCTATCAGCTGAACCACACGCAGATCTGCAATCGGGGCGATAGACATCGATTTCATGGCAGTCTTGGCAGAATTGCATCCCGCATCTAGATCATGGAGAACAGTGGTTCAGAGAGCACCATGCACGTTCTGATTTGGGGGGTTGTGCTCTTAGGTGGGATCGGGGTGTTTATTGTCTGGGGCTTGGCGAATGCCTATCCCACTGCTGTTTAGGCCTGATCTTCTATCTTGACTTGCCGCGAGCTCAAGATTGAGCGGGCAAGCTCGGCATCGTGGCCAATTTGGTTGCTTAGTGCTTCAAGGTTCGCGAAGCGTTGTTGGCCTCGAAGTCTCTGAACTGGCTCCACCAATAATTCGCGTCCTTCCAGGTCTAGTTGCTGATCAAGTAAATGGACTTCTACGGCAGAAGGAGAGGTGGGATCCACTGTGGGTTGGGGCCCTAAATTCATTACAGCGGGAAGCGGCGTTCCTTCTTTATCAATGCAGGCCCATGCTGCATAGACCCCAAGGCCTGGTAGGAACTTGCGGCCGTCGACTTGCAAGTTAGCGGTAGGCCAGCCCATTGTTTGACCAATGCCACGGCCACGCACTATGCGTCCGCGAAAGCGATAGGGACGACCCATTAGGGCTTTTGCTGTCTGTAAGTCACCTTCGCTGAGAGCTGAGCGGATACGGCTGCTGCTCATACGACCCTTGTTGTCTTCAAGGATCGGCGACACCATCACCTCTATGCCAGCAGCAGTGGCTAGCTGCTGCAATGTATTTGTGTCTCCTTCACGATTGCGCCCGAAGCGGAAGTTGGCTCCAACGGCAATGCGCCGTGCCTTGAGAGTGCTAATCAGCATTTGGTTTACAAATGTTTCTGCGCTTAGGGCTGCCAGAGAACGATCGAAGGGCACCAGTACAAGTTGTTCGATGCCAAGTTGAGCGAGCAGGCAGGATTTTTCGGTAGGAAGATCAAGACGCAAGCGTGGTTCCCCATAGAGCACTTCACGGGGATGAGGCCAGAAGCTCACCACCGTGGGAACTCCAGGAGCATCTTTCGCAACAGCTTCAATCACATGGCGATGGCCGGCATGAAGGCCATCGAAACTGCCGAGCGCTAGCGCTGTAGGGGTATGGGCCTGTTCAGGGGTGCAGAGTGGAATCAAGGGGGAGGCCGTGCACAAGGCGCGCGTAGATGGCAAGTTTGAACTACCGCCGCAAAAAACCGGATGGCTGACCGTCTTGATTTTCAGCTTCTTTCTATAGGGCTACGCCGCATGGGTTGGGTCCGTTTCTGGATTCAGGCATTCCTTGGGGTGGTGGTGGTTGCGATTTTGTTGTTCAGCAAAGTTGGCACCAGTCTGGAACGTAACTCCAGCAAGGTATTTGGATTAGGGCCTGGGATTGCTGTAACTACGCTGGCTTTTTTGGTTTTGCTTTACAGCCTCTGGCAGGGATGGTTGATTGTTCGCCTCGGTCGCGCAGTTGAGAGTGATGTTCGGCCCAGCCGCGGTGAAGCTAGCCGTCTACTGAAGCGTGGGGTTTTTGTTGATCTGTTTGGTTTGGTCCTTGCCACAGTGGGTTACCAGGCTTTTGCCGGCCCTCTTTTTGTGCAGGCGGCAAGCGTACAGCCGGGATTTGCAATTGGAGCAGGCATGGGCAACTACGCCATAACCTCTCTGGAGATCCTCTCGGTGCTTGGCAATACCCAGGTGCTTTTTGCTCATTTAATTGGTCTGATTATTTCGCTTTGGTTGTTGCAGAGGATCTATCGCACCAGTTGATTCGCCACACTTAGCGCTGGTAGAGCGGAAAGGTCGCCGCGCCAAAACAGGTCGGGCTGGATGGGGGTCAGCGAGGGTGAATTGGTCTCGATCTGGGCCACGTCGCTGGGCCAGTCGCGCGGGCCATCACCTGCTGTTTCAAGATCCTTTACCACTTCTCCTGCTAGCCAAAAGTAGGTACTACCTCGTGGATCAATGCGCCGGCTGAATTGTTCTTCGTAGTGACGTATCGAAAGACGTGTCCAGCGAAGTGATCCCATCTGCTGCGGATGGCAGGGGGGAATATTGAGATTTAGTAGCAGGTTGTCGGGCCAGTGATTTGCCAAGGCGTTTTCAGCAACATCCATCGCTAACTCCGCAGCGGCATGGAAATCTCGCCATTGGAAGCAGGCGACGCTCACGGCAAGCGCTGGCAGCCCTTCAAGGGTGCCTTCCATTGCTGCTGCCACAGTGCCTGAACAGAACACATCTGTTCCTAAATTCGGACCGTGGTTGACTCCAGATAGCACTAAGTCTGGCTTTTCTGGCACAAGTTCGGATAGAGCAAGTTTGACGCAGTCAGCCGGAGTGCCACTGCAAGACCAGGCAGTCACACCTGGTTCGTAGAGCTCATCAGCTCGCTCTGCTCGGATGGGGGTATGCAGGGTAAGGCCGTGGCCGGTAGCCGAGCGCTCATGGTCTGGACAGACAACGGTGACCTTATGGCCGCGGCTTGCAGCAGAAGCGGCAAGGCAACGGATGCCCTCAGCTAAAACCCCGTCATCATTGCTGATCAGAATTCGCAGCGGCGTCATTGCGTCTTGGTCCACTGCGGGGAACTTAGTCATGATGGCTGCTTACAGTCAGACGCTGCGATCTTCTTTCCGTGAGCGCCATTATTTCCTTAAAGCAGCTCACTGACCAGCTTGATGCTCTAGAGGCAGAGGCCGTATCGGCGATCACGGCTGCGACTGATGCGGATGCTCTTGAGCAACTACGAGTGAGTTTACTGGGTAAGAAAGGTCGATTGTCTGGTGTTCTTGGAGCAATGGGCAAGCTTCCTGGTAATGAGCGGCCGCTTGTTGGTCAGCGCGCCAATGTGCTCAAGACTCAGGTGCAGGAGCTTTTGGCCGAACGGCTGCAGGCGGTGAAATCAGCAGCCTTGGCTGAGCGTTTGGCTAGGGAAACGATTGATGTAACTGCGCCTCCCAGTGGCATCCCTATGGGGCATCGCCATCCGTTGATCACAACTACTGAGCAGATTGTTGATCTCTTTTGTGGCTTGGGCTATCGGGTTGCAGAAGGCCCCGAGGTGGAGACTGATTATTACAACTTCTCGGCTTTGAATATTCCTGAGGACCATCCCGCTCGTGACATGCAAGATACGTTTTATCTAGGCGGCAATCTACTTCTGCGTACCCATACATCTCCTGTGCAGATCCGTTATCTAGAGCAAAATCCACCGCCGGTGAGGATTGTGGCGCCGGGTCGGGTGTATCGGCGTGATGCAGTTGATGCAACCCATTCGCCTGTGTTTCATCAGGTTGAAGTACTAGCCATTGATGAAGGCCTTGATTTCAGCCATCTGCGAGGCACTGTGATGGCTTTCCTTAAGGCCTTTTTTGGTGATATGCCTGTGAGGTTCAGGGCTAGTTATTTCCCCTTTACTGAACCATCAGCGGAAGTGGATGTGCAATGGCGTGGGCGTTGGCTGGAGGTGATGGGCTGCGGAATGGTTGATCCAGCAGTCTTAGAAGGACTGGGCCTCGATCCAGAGCGTTGGAGTGGTTTCGCGGCAGGTCTTGGTGTAGAGCGCTTCTGCATGGTGCGTCATGGCATTGACGACATTCGCAGGCTTTACACAAGTGATCTTCGCTTCCTTGAGCAGTTCTGAGCACTGATTTGTTGTTCACTGGATGAAGCAACGTGGTGATGCTTCAGCCAAAATGAGGGTAACCCTCATAAACTGAGCTTGTCCTTTGTCTGATTCGATCGGTGCCCCGTGTCGGACTGATCGTTAATGACGGTAAAGAGTTGGCGGTAGAGACCGCAATCACTCTTCAGTCGCGGCTTGAAAAGGCTGGTTTTGACGTGGTCAGAGCGAGTAGTTCCGGTGGAATGGTTGGCTTTGCTAATCCAGATCAGCATCTGCGCATGCTGGGTTACAACGCTTGCGTGCCTGAGGGATTTGATACCTCGATGGCATTGGCCATCGTGCTGGGGGGCGATGGCACCGTGCTCTCGGCGGCACGACAGACAGCACCGGTGCAGGTGCCAATCCTCACCATTAACACTGGACACCTTGGTTTTTTGGCGGAGGCCTACTTAGCTGATCTTGATCGAGTCTTCGAGCTGTTGCTCAATAATCAGTGGACGATCGAGGAGCGATGCACCTTGGTGGTGAGCGTGTTGCGTGGAGAGCAGCGTCGCTGGGAGGCGCTCTCCCTGAATGAAATGGCTTTGCATCGCGAACCATTAACCAGCATGTGCCACTTCGAAGTCGCTATTGGTCATCACGCGCCGGTGGATATCTCAGCCGATGGCGTCATCCTTTCCACTCCTACGGGATCAACGGCATATGCACTCAGTGCAGGTGGGCCAGTTATTACTCCCGATTGCCCAGTGCTGCAGCTTGCCCCAATTGCCCCTCATTCCTTGGCGTCACGAGCTTTGGTATTCAGCGATCAAGAACCAGTGACCGTGTTCCCGGCGACACCTGATCGCTTGATGATGGTGGTTGATGGCAGTGCTGGTTGTTATGTGTGGCCGGAAGACCGGGTGCTGATTCGTCGCAGTGATCATCCTGTGAGATTTGTGCGCTTGGCAGATCACGAGTTCTTCCAGGTATTGCGTAACAAGTTGGGCTGGGGTTTGCCGCATGTTGCCAAACCAGATCGACCATGACTTGCAGCAACCTCTGCTTGCAGTGGGGGAAGAGAGTGCGGTTTCCTCTGTTCTGGGCAGGGCTGGCGGTTGGCCTCAGCACTCTTTCATCTATTGAGGTGCGGGCAGGCATACCACCTCAGTATCTGGCGCTAGAGGCTCAGTGGTGCCTTGAAAGCGGCTCTTGCGTCTTATTGGAGGTTGCCGATCAAACAGAGGAACAGCGGTTGGGATTGATGCAGCGTCCGGTTCTGCCATCAGGTCAGGGCATGTGGTTTCCGTTTAAGCCTGCAAGGCGATTGCGTTTTTGGATGCATAACACCTTGGCGCCGCTTGACATGGTGTTTGTTGATCAGGGTCGGGTGATTGCGATTGAGGCAGATGTGCCGGTTTGCCCCCATTTGCCCTGCCCGAGCTATGGCCCAAACATGCCTGCAGATGGAGTGCTCGAGTTGGCGAGCGGGGAGGCAGCACGGCTGGCGATAAGTGTTGGCGATGCTGTGAAGATTCAACCGTTATCTAAACCAGTGCTGCAGCAGCATTAAGGCGCAGTGCCTTTGAGGATGATTACAGGGTTCATCGGCGCCATGCGGGTGCCGTCTGCTAGTGGGAGCCCCCTCCAGGCTTGATGCTGATTCACTTTTACTGTGCAGCTTGAAGCTTCAAGTAGCGGCCTTAGTTCTGCAAGCGCTTCAACGGTTGCCAGGGGAATTACTACTACGCCGTTTGGTTGAAGCCTTTGCAGCACGGCTTGCAAAAGCTCAGCTCGTTGGCGGCCGCCACCTCCTAGTAGCACTCGATTTGGATGGCTGAGGCTTGGCGGCAGATCAGTGCCATTGAGCAGATCGAGGGCTTCTGTTTCCAATACTGCGGTGGGTTGAACTGCAAGCCGGGCAGCATTGGCCTTGATTAGCGCTGTGCCGCCGCCACGCTTTTCAACAGCTAGTAATTGCAGTTTGGGCCTTAGTCGCAGTGCCTCTAAGCCAACGCTGCCGACTCCGGCGCCTAAATCCCAGAGCACGCCCTGTTCTGGCAGGTCTAGCTCCGCGAGGAGCTGAACACGAAGCTCCTTTTTGGTCATCAGGCCGGGACGGTCGTGATGCTGGAGGAAAATCCCATCATCAATACCGAACAAGGTGAGCTCGGCTGGATCACCTGGCGATATGTCTCGTTCTGCCAGTAGTACCACCAAATGCAGTGGATGCAGATCCGACGGCAACTCATCTTGTGACGTCAGCCGTTTTACCCGTTCATTGGCGTGTCCGAGTTGCTCGCAAAGCCAAACTGCATAGCTGGCTTCCAGGCCAGATGCGCGCAAAATCGTGCGCACTTCTTCTGCACCACCGCGACTGGGATCGGTAAGTACAGCCAGTGCGGTGGGGCGTTGTTGCAGTCTTTGGGCTAAAGGTGCTGGATCACGGCCATGCAGGCTGATCCAGCTGGCATCCTGCCAGGGGCGGCCAATACGAGCAAAGGCAAGTTGCAGTGAAGAAGGTGCTGGATGGAAGTGCAACTGATCGGCAGGAAGGGCCTCAAGTAGTCGCCTGCCGATACCGAACCAGAGCGGATCGCCGCTGGCTAGTACGACGACGATCCCTTGCTGCTGCTTTAACCAGGCGATTAGAGCATCTGGCTGATCGCTGGCGATCAGTTCAGGCAAGGGCTGATTTCTCTGCTGCTGCTGCCACCAGCTCGGTAGCTGTTGCAATAACCGAGTTGGTGCAGCTACTGCTTGGGCTGAGAGCACCAGCTCTTGCAATGGTGCAGCAAGGTGATCAAGGCCCGTTGCATCTGTGCCGATTACGTGGATAGCTGCAGGGTTGATGGAGGCCGGCATGTTGACATTCTTAGCTGAGAGGTTGGAGAGCTGACCTGTTGTTGCGTTGAATAGTGAACAGCGTGATGGAGGGCAAGGTGAAGGCAGGGGAACAGGATGATTTGCATATTGATCGCCGTCGGCGTTTGCATGAGTTAGTGGTTGCCTTGATTCAGCAGCAGGAAGAGCTGGAATTGCTTGATGGCGAGGCACCTCGCTTCGATGCTGGTGCAAGTTCAGCTCAGTCTCATGATCCAGCTCGCTGGTTGGATCGCAATCGCCGTATTCTGCAGCGCTACCAGGCCTTGGTTCGCTCTGCCGTCACCATCGATGCTTTGTTAGATGCTGAGTAGGCCGTCAGGGTTCGGCATCCTGTTTGGAATAGGGCCGTATTAGAAATAGTTTGGTTAATCAATGACAGTCCAGCTAGTACTCTTGGGTAGGGGAATATGAACCCTTTGCATTGCCTGAATTGTGCTTTGCCAAAAAGAATGCGTGGTATTTATAGCGATTCAGGTGATCGATTTGTTCTAAATTGATGAGAAGGATAAGATTCCTTTTGGTGATGGAGTTGACCTTCCCTTTAAACAAGTTGGTGCTTATTTATTAATTAGAGGCGATTGTATTCGCGCCACATTGCTTGATGTTGAACAGGATGAGTTCTTGGCTGCTGATGTTATTGACTTCATCTGAGCCCTAGGAGCCTCTATTACTCCTCAAAGGCTCAATCGATGCCTTGAGCCCCTAGCTGGGCGGCTGATCTGCTGACAAGCTGGTTGCATCGTTTCTTGCCCCATGGCCTTGTTCGGCTTTTCAGCTTTAAGGTCCTTGTTTAAACGTGGAACGAGCTTGAAGTCAGGGACTATGCCTGCTGCTAGTTGGGCCCGTCCTTTAGGCCTGGGTTGGCAAAAGCCTTACACGGTGCGTTATGAGAGCAATCTCGATGATGGTCCCTGGCATGGAATGCCCCTGGGAGGCTTTGGGGCCGGATGTATTGGGCGTAGCTCGCGGGGTGACTTCAACCTTTGGAATCTCGATGCTGGTGAGCATTGGCAGGGCAGTATTCCTGATTGCCAGTTCGCCTTATTTGAGCGGCATGCAGATCAGCTGCAAGCCCATGCACTGGCAGTAGAGCCGCAAATAGATGACTCCCAGCCTGAGCTAGGTAAGCCTCTTTCTGCTTGGAGTTGGTATCCAGCCAGTACAGAGCAACGCACCACTGGTAGTTATGCCGCCCGCTATCCGTTGAGTTGGAGCAATTACAAAGGAGTCTTCGCGGCTGAGGTGGTTTGTGAGGCGTTCAGTCCGATCCTTCCTGGTGATTACCGACGTACGAGCTATCCCCTGGCAGTGTTTCGCTGGCAGTTCCACAACCCCACATCGCAACCTTTGGAATTGTCGTTGATGTTGAGTTGGCGCAACACCTGTGGTTGGTTCACGAATACAGATTCTTCTGCCAGTGTCCACTTTCGTGATGATGGCAGCCCTGAGCACAATTACGTTCCTGCGATCGGTCATAGCGAAGGGCAACGCAACAGCTGGATTGATCAGCCAGGGCTGACTGGTTTATTGATGGAGGGTGAGCGAGCTGAACCCTTGGCAGAAGGTCAAGGCCAATGGTGTTTGGCCTTGCCTGATCACCTGCCGGGTGTGGAGGTGATGCGTTGTAGTCGCTGGGATCCCAGCGGAGATGGCAGCGAACTGTGGAGTTCCTTCGCCAGTGATGGAACTATCCCTAATAGCAATGACGCACGACGTAGCCTCGCGGACGAGCAGACCAGTGCTGCCTTGGCGGTGAAGGTCACCCTGGCGCCGGCTGAAAGTCTCGAGGTTCCTGTAGTGATCAGTTGGGACCTGCCGGTAACGGCTTTCGCTACAGGCGTTCGCGATCTGCGTCGATACACCGACTTTCACGGTAGTGATGGCAATGGGGCCGCTGTTGCTCTTGCTGCAGAAGCCCTGAGTGATTGGTCTGATTGGCGTGAGCAGATTGATGCCTGGCAAGCACCGGTGCTGGCTCGTGAGGATCTACCGGAGCCATTACGAATGGCTTTGTTCAACGAGTTATATGACTTGGCTAGCGGCGGCAGCCTCTGGACGGCAGCTCGTCCGGGAGATCCGGTGGGTCGTTTTGGAGTTCTTGAATGCTTTGACTACGCCTGGTATGAAAGCCTTGATGTGCGCCTTTATGGCTCTTTAGCGCTATTGCAGTTGTGGCCTGAGCTCGACAAGGCCGTGTTACGTAGTTTCGCTCGAGCTATTCCAGCGGCAGACGCCACACCTCGGCCAATTGGTTGGTATTTCACTCAAGGGCGTGGTCGGGTGGAGGCAGCTCGCAAGACGGCCGCTGCTACACCTCATGATCTGGGCGCACCGAATGAGTCGCCTTTTGATGCCACCAACTACACCGCTTACCAGGATTGCAATCTCTGGAAAGATCTTGCCAGTGATTACGTGCTGCAGGTATGGCGAACATTTCTTCTCGCGCCGAACGGTGAAGATCTGAGCTTTTTGGCCGAATGTTGGCCAGCGGCAGTGCAGGCCCTTAGTTATCTCAAGCAGTTTGATGTCAACAACGATGGTTTACCCGATAACGGTGGTGCTCCGGATCAGACCTTTGATGATTGGCCCTTGCAAGGGGTGAGCGCCTATTGCGGTGCTCTTTGGATTGCAGCTCTTGAGGCTGCCTTGGCGATGGCGCAGCGGTTGCAATTGGAGTTAGGCCTCAATACTGCAGAGGAGCAACATCAGTTCAGTCGTTGGCTTGAGCAATCACGTGCCAACTTTGATCTGCTGCTCTGGAATGGGGAGTATTACAAGATCGATGCGGAGAGTGGCACTCCGGTGGTGATGGCTGATCAACTCTGTGGTGACTTTTATGCTCGCTTGTTAGGTTTGCCTTCTGTGGTTACAGATCAGCGCAGTCTCAGCAGTTTGAATGCAATAAAAGAGGCTTGCTTTGAACGTTTTGAAGGTGGGCGATTGGGCGTAGCTAATGGTTTATGCCGTGATGGTATGCCGCTTGATCCAAAGGGAACTCATCCTTTGGAGGTATGGACCGGTATCAACTTCGGTTTGGCGGCTTACTACCGATTGATGGGTGAGGGATCCACGGCTACGGCCATCTGTTTAGCAGTGGTTGATCAGGTTTATGGCGGTGGTTTGCAGTTCCGAACCCCAGAGGCGATTACGGCAGTGAATACCTACAGGGCTTGTCATTATTTACGTGCAATGGCGATCTGGGCCTTGTGGGCAACGCATACGGGATGGCAGCTGATTCCAGGGGCCGAACGACCGGCGTTTGATAGCTGAGTGATTGACGTGAATCTGTGCGCTATGAACTATCTACTCTGATGCGTTTTTGCATACGCTATTAAGACCTACCTCTAGGTGATGGCCAGCGCAGAGCTTTCTTCATCGCATCGATTCCATGGCCTTCTTGTGCTGAAGAGGGCTTTGATCTGTTTATTGCTGGCAGTTGTGCTGTTGTTGTTAACCCCATCTATGGCCCAAGCGCATGTTTTGGCCAATGACAGTGATGAAGAGACGTTATTTGTACGCAGCCTTGAGACCCTTCGTGATCTCGACTATCACAGTTGGCAGGTGGTGGCCTATCGCCAGGGTTTGCCGGGCGAGCCAGTGGTGTTGCGGATAGTTGGTTTCCCCGGCAAGGTTCGCCTCAAGCATCCCACCAAGCTGCTGGTGCATGCCGGCCGCCGCGACTGGGCTCTTGATGACATCACATTGGCCAATCCGCAATTAGCAAAGGATCAACGCGAAGCAGCAGCAGAATTTGATCCGCAACCTTTACTAGATGATCTAACTAACAACCGCCCGTTGCGTATGGAGCTACCTGGTGTATTTACGGAATTGCCAGTGCCTCCTTATGTAGTTGCTGAGTGGCGCTCACTGCCAATGGCTACCAAATAGTTGATGAATTCCACTGCCTCTTCAAGTGCTGTTTGGCTGCCATGGATGCAGCGGGCTTTGCTTTTGGCTGCACTAGCAGAAGGCGGTACTAGTCCTAATCCGTTGGTGGGTGCAGTTGTTCTAAATGCTTCTGGGCTATTGGTGGGAGAGGGCTTTCACGCTTGTGCTGGTCAGCCTCATGCGGAGGTAGGTGCTCTGGCACAGGCTGGTGCGCAGGCCAAAGGTGGAACCTTGGTAGTCACCCTGGAGCCCTGCTGTCATCAAGGTCAAACACCTCCTTGCACTGAGGCTGTATTGGCTGCCGGGATTAGCCGGGTAGTGATAGCTATGCAGGATCCCGATCCTCGTGTAGCTGGCGCTGGCATTGAACGCTTGCGGGATGCTGGCTTGGAGGTGGTTACTGGTGTTTTGGAACCCGAAGCGGCAGATCAGAACCGGGCTTTTGTGCATCGGATTTCTACGGGGCGCCCTTGGGGCATTCTCAAATGGGCGATGAGCTTGGATGGGCGAACGGCTCTGCCCAATGGCGCAAGTCAGTGGATTAGTGGTCCGCAGGCGCGTAGTTGGGTGCATCGTTTACGAGCCCGGTGTGATGCCGTGATTGTTGGCGGCGGCACCTTACGGGCTGATGATCCGCTGCTTACCAGCCGCGGGCAACGGCATCCTGAACCGCTGCGGGTGGTTCTAAGTCGCAGTATTGATTTACCTATAGAAGCTCAACTCTGGGATACAGCTGTGGCCCGCACCCTGATTGCCCATGGCCCAGCAGTTTCTGCTGCTCAAGACACTCAATTGCCAGTGGGGCCAGAGTTACTTGCTCTGCCGGCATCTGAACCGCTTGATTTGCTTGAAGCCCTAGCGCAACGCGACTGCAACCGTGTGTTGTGGGAATGCGGGCCTGGATTGGCTGCGGCCGCCTTGCAGCAAGGCTGTGTTCAAGAGTTGGCGGTGGTAGTTGCTCCTAGGCTTTTAGGTGGCATGCCGGCTAGGACACCACTGGCTGATCTTGGCTTCACCAGCATGAAACAGGTGCTAGTACTTGAGCCCGGTTCATCTCAGCAGTTGGGAACTGATTTGCTCTTACAGATGCTTTTGTCTTGAGGGTTTAATTTTTTCAGAAGTTGGTTTGTTGTCAAAAATTCTTGCTGTTGCTGTTGCTGGAGAATCTGCTGATTAGAACTCCCATCATTAAAGTTAGATAAAGGGGGCCAACAATGCTGGTGGCCACGCTCACCATTCGTGCCGCTGGCAGGATCGGCTTGATGCCCCCGAAGCCAACGGTGGTCAGGCACACAAAGGCGAAATAGTTGATCTGCGCAAATCGCTCATGGGAATCAAGCAGGTTGTGATGGTTGCTTGTAATGCTCTGGCTGGTTAGATGCATGAGTTCAAAGCTATTAGGTTCGACCGTGTACAACGCATTCATCACCAGGCCGGCGGTGATACCTAAGAGCAAGTATCCAGCGGCTGCCCCCATCAACACCATTGCGCTTACTTGACGTTCACTGCTTAGTTGTTTCACTAGTCGAATCACACTCCAGCCCACCAGCACAATCCAACTCCAGATCAGGGGAATACCTGTGTAGTGCCACTGAACAGGTGTGAGTATCCAGAACCATAAGCTTATTAATGCCACCCATCCCAGCATCTGATAGAGCCGTTCTCTCCAGATATGTCGACTGCCTTTTTTAGCCAGTAGCCTGGTGACAAGAATTGAGATTACCGAGTAGCAAGATGGACCTAACCAATAGAACTGTGGTGGTAAGGCAAAGCTTGCGAGCAGCAGCAGGGTGAATCCGAGTAATAGGCGATAGAGCCTCTCTCGATGCCCTCGTTGTACTGGGATGAGAGTCAACCGAAATAATCAGCTCTTAAGATGCTTATTCAAAGCACAGCTCTGTCAAGCTCATCATTTAATAATTGACTTTTTCTTATATGTTCTCCTTGGCAAAGACAATTGAGTTGCACTCAGGTGTGAGGGCTGGTTCGATCGTCTAGTGATGAAAGACAACCCGTCTCAAACTTTACGTCTCAAGCCTGGTGATCCTATCCCTGGGTTGCGTTGTGACCATCAAGAACGCTGGCTAGATCTGCAGCTGATCATGCTTAATGGCGAAACCATTTCTCCTTTGCTGCCACTGGGCTCTGATGCTGCTTATGTGTGGGTTCCAAAGAATGGTTGCAGTTCGCTTAAACGGGCCTGGTTGCAGGCAAGTGGAACGATTACCAATATTACTGAACTTGAATCTACTTACGTGCATGGGGCTGTTTTGCCTTTTACCCATTGGTTGCGGCCTAATGAATTGCGTGCAGTCGCTGAATACCGAAACCTGATTGCGATCTGGCGTGATCCGATTGATCGATACGTATCAGCTTGTAGAAGCCATTTAAATCAACTTACAACTAAATTAATTAATGCGAGGTTGAATATACATGCCAGAGGAGACCAGTCTGTATTTGATCGAAATCATGCTAAATATGATTCAAGCTTTAGGAAATTAGGCATTCAAAGTCTTGATGATAATGCAGATCCTCGTGATCTAATGAATCAAGTTGCATTGGAGTTAAATGCTTGGGTCTGTTCTTTTTTGGAGTGGACACACCATACCCTTCCACAGATTAGATTTCTTGGCAATGACCCTAGTCTGTATACGACGATTTTAGGAATGAATCAGATCGGGGAGTTGGTGAACCAGTGGCGTAATGCTAGTGGTCAATATATACAACAGAAGGCTGAAAATGTTTCAAAAGATCATGTTGATGATCCCTTCCGGATGTTGAGTCGTGGTGATCTTAATTCTCAGGCTATTGATGCTTTAGAAAGTTTCTATGCCTGTGATCGCGACTTCCTTGAACATGCACAAGAAAAACTGGGATCATGGACCATTTGACAATAATATTATACGATTCGACTTTGTGCCTATATATTGAGTTTAGAGATTTAGTTGTTTTTTGTGGTTCGCGAAGTCGAAGTAACAGAAGTAACAATATAATAATGGCTTAACCTGATCGCTGGCGCTACAGAACGTACACTATAGAAAATGATGGTGATCTTTTCTTGAATATAGACCGCTATCTACTAAGGGAAACCTCGCTAATAATAGATCTTAGTTGTTACCAGTTGCTTTATAATGCATCCCCTAGTGTAGGTTATGGCAAGGTATATCGTTATGCAAAGAGTCAGTGCATCCCCTAGTAGTTACTACTCGTCAGCCTCTTTTAGCTGCTCAACACAGCGGGTGAGGCATTCCCTGTCATCAAGTGAACAAGTTGTGATGCATTCAAAGTAAGTTTCAACGGCATCCCAAGTATGCTCTGATTCTTGTGAGCTGTCATTATCAGATCCGGTGATATTAGTATCATCTGATCTATTGCCAGAGCTGCCACTATTTTCTATTTTAGAAGCGCATTCTATAAGCAATGCAAGTGGTGGGTATGGCCATAGCTCATTTGGTTGTGAACGTGCGCTAGGCGGCAGCATCATTGAAGAGAATGTCTTTACGCTCTCTAAATTGTCAAGATGTAATTTTGCTGCGTGTAGGTCTTCGCAGTATAGGCATTTAGACCTTGAGCAAACCTGAAATAGGCGGCCTTCGTCGCTATCGAAACATTGAATTGTTCCGCCTTT
>JASLWC010000024.1 GCA_030741055.1 Prochlorococcaceae cyanobacterium ETNP18_MAG_14 | reverse complement strand
CAGCTACTAAGGCGACCACTGCGAATTGTGGTGGTCATGAGTTAAGTAAAAAGAGCCCCCAAAGGGACAACTATCAAAGGCAGGAGAAACCCAGCCAAATCAATCGTAAAGGAACATTGCGCAATCTGTAAATAAGTTGCGGAACGGGAATATGGCGGCCGCTGGCTGACATTGATAAAGCCTCAGAAAGGCTTAAGATTTCAGCAGTGAGCCTTGGGAGGCGCGCTTGGTTTTAATCTGCTGGCAGCATCAGGGATGTCGCCTTGAGGAGCTTGTGCCTGTCGCCATGGCGCGCCATCGGCGCCATCAGCTAGAAGCCGAAGGCGCGATCGTCTACTGGAGCGAAAGACTGGCACATACAAGCTGAACCCACTAGTAGTGGGTCACAGCTCTTGATTGCATGCACAGAACTGCACCCGCTCTTTTTTCTGCCCTAATCCTGGCAGCCGGACTGATTGCGATCACAGGCTGCCGAAAAAATCAGACCTCATGGACTAATAACCAAGCTGAAGCAATCAATCGACTTGAACTGCGACTAGATCAACTGGAGCGTCAGGTGGGACAAAGCATCCCCTCTCCCATCGACACGAACAGCAAAAGTCCTGCTGGGCCTATTAAATCAATCACCTTTCGCATGGAATCGACTGACGCTCGCCTAAGGGTTTATTGGGATGACGGTAGTGACAGCGATCTTCTCTGCACAAAAGAACAATCGACGCGTATTCAATGGGCTTGCGGTTGACTTCTCTGGCACATCCGATCACACCTAATAAACCAAATCTGACAACCATTTCCAGGAACCAGCAGACACCATGGCAGACATAAAAAATATTTCCAGGCACTTAAAAGCTACAGCTCCTCTAGCTGTGGCAATCCTTTTCGTCGGGTTGGCTGATATATCCCATTCTCAGAATTCCCTACCGCTGGCCCAGCCAAAAGCAGCCAACCTGGCACGAATGCGTGCAGAAGCACTCAATGGAGGACTAGATAACTACCGAGCAGATCAGTGCATGTACTCAACAGGGGCCAAAGCCTGCCTTGTCTCCATCTCAAGCGAAGGATTTCGATTTGAATTTCGAGGCGGCTCTCCAGGCTGGCAACAGCTCAACCCAGCAGAACCAACACTTGAAACCGAGGTATTTGTCTCAAGCGATGGAGATCGCATTCTCTCCGTTCCCTACAACGGCCCTGTGCGTAAAGCCATTGATAATTATTAGGTGATTGCTAATCGTGAAACCCTGCGATGTTGGGCCATATTGATCTTCGCGCCCTGCTATTAGATGAGATCCTTTAAGTAGTGAGCGATGTCTCTTCGCAATATCTCTTTTGTAATAGCTCTCAGTGGAGCTCCTTTCCTGGCAGATCTAGCTATCGCGACCCAGGCCCAAGAACAAATTCCGTACTCCCAGGTCCGTGCCCTCAACCTGGCCCGTGGCACTGCGATCAAAGAAAACGGTGGCCTTTCTACTTATCAACCAGCGCTTTGTATGTTTTCAACTGGCACTGGCGGTGACGATTGCCTAATTAGCAACACAAATGATGGATATACCTATCGCTTTTTAGGTGGCGCCCCAGGCTGGTCAGAAAATGGCAGTTCGCCAACCATAGAAACCGAAATTCAGATTGCCCCAGACGGAAGAGCTGTGGATCAGATCATCTACAACGGCCCACCTCGTTAAGAGCCAGCTATCTGCTGCAGGGCCTCTTGCCATTCCTTAAGCAGGGGCCATAGCTCTCGAGAGGTCAAGCTCATGGCAATGTGCTTTTCAAAGTAAGCCGCCTCATTGATAAAAACAGGAACAGGAAAATCTCGACCTTTAAATCTGATCACCTCCCCATCCGGCTGGAGAAACAAAGGTGCACCTGCTGTAAGCGGCTGCCAATCTCGCCCCTGAAGCTGCGGATGGACACTTGCAGCAGGCCGGCCAAAATCATCACGAGGCAGATCCAGACTTCCCAGATGAAGATGCACTACGAGGTGATCTGGGAAGCTCAGCAATCCAGATGAGACCTTACCCAGAGCTTCGAGGCAAGCCTCCAAAGCGAGGCGAGTCTGCTCAACAATGCAGGCATGAAGTAAAGACTGGGGAACCGGACCGACTTCAATCACTAGGCCACATGGCCAGCCCTCCACCAAAAAACCCTGCTGGTCTTGATCCCCCTCATGCAAGTAGATAGGCAGACCCAACCGAGCTTGGATCAATGCCGCCAATGCCAGATCAGCCGGTCGACGGCCATAAACCACCAAACAGCTACCCATAGCCGCAGTAGTGCTGTGCAGATCTATGGCGATCTGGCAGGGTCTATCTCCCTGAGGGCCATAGAGCCTCAACAGCTCCTTAGCACGATCAACCTCTCGATCTGAAGAACTGGTACACCTGAGCAAATCGCGCCGAAAACTGCGATTCAGATCGCGATCCAAATAACGTCGGCCCAACTCACGGGCAGCAGGATTACCAATTACCGGCACCACCTGAACAGCATGAGTGTTGATCAGCTCAGGCGTCTCAGACCACTGATCAAAAAGCCAGGGGGCATTGACTTCATTGCCATGAGTGCCCGCCACCAAAAGCACCTTAAGGCGAGACATCAAGAATCCTTAGCAAGCCTCAGCCTGGCTAAAAATAGCTACAAAAGGAACCACTATGTCGATCCCCCCCGCTGTCGTTGCCGCCGCCCGTTTGGGTTGGCACTGGCAATGGAATCAATTAATGGGAGGCCTAGCTCCTGCAGATGCAAAGGGAAACTACCGGCGCCCCCCCAGCCAGCATCAACAGGCCAAATT
Organism: Prochlorococcaceae cyanobacterium ETNP18_MAG_14; assembly: GCA_030741055.1. GTDB lineage: Bacteria > Cyanobacteriota > Cyanobacteriia > PCC-6307 > Cyanobiaceae > Prochlorococcus. The sequence goes on along the minus strand of JASLWC010000024.1, from coordinate 17,930 downwards.
ACCCGCTAGGCAAGAGCTGATAAACAGATCAGCAGACCAATATCCACGCCTGATCATTGGACGAAGCTGCCCCTGGGCACATCGCACCTGGCTGGTACATGAACTTCGCAACCTGCAAAGCAGCCTCACCCTGCTCCTAGCCCGCGCAGACCACAAGGCAGGACGTTGGCAGCTTGATCCAGACTGGCTGGGCTGCGAGTCTCTGCTTGCCTTATACCAACGCTGCGGCGCTCCACCAAGTCATCGTGCAACCGTTCCAGCCCTAGTGGATCCAGGCACTACAACAAACCAATCACCACGCCTACTTGGCAACGAAAGTGCTCAGCTCGTTGAAGTTCTCAACCTATGGCCCGCGGCCAAGGATGCTCCAGACCTAGCCCCAACAGCACTTCAAGGCGAAATCAACAGCTGGCAAGAACTTCTACAACCAGCCGTTAATGATGGTGTCTATCGATGTGGTTTTGCACGCAACCAAACTGCTTATGACCAGGCCTGCAACGAACTATTCGAAGCACTCTCAAAAGTGGAGCACAGCCTCTCCACAAAAGGTCCATGGTTGTGTGGGGACAAACTCACCTTGGCCGATGTCAGGCTGTTCCCCACCTTGATCCGCTGGGAGATGGTTTACGCACCACTATTTGGCTGCAGTCAACAGCCCCTCTGGGCATTCCCTAATCTCTGGCGTTGGCGTCAAAGGCTTCTAGCCCTCCCAGGGATAGCCAAAACCTGTGATTCAAATGCTTGGCGGCAGGATTACTTTGGCGCACTCTTTCCACTTAATCCCAGCAATATCGTTCCATCGGGTCCTGATTTAGCCAAACTAGTAAATGCCTCGGCCCCTGATCAGCGATGACCGATAACGCACAATCCTTCACCGCAGGTAATGCCTCCTTGAAAGAAAACGAGTTTGAAGGGGTTTACGGCCCTTACAGCATCACGCGCACTGATGAACTAGAGGTGCAGCGATATCGACTCGCTTTACTGCTCTGTGGATTGACCTTCTCAGCGGGACTTGGACAATGGCTGATGATTGGACCCAGTTGGGCTTGGATATGGCTACTGCCGATGTCAATCGGCCTGGGCCTAGCACTCCACTGGATTCATATCTACCTTCGACCACTCCATCAGGCACTGCAATTGTTATGGGCCCTGGGCTGCCTAGGTGCCGTACTGATTGCACTAAGTGTTGGCACTAACACGATGCTCTCAACGATCAACGCAGAGCCAGTTTGGACCTTGGCGATAGGTCCCCTATTCGCAGCATTGACAGGAGTGGGATTCAAAGAATTCTTCTGCTTCGGTCGACCGGAAGCAATTGGTCTCACACTGCTCATTCCAATAGCCCTATTGGGTCATCTCAGCGGATTAATGGGCGGAGAAGTAGTGATGGCATTACTGGCCTCTGCTGCTTTGCTACTGCTGGTATTAGCCCTGCGCAAGTTCGGCATGGATGCCGCTGCTGACGTCGGTGATAAGAGTGTGTTTACTTACCTAAGCAATCAACAAGCCAACCAAGCTCTGTGAGCCTGATCAGCCTGATAGAGGCATCAAAAGACTTCGGCATTAACACATTATTTGCCGAACTCACTCTGCACATCAACGAAGGGGAGCGCCTGGGACTGATCGGACCTAATGGGGCCGGCAAATCAACACTACTCAAGGTGCTCGCTGGACTAGAACCACTTGGTGAAGGAGAAAGGCGGTGCTCGCCGCGCTTGCGAGTTGAGCTAGTAGGACAAGAAAGTGCCGTGGAACCTGGCCATACGGTGCTGCAAGAAGTACTTGCCAAGTGCGGCGAGAAAAGGGAGCTGCTACTGCGCTTCAACGAACTCAGTAATTCTGTGGCCCACGACCCTAGTAATACAACGCTATTGGCTGAGTTGGGTCAACTCAGCCAGCGCATGGATGATGCACAGGCATGGAGCCTGGAGCAGCAGTGCCAAGAGGTCCTTCAACGTCTCGGCATTACCGATCTGCAGCGGCCGGTCGAAGAACTTTCTGGTGGATATCGCAAACGCGTGGGCCTGGCCTCCGCCTTGGTCGCCAGGCCAGATGTGCTGCTACTTGATGAGCCCACCAATCATCTCGATGCAGCGGCAGTGGAGTGGTTGCAAAGTTGGCTCGATCGCTACCCAGGTGCTCTGGTGCTTGTTACCCACGATCGTTACGTACTCGATCGTGTAACGCATCGCATGGTGGAGGTCGATCGAGGTAAAACCCGAAACTATCTCGGAAATTACAGTACTTTTCTACAGCAAAAAGCCGAACAGGAAGCCTCGGAAGCCTCAACTGCAGCCAAGTTCAAAGGTGTTTTAAGAAGAGAACTTGCCTGGTTGCGACAAGGCCCCAAAGCCCGTAGTACCAAACAGAAAGCTCGCCTACAACGAATTGAGGCGATGCGCACAGAACCCCTGCAACCAGTTCAGGGGTCCTTGGAAATAGCCAACATAAGCAGGCGGATAGGCAAGCTAGCCATCGAAGCTGAAACCCTGCGGATCACTGCTGACGGCACTCCCGAAAGTCCTGTGCTCCTCGATGATTTCACCTACAGCTTTAGTCCAGAAGACCGCGTTGGAATCATCGGAGCCAATGGCACTGGCAAATCAACCCTGCTTGAAGTAATCGCTGGTAAACGGCAACCCAGCGACGGCAAATTGCGCCTAGGCGAAACAGTGCACCTCGGCTATCTCGATCAGCACACTGAGGACATTGCCAGCGGCAAAGGCCTAGAGCGCAAGGTGATCGACTTTGTTGAAGAAGCTGCCTCACGAATCAATCTCGATGGGCAACAAATAACAGCCGCTCAGCTACTGGAACGCTTCCTATTCCCCCCAGCCCAACAGCACAGCCCACTTGGGAAGCTCTCTGGAGGAGAACGCCGCAGGCTCACCCTCTGCCGAATGCTGATCCAGGCTCCAAATGTGCTTCTACTCGATGAACCCACCAACGACTTAGACGTGCAGACACTGAGCGTGCTTGAAGACTTCCTAGAAGATTTCCGTGGCTGCGTTGTCGTGGTCTCTCATGACCGCTATTTCCTCGATCGCACCGTAGACCGCCTATTCAACTTTGAAGATGGTCGATTGAAGCGTTTTGAAGGCAATTACAGCGCCTTCCTTGAACAACAACGACGGCAAGACCAAAAGCCAAACGCAGCAAACGCAGCCAAACTCAACAAACCCTCTCAGAGATCTAGCTCATCTAGGCAAACCCAAGCAGCCTCGCAAATCTCAGAACATTCTGGATCTCAAAAAGCAGCAGCAAAAAAAACGCGCCGTAGGAGCTTCAAAGAATCGCGTGAATTGGAAACCCTAGACAAGGAAATTCCGCTATTTGAGACTCAGCGTTCAGACCTCGAGGCAGATATAGCTCAAGGCGGTGAAGATTTAACTGTTCTGAGTAAGCAATTGGCCGAACTAATCGAAACACTGCATAAAGCAGAGGAACGCTGGCTCGAGCTCAGCGAACTAGCTCCTTGAAACTGCGACGTCGTCGACAATGGTGTGGCATTTCTCCCTCAACTGCTGTGCGTTCTGACAATGCTGAAGCAAGCAGACCATCGTGACGCTTAAAACTTATTTTGCCCATTAAATCTGACCGAATCGTATCTGAATCCCCCTCTAGAGGGACGTTTTTAACCGTGCACACTAAATCTCAACCAACTTCATAGCAGTGGGGCGGTAATCATCTGCAAAACCTTGCTGGGTTATCTGATCACCCATCCGACGAATATATAAGTCGTGCGACCAAACCAGCCAGTTGTGCTCAAATGCCTCGCAGGCTTAAACGATGAGAGCAAAAGCACTGACTGACTAGCTAAGAGGGAGCGCATTACTTCCACTTCAAAACACCTGCAAAGCTCAGACCAATCCGCCATTAACACTGTTCAGAGAGATAGCCAAACGTTTCTGGTTCGTTGATCAAGAACATTTGCACCTAGTCATCGACAAAACAACGCTCGTGCCGATCTCTGATCCGTACCATGACCTAAACCTCATTTTCCCCAAATAGCTAGCAGCCACTCACTAGCGGCCTTGGTAATGGTGTTGTAAAGAAAACCAAATCAATGGCCCCTCATGGCGCAAGCGATCAATGTGCTTATGGTGTGGCAGTCGACAGAGGCCGGCGCAGGCCAAGACTCCATGAAATCCATCGACGAGCACATTCAAAAGGATCATTCTGAGATCCAAGCCGCCAAAGACCAGGGAGATGACGCCAAAGTGCGCCATCTCACCGATGAGCTCAATTCCCTTGAGGAATACAAAGAGCACCATCCTGGTGATAAACACGACCCCAATGCACTGGAATTATTCTGCGATGCCAATCCAGATGAACCTGAGTGTCGCGTATACGACGACTGATTTGTCAGGCCAAAAGCCTTTGAAACGACGAAATCATCTCAAGCGGGCACAAGCCCGCTTTTTTCATGAGCTGCTGGAGCGGACTAAGCAGGAATCAACAATCCTCCAGCTCAAATCTCCTCATTGAAATCAGAAGGACTACTGGTGAGAGAACAGACGACAGACTCCTCATTCCTCATCTGTCGTACTTCAGCAATAGGACGTCCCATGCGCCGCAAAACCTCAATTTCCTGATGGGTCTGGCAGCGGGCAATCACCTGGCCCTGCTGATCAAAGCAGCTGTAAAAGGTCATGAAATAAATAGCTTCTCTCCCGTTATGGCCAATTAACCGCCTACCCACAAGTACTGATGTGATCCCGCAAACCCCGACTCCTCAGACATCGAGTTCCTTCCATACCTGCCCCAGCAGCCCCTCTAGTCCACGACCCATGGCAGCAGAAATCAAAATCAATCGTCTGCCACTAGCTTCCTGAAGAGCATCAACCAGCTCATGTTGACGCTGTTCGTCTAACAGCTCCTGTTTATTTAGCACCAACAGCCGTGGCCGTTCCACCAAGCCATGGCCATAGGCTTCAAGTTCCTTCTCAACCACCCGCATGTCCTCAACTGGATTTTCCGCTCCAGCATCCAGCAAATGAATCAACAGCCTGGTGCGTTCAATATGGCGGAGAAAATCGTGCCCTAAGCCTGAGCCCTGGGCCGCACCAGCAATCAAACCAGGAATATCAGCAAAAACTGTGCCATCTCCACTGGGCCTGCTCACCACACCAAGATTGGGAACCAATGTAGTGAAGGGATAATCAGCAATCTTGGGGCGGGCTGCCGAAAGAACAGCAATCAAAGTGCTCTTGCCGGCATTAGGCAAGCCAATGATCCCCACCTCCGCTAATAATTTGAGTTCCAATTGAAGCAACCATTCCTCCCCATCGCGTCCTTCAGTGAATTTCTCAGGAGCTCGGTTGCGATTGCTGAGGTAATGAGCATTGCCAAGGCCACCTCGGCCGCCAAAAGCCACCACCAATAATTCACCAGCTTTGGTGAGGTCGCCCAAAATAATGCCCGTAGTGTGATCACACACTTCAGTGCCGCAAGGCACCTTGATCAACAAGTCTTTGCCTGAGGCACCAGTACAACGATTCGGGCCACCCCGCCGACCATCAGGTGCAGGGAACAATCTTTTGTACTTAAAGTCCAGCAGGGTCTGAAGGTTGGCATCCGCCTCCAGAATCACATTGCCGCCATTGCCGCCATCCCCACCAGAGGGGCCTCCGGCCGGCACATACTTCTCTCGTCTAAACGCCACAATCCCGTCGCCACCGCGACCGGCTCTCACTGTGATGCGAGCTTGATCAATGAACTGCAAGGAACGCGTCCAGCTGGGCCAAGCTTCAACCCTAGGATCAGCCTGATTGGGAATCTGTGGGTGGCCGGCGTTTGCTTCAAAGCTCTCAGCAAAACCTACCCAGGCCGGAAGAATAAGCCGTCTGTGGAGGTAATTCGTCGGCTTGATCTCGAGATCAAGGATGGTGAATTCCTTGTATTAGTAGGGCCCTCAGGCTGCGGCAAAAGCACACTGCTGAGGCTGCTCGCGGGCCTCGAAGCCCCTACGAGCGGAGAGATCTATGTAGGGGAACAACCTGTCTCAAAACTGCGGCCTGCACAAAGAGATGTGGCAATGGTTTTCCAGAGCTACGCGCTTTACCCCCACCTAAGCGTGCGCGAAAACTTGGCATTCGGACTACGGCGCAGCAGGCAGCGATCCCTGGGCCAACAGTTGCAAGACCAGTTACATCGCAGCACCCGCAACTTACCTCCAGTTCTGCAAATCTCATCCAACCGAGAGCAGCGAATCGAAACCCGCACACGCGAAGTTGCTGAAGCCCTGGAACTTCAAACACTGCTTAATCGCCAACCCAAAGAGCTCTCTGGCGGGCAAAAACAACGAGTTGCTCTTGGTCGAGCGATGGCAAGACAACCGTCTGTCTTCCTGATGGACGAACCACTCAGCAACCTGGACGCAAAACTTCGCACCAGCACAAGGAGCAAGATCGTTGACCTACAGCGGCAACTTGGCACCACCACCATCTACGTCACTCACGACCAAGTAGAGGCCATGACAATGAGCGATCGGATCGCAGTAATGAATCAAGGCCAGCTTCAGCAATTGGGCACCCCTATGGAGCTCTATCAATGGCCCTCCAACCTCTTTGTTGCGCAGTTCATCGGCAGTCCACCGATGAACTTGCTACCGGTATTTGTCGGGCCAGGTAACACACTCTTACTAGGCAAACGTCGCCTCGCGATTGAAGGACTAATTGCTAAAGCACTGCTGCCTCTAAGGGAGGGGCAACCTCTCAGCGCGGGCATCAGGCCCGAAAATTTGCGCATTGGCCCTGCCACCAACCGCAACCTTGCAGCAACAGTCAGTCACCTGGAAGTCTTAGGCAATGAGCAACTGATCACCTGCAAGCTTGTCGACGGGAATTATCTAATTCAATTGCGTGCCTCGCCCGAACTCTCGGTAGTCGTAGGCAGCATCGTGCATTTAGAGGCAGACCCACGCAGCTGGAGGCTATTTCGTGCTGATGGGGAAGCGATAGCAATACCAACCCCAAAGGACACTGAACAAGGCTCAAACGAGCAGAAACTTCAATTGCCCAATCTCTAGCTATTGCAGCCAAACCACACTGCAACCAGCTCCACCATCAGTCTGTTGGGCGTCACTGACGCGCTCAACATAAGGAACAGTTTCAAGCCACTGAAGCAGCCCGCGTTTGAGCTTGCCAGAGCCGATACCGTGGATCACCCATATCGGACCATTAGCACTGCGCAAGTGTTCTTCAACAACGGCCTCGGCTTCATGCACCCTCAGTCCGCGAACATCCACAGTGTTGCCAGACGTGCGGACCTCAGCGCCACTTCCCCCAACTGATTGGGATTGAACCTGCACCCTCACAACCTGTTCTAGTGGATTTGGCTTAAGGCCATCGAGACTTTCCACCGCTGCTAGATCCACGCTGCTGCGCAGCACTCCACAGCGCACCGTCAAGTGTTGTCCATCCCCTGAGATGGACAACACTTCCGCCGCCTTGCCTAGCGCCAACAGTCGAATACGCTCTCCCACCTCAGGGCGCCAGCCGATGTGCTGTTTTCGTTCAGGCTGACGCCGATGGTCGGCCTCAATACGCCGCAAACGCTGACCCGCGCGTCGTGCGATCTCACCATCTGCCCCCCCCTGCCGCAATCGACGGATCAACCTACGCACTTCTTGCTGTCCCTCTCTGATGGAATTCTCCAGCTTCTGACGGCCGCGTTCCTGCATTTCTGCAGACTGCTGGCGCTGCTGCTGCCAGCGACTAAGCAGCTGCTCATGGAGTAATTCCGTTCGTGCCAACAGAGCAGCGGCATCCTCAGCCGCGGCCTGCTGACGGCTGCGCTGCTCTTCAAGGCCTTGGATTACTTCATTCACCTCCCCATCACCGGAAGGTCCCAGCAATTCCTTTGCCCTTGCAATCACCGCATCATCAAGGCCAAGCCGGCTCGCGATGGTGAGGGCATTACTACGGCCAGGTATTCCCCATAGCAACCGATAGGTAGGCAACATCGTTTCGCTATCGAAGGCCACAGAAGCGTTTTCAAAGCGAGCGTCGCCGTATTTGAGCGCCTTCAGTTTTCCGAAATGAGTTGTCGCAATCGTGAGGCGAGCCCGATCGGCGAGAGTGCGCAATAACGCTGTGGCCAAAGCCGCACCTTCACTCGGATCTGTCCCCGCCCCAACCTCATCTAGGAGCACCAGAGCGGGACCAGGCATCTCGAGCAAAGCTTCAAGGATGCGGCCAATACGCTTCACATGGCCACTAAATGTAGAAAGGCTCTGCTGCAGTGACTGCTCATCGCCAATATCGGCAAGCACCTGAGCACACCAGGGCATTGATGGACAACCTTTGCAAGGCAACAAGAGACCAGCTCGAGCCATTAACGCAGCCAAGCCAACACTCTTAAGAGTCACTGTCTTACCACCGGTGTTGGGTCCTGTGATGGCAACCACTCTCAACGTGGAGGAGACCTCCACGCTGATCGGCACCACAGCGGCTCCTTGTTGATGTCGATGCTGCCAAACCAATAAAGGATGTCGCAGCTCTTGAAGACTGAAAGGCGCTTCAGGCTCAGCAGAAAGCGAAGGGGGTACGCCACCAAGCCACTGTCCATAACGGCCACGAGCCAGGGCCAGATCAAGTTGAAGTAGAACCGCCGCCAAATGCTCAAGCGAGGCAACGTGCTCAGCCACCTCCGCACTTAATTCCGCCAACACCAACTGCTCCTCCTCGCGGATGCGACCCTCCAATTCAGCCAACCGATTACCCAGGCTGATAACGACCTGGGGCTCAATAAAGACTGTGCTACCAGAAGCTGAGCTGTCGTGTACCTGTCCAGGAAGCTGCGACGCTGCATTGGCCTTCACCGCAAGCACAGGCCGACCATGGCGCTCTGCGATCACAGTGTCCTGAAGCATGGAAGCAAAACGCCTCAACACCTCCTGCAAGCAATCGCGACGTTCCTGACGCAAGCCTTGCCACTTGCGTCTCAAGCCAGCGAGGTTTGAACTAGCGCGATCAGCAACCCGACCACCCTCTTCCAAGCCAAATTTGAGTCGCTGCTCTAGCTCCGGCAGAGTGGCAACCTCCACTACCAGAGCCGTGGTGACGGGACGAAGCTCTGGATCATTAATCTGTCGTCGCAAGTGGCGGGCTGCTGAGAGGGTGTCTGCAACAGCCAGCAGCTCCTCACCAGATGCCACTCCACCTTTTGAGCAACGAATCAAGATCTTGCCGAGATCATGAACACCCTGAAAGCTGAGGCCTCCATCAATCAGGCCATCCAAAGCTCCAATCTCTAATGTTTCTGCCAACCGCAAGCGGCTCACAGACAAATCAGTAGGCAACTCCAGCATCCTGCATTGATGACGGCCCTGAACGGTGCTGGCAAATCCAGAGAGGTGTTCACATAAACGAGGCCACTCGAGCAAATTGAGAGTGTCCTCAATTGCAACCGAAGCAATAGAGGCCTCAGAGCTCATAACTTGAGAGCTCATTTCAATGCTGCTTTGCCCCACTAAATCTAAAAGAATCCACTCATCCCTTCAACAACCAATCAGCTGCATCACAAGCGTGATAAGTGAGGATCAAGTCAGCACCAGCTCGCTTGAAACTCAACAAAGTTTCTAATACCACCGCCCGCTCATCGATCCAGCCCCGTTCTGCCGCGGCCTTCACCATCGAATACTCACCACTGACGTTGTAAGCCGCAATCGGCAAATCCGACTCTTCCCTTAAACGATGAATGATATCTAGATATGCCAGGCCAGGCTTCACCATCAAGATATCTGCTCCCTCCTGCTCATCGAGTTGAGCCTCGATAATCGCCTCGCGGGCATTAGCTGGGTCCATTTGATAGGTGCTCTTGTCTTTAGGGATCGGCTTACTACCTACAGCCCGCGGAGCTGAATCGAGAGCCTCCCTAAACGGCCCGTAGTAAGCCGAAGAGTATTTCGCTGTGTAGCTGATGATCCCCACATGCTCAAAACCCTCATCATCAAGTGCTTCACGGATAGCGCCAACGCGACCATCCATCATGTCGCTAGGGCCAATCAGGTCAGCACCAGCACGAGCCTGAACTACAGCCTGCCGAGTGAGCTGCTCAATCGTCTCGTCGTTAAGCACCACACCCTCGGCGCTCACAATGCCGTCATGACCATCACAGGAATAAGGGTCCAAAGCCACATCGGTCATCACCGTCATTTCTGGCAGCTCATGCTTAAGCCGTGTAATTGCACGGGGGATCAAACCGTGCTCGCTAAAGCATTCCGCCCCATCTTCGGTTTTAAGGCCCTCAGCGACTTTCGGGAACAAGACCACACAGCGAATGCCCAACTCCCAGGCACGTTGGACTTCTCCCATTAACCGGTCCAAACTCCAGCGATTAGCGCCTGGCATAGCGCCTATCGGCTGCACATCAGCTCCCTCATGCACAAACAACGGATAGATAAAATCTGCAGCCGAAAGACTGTGCTCCTGCACTAAAGCCCGTAGGGCGGGGGTTCGGCGCAGGCGACGAGGGCGATAAGTGAGATCCATTAAAACCGCGTAACCAGGTCGTGATCGTAGGCCCCGCCTCAGAGGCGAGCCTCCTGGAGCCAAGACTTACGAGGATCAATGCTGCGCGACTGCTGCAACTGCTTCAACAGCTCCAACTCATCAGCAGACCATTGCTCTGGTAACTGCAGGCTGAGGGTGAGCAGCAAATCACCACGGCCAGCAGAAGATGGCCAACCCTTGCCCTTAAGTCGCAGACTGCGTCCTGGCGGTGTACCTGCAGGAATAGTGACCTGCGCTTCCCCATCAGGAGTCATCACGGCCACAGTGCTGCCCAGAGCAAGTTCATCAAGGGAAACGGGCAAATCAGCCCTTAACTGACCACCATCTAACCGCCATAAAGCATGCGGTTGTACATCAATATTCAGGAATAGATCACCCCGCCGGCCAGTACCAGGCTGAAGATTGCCCTTACCCTTTAGACGCAAGCGCGAGCCAGATTTAACGCCCTGCGGAATCCGCACCTGCACGCGTTCTTCATTCACAGAAAGAGTGCGTTCTGTACCGCGAAAAGCCTCAGCAAAACTCACCTTTACCGTTGCCTCAGCATCAAGATTCAAAGGGACCTGAGAAGCACCCCTGGGGAAACCAGCTCCACCAGGGAAGCCTGCACCACCAGGGAAACCACCGCCAAAACCAGCAGCAGCTTGAGGTCCACCGAAACGACCCAAAAGGTCATTAATGAAATCATCAAAGTTCCCATAACGGCCGAAGTCCACTTCAAAACCTGCACCAGCAGGCCCTCCAGCTCCACTGCCACCGGCCTGATTCCAATACCGGCCAAACTGCTCATATTTGCTGCGTTTGTCTGGGTCAGAGAGCACCTCATAGGCCTCGCTCACCTCCTTGAACTTCGCCTCAGCAGTGGAATCCCCAGGATTCACATCAGGGTGGTATTCACGCGCCAGCTTGCGAAACGCTCGCTTAATTGCATCGCTATCGGCGTTGCGCTCAACTCCGAGAACCTTGAAGTAATCCCGGTAGCCGCTACCGGCCATAACGTTGATTTGGCCAAAGGCCCTAAATACCAATAAGTTTCCCAGTTCAACTGCACTCCTGGGATCTGATCGATGGAGGGAAGCCCGAACGCACTCACTGCGGGTATGTTTTTGAGAGCCAACTTCCTCTCCTCCATGGTTCGCTCACCTATGCTGCGCAGCAACCATGGCCTAAAGATATGGCTGGCCCTACTGACAGCCATAGGCCTAAACCTCGGACTGCAAGCAGCTGAAACCAGAGCTGAAGATGGCGCCGGCAGCAACGAGCATTCTCTAGAGACATCAACAAAAGAACAACTGCCACTGGCCTTAGTGCGTCATCTCAATGACATCGGAGTGGTGTTCTACGGGGCCTGGAGCTGTCCGGCTTGTTCAGTGCAAAAAATCAATTTCGGTCCAGAGGCCAGCGAACTACTGAACTATGTGGAATGCGCAAAACCAAAACTGCTACCTGATCAGGCAACAGCCTGCAGAAAAGCGGAGATTCGTGCTTATCCCACATGGATCCTCCCAGATGGTCAGCGACGAGAAGGTGTGCAATCAATCGAGGAGCTAGCAGCCTGGACCGAGATGCCAAAGATCACTGAGCCCTGAATTACCCGCTCAGAACCTCCGGCTAGCGGGTGATATCCGAGAATCACAAAAAATTAAAGCCGCCAAGAGAAAACTACTTTGCTAGACCTTTGCATGAAATTAACCATGAAGGGCCAGGGGGCCAACCAAGAGCATGTTAGTGATAGATATCCCGGGGAAATGACCAGAGCGTATGCATTGATTTATATAGGAGTCTGACAATCTCTGATCGCAATCCATAGGAGACCACTAATAGTGAACATCACTCAACAGGGACCATTCACAGACCCAAAGCATTCCATCTCTCTGCCATTAAACCCATGACAAGCGTATCTTTAATCTCAGCCACTCCCAAAGCAGAAGAAATGATTGCTTATTGCGCGAGGGTCTCCAATCCTGCAAATCAAGACAATCCTGATAGCGAGAAGTTGATACGCTATCTGATCACAAATCGTCACTGGAGCCCCTTCGAAATGGCTCATGTGGTGATGGAAATAGGAACAACAAGAGCAATAGCAGCGCAAATCCTCAGGCACCGAAGTTTTTCTTTCCAAGAATTCAGCCAACGCTACGCTGATGTATCAACAATGGCTTTTGCAAAACCACCTTCCCTGCGCAGACAAGATATGAAAAATCGTCAAAGCAGTATCGATGATCTTGACAAAGAAACAGTAGCCAAACTTAGCTCCAAAGCGAAGTTATTGTTTGAACAAAGCCGCGATCTATACCAAGAAATGCTTGCAGCGGGCGTAGCAAAGGAGTGCGCAAGAGAAGTTCTTCCGCTGGCCACTCCCACGCGAATCTACATGGCAGGGAGCGTCAGGTCTTGGCTTCATTATATCGATCTCAGATCTGCAAATGGCACCCAAAAAGAACACCAAGATGTTGCAATCAAATGCAGAGAGATATTAGCGAAAGAGATGCCTTCCGTATGCAATGCGATGTGGCCATGAGAAAGAATAATTAAATAGGCTTGGCCAATAGTCGATATATATTAGAAGCATAATCAAACCTTTTTCACCCAATTAGCAGACAAGCCTCTCCAACCTTATCCACCAAATACATCCAACAACCATTGACTAAATCAAGCCCCTGAGCTCACTAATTGAGCGAGTCTTATCTAGACAAACTTACCATCAATCAATAGGCCAACGCAACAAGAACCAGGGCTCAAATACCTGCTTACTGGTGCACCCAATCAACGCGAATCCCTTTACGGCTATTAAGGAACCTATCGATCGCCATTGCTGCAATACACCCATCCGATGCAGCCACTACCGCCTGCTTAAAAGGGGTATTGCGAATATCACCAATAGCCCATACTCCATCCACCGTTGTAGCCATGTAATCATCGACCACTACGCCTCCATCCTCTTTGAAGGCCACCTGATCACCTAGAAAATCGGTAATCGGCTTAGAACCACTCATATACACAAACACCCCTTCAACTGCCAAGGCCTGCTCCGTCTCCTGAGTCCGGTTTTTCAACTTGATGTTGGTCACGCCAGCCTCATCTCCCTCGATCAACATCAAACGAGTGCGGCTCCAGTGCCGAACATTGGGCTGAGCAATCAACGCTTGCGCGTGCAGGTCTTCTTCCTTGGGGTCACTAGTGGTAAGCCAATGCACTGTGGAAGCGAACTTGGTAAGAACATTTGCCTCCTCAATCGCCTCTTTATTAACCCCTATAACCGCAACCTCACGGCCTTTGTAGAAGGCGCCATCACAGGTAGCGCAATAGCTGACGCCACGACCAAGATAATCAGCCTCGCCCTTAAACGAAGCTGGTCGCCCCAAGGCGCCAGTGGCAACAACAAGCGCCTTTGCCTTAAAAGTTCCTTCCGGGGTGTACACCGTCTTCCATTCACCGTTGACATCCACACCAAAAACCTGGGCACGTCGATAATCACTGCCGAAGGAAACGGCTTGCTCGCGCATCAAAGCCAAAAGCGCTTCGCCACTCATCTCGCTCGAAACGCCTGGATAATTGGCAATCTGATGGGTAATCGCCAAGGCTCCCACATCGGGATTCTTGTCAAGGATGACTGTCTTCAGATCCGAGCGCGATGTGTAAAGCGCACAGGTGCAGCCAGCTGGGCCACCGCCCACAATCACCACATCAGCTTCGATTATGTCCAAGGGGCAAAGATCTCCTGCAGGGTGTAAAAGCTGCTCTCAACAGCTAATAGCTTCAGCCCAGGAAGCGCCGATCGGGCAACGATCCCAGAAAGCCGTCACAACCCTACTGAGTTCATCGTGGTGAGTGTCTTGATAGCAATGCCTGTGCTTTGCACAAGACCAGACTCTTCCTAGCCTGCTGATAGAGCTTTGCTACGAGAATCGGAAATACATATTCAAGCCAAGAACTGATGAGCCTTCCCCATGAGAATCGCCCCATAGCAACGCGAATTGAAATCTCACTACCAGCGGACGTTCTCGATTGCCTCGATGATTATTGCGATGTGTACGGCATCGACAGGAACAGAGCCATTAACCATTTGCTTAAGGGCGCGCTTCATAGTGCACTGCCTAATCCTGACTGGTTAACGGAAAACACACCAATCATTCAAGCCGTCTCAACCAACCCCGAACAAGAAGCGTTGAGCACTGATCCAACGAGCGCAACCACAACCACACCACTGACTCGAAGATATCAAGCGCTTTCCACTAACACATTAATCCAAAAAAGGCATAATATTAAAGATTAAGCAGCAAAAAAGAGCCTTGACGAGCTTGTCATCGACAACCAGGATTCTCACTTATTGATTACAGTCAAGACTTTCAAGCTACCTAGGCATCCATCAATGAGCCAAGCCTCAGCCTACGAGCAGCTACAACGCAATATTGTGATCAATGCTGATATTTACGGTGGCGTAGATAGTGACCCGAAAATCTTAGCTGCTGGATACGGATTCGAAGGAATTATGGGAGTCCCTGGACTGCTCAGTGAAAATCAAATCCGCCTAGCAAAAGCACATGGAGCAGGCATTATTCAAAGTCTCGTGGGGTCAAATCCCCCCGCACCCTTACGCAATATCACCAGCGGCGTTGCACCTATTGGCATCGAACTGAGCGGATTTAGCAATACAACACCAACGCAAACATATATGGATGCAATGCCAATCGAATTTAGTCACCCAATTTTACCGAGCACCGTTCAACCTAAAAACTTCCGCATCCATCTCAATACAGGCGAAATAGTAACGCCACTCTATGTGGCACAGAACCCAAATTATGACTTCAATGAGCGTCAAACAGTAGTGGCCTTTGGCTACTTCGGCAATCGCCTGCCAACCAATCACCCAGAGGCGGTGCACCCTGAACAATTTGAAGTAGTGACAAGCGAAACACCTTTGCAATTAATCACACCTGAGGGGCTGGTTAATGGCACCGGACTCAGCCATAAAAGCAGCAATCCCTACGACTCGTTTAATGGTCCAACCCTTGTTGGAGCAAAGCTGAGCAAACTATCAATAGCTGGAGACTACGCGCCCATCAGCCTCTCAATCGGCGCAAATCATGGAGTGGAATACTACGGCGAGAAAGAAAATCTTTACCGCCTTCGCCTATTCACATCCGGCGGATTCTCAGCTGATGGAGTGAGTGGTTTTGAGCCCCAGCAGTTCGAGAAGTTTTTCCAACTAACAGCAAAAGGTCGCAATAATAAGGAAGTCACCATTGACCGTGACGGTCAATGGATACAAGTAAAAGGTGGTCAGCTCAAAGTGATGGGTATTGCTGATCTAGGCGATGGACTAAATGCAGATCCTGAGTACACCTACTCAGAAGATCATGATAACCAGTTCGACTTAATCGTAAAAGCATCAAGTGAGCAGGCAATTAAATCTTTAGAGGAAATTATCCTTCCTGAACCACAACTTGGTACCCATAGTCCGATCTACAACCCTGGCGGACCTGGGAGAGAACCTTTGGCGGAGTACCGCTACACAGAACCTTCACCAGGCCAAGCCTTAGCCATTGAATTTGCAATAACAGATCCTGCAACGGTGAGCTGGGCATCCCAAGACGTTGACGATTACGACAATGCTGATGATCTTGCTGTTGCCTTCCGACTGCAAGACCCAATCACCGGTGAATGGCGACTCACCTGCAGCTCTTCTATTGCTAAAGATCTTGTTGATTCCGAGAGCTGGGAGCTAATAGATGTACCTTTTGCGACCAATCCTGTTGACAGCTATGTCGTCGATGTATATGAACTCAAACACGCATATTTCGACAACAGCCTCTACATCACAGATCTTGATCAAATCCAGCATCTAGAGCAGGTTGGCTACATAAATGAGGGTGCTGTATTTACCGCTTACGACAAACCTCTAGAAGGCCTTGATCCCATATGGCAGATGACTTCCCCAAGAGGTAAACATGCAGTAACCAGCTCTGTAACTCAACGAGAACAATGGCTCGACCAGGGTTGGGAGGCAGAAGGAATTGCCTTCTACAGCGTGAACTTCCCAAACAGTAGCTTGGCAGAACTCTAGAGTTAAGAGCTGCAAAGACCGACATTGAGGTCGTGCCCCCTAAGCGAATGCGGCAGCTCTATAGACCAAAGAGGGGCGATGAAAATGCAGCCTTTTGCATGCAGTGCCATACCCTCCCTCGTCACCCAATAGATATCAAAGTCCACCAAGGCATACAACACATCTTCAACCACTGCTTTGATCTAAAGCCACAACACGGCTCCAATGGTTAACGGCTTCCAAAGCCTGCTCCATGTCACCTCACTAACCAGTGTGGTGCTAGCTCTTGGCCTTCTATGTGTTTTGGCTCTGCTTCTGAGCCTAGGGCGAAGGCTGGAGCCCGCCCTGCGGCTGGAGCGTTTAGGTGTTCCCATGGCCCTCTTGGCAGGTTTGGCAGGGCTACTGCTCGGACCCTATGGCCCCCTTCCGCTAATGCCCCAAAGCGTTACGGATATCTGGACTCAGCTACCAACACCACTGCTCACCCTGGTCTTCGCGACGTTGATGCTGGGTCGTCCCCTGCCGCGAGGAGATGGCTTATGGGAACCAGTGGCATCCCAGGCCACACTGGGAATGATGCTTGGTTTTGGTCAATATTTAGTTGGGGGAGCAGTAGTCCTACTGGTATTAATTCCACGGCTAGGCGTAGATCCGCTGATGGGATGCCTGATTGAAGTGGGATTTGAAGGAGGCCATGGCGCAGCTGCAGCAATGGGTGAAAGTTTTCGCAATCTGGGCTTCCCGGGGGGACAGGATCTTGGCCTGGCGATGGCAACAGTGGGCTTGCTCACATCAACCCTTCTAGGCAGTGCCCTGGTGGTTTTTGCTCGCTGGCGTGGCTGGGTCGTCTCCCATAGCCCAACAGAATCAGGTGCAACCGGAGCTGTTGAAGAAACAACAAGTTTGGGTGAACAGCTCCGCCAACTGGCAGTAAATCTGGCCCTTGCCGGAGCAGCCGTGGGATGCGGAGTGTTGATGCTTGCAGGCTTGAAACTTTTAGCCCCTTGGCTGGGAGAGTTCTACGGTCAGGTGATTCACGTATTTCCTGTATTTCCATTAGCACTGGCGGGTTCGCTACTGATCCGTCTGGCTCTGGAAGCATCAGGCCAAACACAGTGGGTATCACAGCTCTTACAACGTGAAATCGGCATCCTGGCAACCGACCTGCTTATCACCACCGCAATGGCAAGTTTGAACCTGCCACTACTGCAACACGACTGGCTGCCACTGACCGTTTTATCAGTAACAGGACTGACATGGAATCTATTAATAATGCTGGTGGTTGCAAGATTCACTCTGCGAGAGGAATGGTTTGAGCGTTCGATTACCGAATTCGGACAGGCCACGGGAGTAGCAGCCAGTGGCTT
>JASLWC010000023.1 GCA_030741055.1 Prochlorococcaceae cyanobacterium ETNP18_MAG_14 | reverse complement strand
AAGGTTGTTGATCCTCTGGTGAAACGAGCTGCTGCTGAAGCAGCTCGAGCAGGTTGGGTTCTGTTCCTGATTCACAGGCCATAGTGGCCGGTGCGGCAAAAAGATCACCCTCCTGCCACTGGCCTAGCTGACTCTCACCGCTCCCCTCTAATAACTGCTGAAATTCTGCACCCATTCGTCCAAGCGTGGCTTCTAACCGCGGTGCTTGAAGCAACCAGGAGCCATCAGCTGGTTCGGTCCATTGATGGCCTAAAGCCTCCCTTCTACTACGGCAACGCTGCCATAAATCTGGACAAGGCGTGAGCAAAAACATCTGCACGTCCATCACCCCTGAGAGGGCTTGGATTAACTCCATTTGCACCGGAGCAAGACTGCTCAAGCCAAAAAGCCGCAGTTGAGTTGGCAATGCCTTGGCGTGATGAACTCCACCTCGCAGCATTGCAACTGCCCTGTGCACCTGGAGTCCAAACGGCTCAACATCCAAGCGTTCTGCCAATAAGCGCAGTAACTGCGGTTGCCAGCGCAGTTGCGATGGAATCTCTTGAGAAGAAGTGGAGAGCTGTTCACCACCCTCCAACCATTGATGGATCAACTGCGGGCGGTATAGGGCGTAGTCGTCGAATGCATCGGCAATGCTTCTTGCCAGTTGCCATTGCTCCCGGTTCAGCTGACCTGGCTGGGATGGCTGACGATTAATCCACTCCCTTAATGGCGCAGCTTCTTCTGTCTGTAAAACCTGCGGCAATACATCAATCAGAGGCCATACGAGCCGACTAGCTCGCCAAGGATCTTCAGCATCACTATCAATCCCCAATACCATCCGAACCAACTGCCGTAAGCGTGATCCTGGAAAAGGGAATCGCACCAAAGCACTAATGCCATTCACGCTTGCCAACTGCTCTGCCAACCAGCGGCTTGTGGGCCAGGTGTTCACCACGACATCCACTGAGTCGAATAGACCTGGTGGTGCCAAACGCAGCTGCTCCGCTAACACTCGAGCTAACCACTCTGCTCTGTTGCTGCGATAGATCGTCAGCAAGGCTTAACAGAAACCAGGGATGATGATGTAGTCGTCTCTCGAGGTAATGCCTCTTTGAGCTTGTCGACATCATCTAAACGACGTCGATTCAAAGGATGATCACCGCAGACTTGAACAACTTCATCACGTTCTGGGCAATAGGCACTGAGCAGCCCCCCATAACAAGCACCCGTATCAATCATCACGATATGACGATGAAGCTCCACCTGGGGACGAGGGGTAAGAGCAACGACCACGCGTCCATAGCGACCGTCGTAATCCTCCCAGAATCGCTTGCGAATGCTCAAATCAGGATTGCCATTTAGATCTAAACCAGCGTGAGTGGCAATCCACTCCTTGGCTTTGTAAACAAGAGGAAGCTCCTTCAACCGACCAAGCCACTCTCGAGCCAGGTCATCACCTAATTGCCTGTAAGTGTCAATCGCCAGCAACGCAGCTCGGCCATCTGGATGATCTGCCTCCAGGCAATTGATCAGATGCTGTTCATGGTTACCTCGCAACCAAGTAGCCCGACCATTACAGACCAGTTCCCAAACAAGCAACATGGTGGCCTCGATGGCCGGACCTCGATTGATCACATCTCCACAAAAGACAAGCTGAGCGGAGCTAGGAAGCACCTCGAGTAGCTGCCACAAGGATTCATAACAGCCATGTACGTCTCCAATCACCCAATGACATTCGTAGGGTGAATTCACCATCAGAGAAACATTCTCTTCAATATTCTGACTGGGCTATAGCCATATGTCATTGGTACTGCGTACGGTGAATAATCTTGAGGTGGCTGATTTGGATCCACGCACGTTGCCGGTTATCAAACGAGTGGACTTGCTCGTAAAAGCCCTAAATGGTGCTGAGAGCACCAATGAGGCTTTGGCGCGTTGCGAGGATGGAGAAGCAATGCTGGACGTACTTCTAGGGGCCTCAGCCAAGCTTGGCCTTGGTCTTACCCGTGAAGATTTAATGACAACACCACCAATCCGTGACTGGATCTGGTGGAAAGAGAAAGAGGCCCTAATCACCATCGGCGAGACCAAACCCCGTTACAAACAGGACGACCCTGCCACTAAATCAAACGCTTCTGGCAGTCGCAGCTTTCTAGGCCTATTCAGATTTTGAGTGCTTGATGCTAAAGAGCCTTTATCAGGCTTCAGCAAGAGGATCAGGGATATTCGGGCTTGGGGCCTCGAACTCACCTTGCGCTACGAACTTCAATCTGAGCTTCATAAAGGTGATGAAGTTTTGATCGGTAGAGATCACAGCTGCTGCAGGTTGAGGGATCTTTTTGCTCAAGTCAGCAAGTTCAGAGGCTTTCAAAAAGGCCGGATTGGATATCAACCAAAAATCGATTGGTTTCTTTAACTCGTCATAGTGGCGCGTGCGTTCTCGCAGCAACTCCTGCATGGTGTGTTCAGTGAGCAACCGTTCACTGGCAGCGACAAAATAATGCTTGCTCATCCTTACTGACTTCCGAATAGGGGGTCTCGTCGAGGATTCTGTACCAGACGCTTCATCTCTCTCACCGCTTCTTGCAGACCTACCGCGATCGAGCGAGCCACGATCGTATGACCGATATTAAGTTCTTCAATCCCCTCAATAGCAGCAACAGCTTCAACATTTTGATAAGTCAGGCCATGACCAGCATTCACTCTTAAACCGAGACTGCGGGCCCTTGCTGTTGCTTCGGTTAAGCGTGCTAGTTCAATGGGTTGCTCCGCCCAACAGGCTTCGGCATAGGCCCCTGTATGGAGCTCCACCCAGCGAGCGCCGCTACTAAAGGATGCCTGCAGTTGCTGTGTGTCAGGGTCCACAAACAAACTGACTGAGATTGCCGCAGTCTGTAACTGATCGACAATATCTCTGAGAGAGGACTCCTGGGCCACAACATCAAGGCCGCCTTCTGTCGTCACCTCCTCTCGTCTTTCTGGCACGAGAGTCACCATGTCAGGTTTGATCTTTAAAGCGATTCCAAGCATTTCTGGAGTCGCAGCCATCTCCAAATTGAGACGACTACGCACTGTCTTGCGAAGCAGATCTAGATCACGATCCTGGATATGACGACGATCTTCTCGCAAATGCACTGTGATGCCATCAGCCCCGCCAAGTTCCGCCAACATGGCCATGGGGACTGGATCAGGTTCTACGGTTTGGCGAGCCTGGCGCACGTTGGCAATGTGGTCGATGTTGACCCCGAGGCTTGCCATGAAAAAAGTAAAACAAACCTGATCCTATTCAGCAGGATTTGCCGAAATCTGTCGTCTAAACAATTTGGCCGCCGCATTAACTGCCCAATCAGCATTTGATTAATGCGTTCAAGGCCTTTAAGTTCAGAAGTTTGAAATCGCTAGAGACGGTGTCCTCGGCCCTTGCGACTCGTGAAAATGCCCTGGGTCTTGGTATAGACCCCTTCTTGGCACCTTTGGCGATGGTGACAACGCAAGACATCGTATTGCGAAACTATTTTCATGAGCGCATCGTTCTAGGTCAAGAAAATCTGCCCATGAAAGGGCCTGTGTTGTTAGCTCCAACCCATAGATCCCGCTGGGACGCATTGATGTTGCCTCTGGCCGCTGGTCGTCGGGTGACAGGTAGAGACTGTCGCTTCATGGTTACCCTCGACGAAATGAAGGGTTTACAGGGATGGTTCCTTCATCGCTTGGGATGCTTCCCGGTAAATCAGTCCAGGCCTTCACTCACTAGCCTGCGCTATGCCATAGACCTCATGGCCGATGGTCAACAGGTAGTGGTCTTCCCTGAAGGCAAGATCAATCGCTACGAAGAACCCATAAGGCTGCATCAAGGTTTGGCACGTCTGGCCCAGCTTGCTCAGAGCCAAAAAGTAGAGGTTCAAGTAGTGCCAGTTGGTCTTGGCTATAGCGAAGTCATTCCAAAGGCCTGTGGGAGGGCATCAATTTGCTTCGAGAAACCAATGAAAGCAGTAGGAAATGGTCGGGAAGCGATCAAAAGCTTTAATGCTGAGCTATCAGCAGGGATGCATGCAGCTGAACAAGCTGCCCTGCAGGCCGTCGGACGTACCAAGAAAGCAACTTAAAGTTCCTCTCATCTGTTCTTGAGTTAATGAGTTGTCGCCTTCCGCTAATGGCCTTTGCACTTTGCACTGGAATTGCTCTATCGCCTAGCTCAGCACTAGCTCAAGTACCAACTCGAACAACTGACAAGGTGCTTGCCCAGGGGAGCGACGGCTTCAATGTGACTGCCGTCCAAAATCTGCTAGATCAAGGTGATGCCGCTGTAGCCGCCGGCAATCTGACTCAGGCAAGAAAAGACTATGACAACGCCCGTGATGCATCAAAACAACTAATGTCATTTTATCGAGACCTCAGCGGAGCCTTCCGTGGTCTTGATGCTCGTATTCCCCGTGAAACGGATGCAAAGGGTCGTAAAGCATTGGCTTTACTTGCTCAGGCCAACCTACGCCTTGCAGCACTTTTCCGCCGACAAAACCAAGCAGAAATAGCGGTGCCAATTTTAATCGAAGTAGTGAAACTAATGTCGCCGGCCCGCCCCGAGGGCCAGAAGGCCTATCAAAGCCTTATAGAACTGGGCTTCGTAGAAACCCCCTATGCCGGTGCCAAGCTGAAGACCTCCGACTGAGTCAACTTTTAGTTTGAATCTGTCAACATCAATCTTTCGAGCAACCCTTCATCTACATGGTTCAGTCCAATGAAGTAGAGGCGGCAATCCGGCTGGCCCTACCTGATGCCCAGGTCACAGTTGAGGACCTAAAAGGTAGTGGTGACCACCTTCAAGTGAAAGTAATTTCAAACGCATTTGCTGGCCTTTCAAGAATCCATCAGCATCAGCTGGTCTATGGAGCACTCAAGGAACAACTCGCCAATGAAGTGATCCATGCACTGGCTTTGAGCACTGCTACTCCCAACTGAAACCTTCTTATCCCTAATTAGCCATGGATCCCAACACTAAGAAACGCATAGAAACCCTGATCCAGTCGAGTCCAATCATGATTTTCATGAAGGGAACAAAGTTGATGCCTCAATGTGGCTTCTCCAACAATGTTGTGCAGATTCTTAATTCCCTTGGCATTAGTTTCGAAACCTTTGATGTGCTATCCGATATGGAAATTCGTCAAGGCATCAAGGACTACTCGAATTGGCCAACTATTCCCCAGGTTTACGTCAAAGGGGAGTTCATCGGCGGATCAGACATCTTGATTGAAATGTACAACTCAGGTGAACTAAAAGAGAAGCTTGAGATCACTCTGGCCAGCTAGAAAATCACGGCATATAAAAAGATCGCCAAAGTGGGTGACCAGCTTTTTTTGCACAGGCAAAGATCAGTAAAAACTCAAATCTTCTGCTTGGGGCGGCGAACACCAATGACGCCGATCTTGCACTTACCTAGAACTTGATACAAAGCAATAGGGCATGTCAGACACATTGCCAGGTTGCTAGGGGGCCGTGGAATGAGGGGCCCTACCAAAATTTGGATAACGAATCATTCAGTCATGACCAAGATTGACCGGGCAACATTCCCTTTAATCCTGGCGACGCTATTCGCTAACAGCCAACTATCAATGCCAGTTGATACTGCATTGCCAGCCACATAGCAATCAAGCAGCCGCCCACCTTCTCACCCTGCTGGCTGAGCAGGAGACCTTCGCAAAAAAAGACCCTCGCTTTACGCGCTGGGCCTGAGTGATGGGGATCATACGGTTTTTATTTGCACAGCACTGAGCTGCCCACTTAAGGCAGCGGGGGCTTTTCTATTCGCCAATCAAGGCCTATCAGCACTAATTCGTAGAACTCAACGGGAAACCAAACCTGCCCTAATCAACTGACCCTAAGAGCAACTGAATGAAGTGGGTGAGGCACAATTACCACCCTGCTTCTTTATTGAGATAAAGGGTGCTCAGATCGCCATCTGGGCCAATAAAACTGGAAGGATCCAGAATCCACCGCTCGACAAGGGCTTCAAACCTTGCTTGTTCCCTTGTGTCTAATTGACCACTGCGTCTTAAAGCATGAATATATCCATCGGCATATAGCCGTAGTTCCGATGGACTGTGGTGCCGATCAGTGAGTTCCTGACAAGCATCACAAAGCGACTGAAAGCATCTAATCGCCTCTGGATGATCAAGAGATGTCATGGTCGGAGATCACGGCAGCCTCTGCTACAAGCCTGCCATCAGGTTGGGTTTAGCGTAAGTGGGCTATGTCATCGCACGTGACCTCCATTTCCCACGATCTAAATTCCAGAGAGGACAATCAATTGTCTTCTTCGGGGTCCATGCAGATGCAACCCACTTCAAAGCAACCTTCACGGGTTCTTGTGGTGGAGCCACACCCGACTCTTCGCACTGTGCTGGTGCATCGCCTCCGGCAGGACGGTCATCTCACCGCCGCTGTGGCAACAGCTATTGAAGCCATTGATGTCTGCCAAGATCAGTCGCCAGACCTTCTCGTTAGTGCAGAGCTGCTTGAGAAAAGTTCAGCTATGCGACTCTCTCATCAGCTCCGATGTCCCGTGATCGTGCTTACAGCACGTACAGGAACCGAACCCTTGGTGTACCTGTTGGATGAGGGTGCCGACGATGTACTGCGCAAACCATTTGGACTTGAGGAACTCGCCGCCCGCTGCCGCACCTTGCTGAAGCGTGGACATAGCGGCTTGCAAGAACGCGTCACTGTGGGCCCCCTAGAGGTCCATTTATTACTTCGGCAGGTAACTCTGCGCGATAAACCTGTGGAATTGAGTCCCAGGGAATTTGCTCTACTCTGTGCACTCTTGATGCCTCCGGGTATCGTTCGAAGCCGACAGGAACTTTTGAGAATGGCCTGGCCTCCCTTCAGTGGCGGTCCCCGTTCGGTAGATACCCAAGTTCTTACCCTTCGGCGCAAACTTGAACAAGCTGGCCTTGGCGAAGGAGGTGGCATAACCACAATGCGTCAACAAGGATATCGATTCAGCTTGGACAACCTCTCTGATCCAGATTCATAGCAACTTGTTGGACAGAGAAGTTATCCTTGCCCTAAGGAGAGGGCTCCATGAAAGTAGGAGCTGATATGCCCAGGCCACAGGGATAATTAATGACCATCAAAATAACAAATACTTACAAAAAGCTACCCTTCTAAGCAAGTTTAATCGTGAAGTTTAAGCTAACTCAAATCAGCCCAACTGAAGCTGCAAGAATCTATCCACAGCGGAGGGGAACTGAAGCAAAAGTCGCAGCTGGAACAAGGTGATGACTACATCTGATTTTATATTTTGGCATCTAAATATTCACCTGGCATTGAGAAGATATCGGTAGAAACTGGAGCTGTAATACCAATCGCTGCGATGCACCTATCAATAATCACAGATTAATTTTCTATAGGCGCCAACAAAAGATATACAGCTCTCAACGTTGTGGTTCGCTGTTGAAAAGTGAACACCAAAGAATCGAGCATAAAAAACAATGCTCATCAACGAAGTACAGCGCAGATCAAAAAGCAATTAAGGATACTAACGCGAAGAAAGTAACTCATCTGCTTAGACAGAATAGGCCAAAGGCTGATTACTGAAAATCCTCTACTTCTTCTGGCTTTTAATCTTCTCCTTAATCTTTTCCTTAATCGTTACTGCCTGCTTATTTATATCATCAGGAAGCATCTTTGGGCAGAGTGCATGTGCCCTTAAGAAAATATCGGTTTGGACGATTTTAGCTATTCTCTCAGGTTTAAGCTTATCTTTTATGTTGCCAAAAGCAAATTGGCTGCCATTAAAAAGCTGTATGGTATATACGCTAGCTGTAATACTTGCCTTAGAAGCCTTATCGAACTCCACGCCATTTTCTCTTGCAAGACAAATAAACATTGTTGACTTAACTATCTCCCTTCTGTATTCATCCTTTGTCAGAGGGGTTTGCTTAATAGCAGCTGAATTCTGAGCCTCTGCATTGGAGCCGATCAAAGTAAGAGGCGCCATAAAGATCGTCGCAGCCAGAACTGGACGAAGCCGACGGAAAAGGTTCTGCAATGGATCTGGTCATCAAGTCTTCGCCATGCTGCCCTATCCGCCATTGATTTAACCACCCCATCGGTGTCAATTCTGACAAAAGCTCCGCCAAAACCACCTGCTCTAACCCCTCCCTGATCGGCGTTGATGCGCCCTCGAAGCTAATTCCACGGTAATGCTCCATGGTTTTTAATTCACCATTTTTCCAGTTTTAAATAGCCCTGGAGCAACAGCAGTCCTTCTCAATTAAACGGTTGTGCTCGAGAATATGCCACTACTCATAGTGGGTTTCAAAAATCGATTCCTGCTCATCGACCTGACGGATATTCATCTTGACCGCAAAGGCAGGAAAATAACCCCAACTGCGCAGTGACTGATGACTCCCATAGGGTGGCTTCAAGCCGAACTCACGCTCATAGTCAGGCTTTTTCACAAAGAAGTTAAACACCACCTCTGTCCACCAACCAAACCAATATCAATCATCTCAATCTTTGCGCTCAGCAAAAATATCCACTCATACAAACATGCCCACATTTAGGTCCTGACCGTCAAAAGGCCCAAGTTGCAAGCAAGCAGGATAGGAAGTTGATATCGATATTCATGTGCGGTTCACAAATCTGTCCAAAGTGATTTTGCTGCGCAACCCTGCTCTACAGAGGAAAAAGAGCCACAACCAACGCTCGCTAAGCAACAGACTGTTCAACAAGGTGATTACGGGTCTACCAGCTTCAAGCAAAAACTCATAAGGTGAACATCAACTTTGCTGGGCATCCGCCACAGTGGATGGGGTCAAAGCCAATCGGCGACAACAACTTCAGCTGCTGCTAGTAGCTGCCCGCCATCAGCTCTCCAGGGTCGATCTGAGATCAGTGATCCAGTTTCTGGAGAACGAAGATTGCGGCTTCGATGTCACGCTGCAGATGTCTGATCCAAGTGAGCAGCCGGAGCTGCTCGAGTTGCATCGTTTAGTCGCAACCCCAGCCCTAATCAAACTGTCGCCAGCACCAAAACAGGTATTCGCAGGCAGCAGTATTTACCAGCAATTACGCACCTGGATAACCCGCTGGCAACAAGACGTCGTTGTAAGCGGCCTGGGACTGAGTTTGAGGCCTACAGAACTAGATGGGAGTCGCACCCAAAGGGAATTACAGCTTGATGATCAACTGCTGGTATTGCGCCAGGAGAATGAAACCCTGATCGACCGTCTCCAAGCACAGGAACGATTGCTAAGGATGGTGGCTCACGAGATAAGAACACCGCTAACAGCTGCTGTGTTGGCATTACAAAGTCAACAGCTTGGTCAAATCGACATGGAACGCTTTCAGGATGTCGTCAAGCGGCGTCTCGATGAAATCGAATTGCTGTCAAAAGACCTACTAGAAGTAAAAAGCACCCGATGGGAAGCCCTTTTCAATCCACAATGTCTTGATCTTGCAAGTGTCGCCGCCGAAGTAATTCTGGAGCTAGAAAAACAATGGCTAGGCAGAAACGTAAACATCCATACAGATTTCCCCTCAGACCTGCCCAAGGTTTTTGCAGATCAGCGACGCATGCGACAGGTGCTGCTCAACCTGCTGGAAAATGCCCTGAAGTTCACTGAGGATGGTGGAGAACTCTCACTGACCATGCTGCACCGAACAAGTCAATGGCTGCAGGTAAGCGTCTGCGACAACGGGCCTGGAATTCCCGAAGATGAACAAGAGAGGATTTTTCTTGACCGAGTACGTCTACCGCAAACTTCAGGAATAACCAGTGGCTACGGAGTGGGCCTTTCGGTCTGCCGACGCATTGTGGAAGTCCACGGCGGCAAAATCTGGGTTGTTTCGAAGCCCAGCGAAGGCGCCTCTTTTTACTTCACAGTTCCAATATGGCAACGACAAGGACAGAAATGAGATCAGCTTGCCTTGACGGAGGGTCAGGCTGAACCGTAGTTTTTCCAAGTGATCGCAAGCTCAGAACGCAGCGATTACGGCCTCGCCCCCATCGTCTAGAGGCCTAGGACACCTCCCTTTCACGGAGGCGACAGGGGTTCGAATCCCCTTGGGGGTATCAGCAAATGCCGAATTGATCTTGCCAAAGGTGAGCTTGATGAAGCGAAGCAATCAACTTTTTTGCATTTCCTTCGCTCGGAAATTCTAAAAAGATCTAATCAGACTGATCGGTCTCTGCTCTACCTATCTTCTGGTGTTCAAACCAAAGTCTGGCGGCGAAGGGCCTCCTTCTCTACGGCAAGGAGATTAGCCGCGAGATCATCTCTCAAACGCTGTTCAATCAAACCAACAGGCATGCCAACACACCCCTGAACGGTGAGCTCGTAGAGCAGTGAAGTACCTCTATCTAGGTCGCGCATGATCCAATTGCCTTCAAAACGTCTGAAATCTCCTTTGATCATGTGGAACTTCAGCTGGCCCTTAGCTCGATCTTCCACTAACTCCAACTGCACCTGAGCTGAAAACCTCAACCCAAGCAATTGTTGAGACCCAACCTGATTCAGCTGCACTCGCTTCTCTTTGCGTGCAACAACAGTGCTGCTAGCGAGGTTGGGAATAAAATCACTGAGATGATCGTAGTCAGTAAGTACTTCCCAGAGCACAGCCTCTTTAATAGGTGTTCTCAGCTGTACTGCCAGTCGACGTGCACCATGAGGTAGACGCTCCATCGTCTGCTCGATGGCCTGACGTTTTATCGCGTCAGCCTCCTCTGAGGCTAAGAGCACAGACCCTGAGCGACTTTGAAGATCTTGAATAGATACCAAAGCAGAGGCTGCACTCAAGATGCAGGAGAATAACGAATGGATTCAATAAACGTTGGACCAAGGCCCAGTATCTGAGCTGTGCCAATCACCAAACGTAACCCGAAAATACGCATTTTTACGCTAAGCATCTCGGCTTCAAGGTATTCTCGCCGTCAAACTCTTGCTCTTGATGGCTTACAACCAAACTGAAGTAGTTCTCGGTGGAATCGCCCATATACCCCTACTTATTGGGATGTTCTATGTGGTCAAGGCACTCATGTACCGGGGGACTGACGGAAGGTTGGCTCCATTTAGCTTCAGTTACCGCCAAGCAGCACAAAGAAGAGGCTCAACTACTGACACTGTTAGCTCAGCCGTAAAACCTCAAGAGCAAAGCACTAGTGCTCCAGCCGCTCAAACTGTCAGCAAACCAGCTGCGCAAGCAATACCAATAAACCTTTATAAGCCGAAGACCCCCTTTGAAGGGACGGTTCAGGAGAACTACAGCCTGCTCAAAGAGGGCGCTACAGGAAGGGTTCATCACATCACCTTTGACCTATCTAGTAGTGATCCCCATCTCAGCTACGTGGAAGGTCAAAGCATTGGCATCATTCCTGCTGGTGAGGATGCCAACGGCAAACCCCACAAATTACGGCTCTATTCCATTGCCAGCACCCGCCATGGCGACAACCTAGAAGGCAAAACAGTTTCTTTGTGCGTACGTCAGCTCCAATACGAGAAAGACGGCGAAACCATCAACGGTGTCTGCTCTACCTACCTCTGCAACATCAATCCTGGTGCAAAGGTGAAAATCACCGGGCCTGTGGGCAAAGAAATGCTCTTGCCAGATGATGAAGATGCAAATGTGATCATGCTGGCTACAGGTACTGGCATAGCACCAATGCGAACCTATCTTCGCCGCATGTTCGAGCCTGCAGAGCGTTCAAAAAATAGCTGGAAATTCCGTGGCAAAGCTTGGTTGTTCATGGGTGCTCCCTACACAGCAAATCTTCTTTATGACAACGACTTCGATCGTTATCAAAGTGATTTCCCGGATAACTTCCAATACACCAAAGCAATCAGCCGCGAACAACAGAATGCAAAAGGCGGTCGGATGTATATACAAGACAAGGTGATGGAGCACTCTGAAGAGATCTTCAAAATGATTGAAGACCCCAAGACCCACGTATATATGTGTGGCCTAAGGGGTATGGAGCCAGGTATCGACGAAGCCATGACAGCAGCGGCATCCGCCAAGGGTATCGATTGGGCAGAACTACGACCACAACTCAAGAAAGCCCATCGCTGGCACGTGGAAACCTACTAAGGCAAGAAATTCCAAACTTTCAGCCCGCGTCAAAGGCCCGCCGATCCAGGAGGGCCTTTTTGCTGCCAAAGCTTTTTGGGCATACGAGAACAAAACATGGCGGGATGATCGGAAGCACTTTGAATTTATTGATACCTGGTTAAAACGTCCGAAGAGGTTCGTGTTCCATGAGCGCCACGATTACAAACCCTTTAAGGGTTGGACTACGTCAGGAGCGAGTGATCGCACCGCAATGCCTAGTCATCTTTGGTGCCAGCGGTGACCTCACACATCGCAAATTAGTTCCAGCCCTATTCGAGCTCTACAAACAGCGGCGGCTGCCTAGTGAATTCGCCCTGCTTGGCTGTGCTCGTCGTCCCTGGACCGACGAAGTGTTTCGTCAAAAAATGGCTGATGCCCTTGGCGACAAGGTCAACAAAAACCGTCTTAGCTGGGATCAATTCGCCGCAGGCCTTTTTTACGAGCCTGTCGATCTCCAAAAGCCAGAAGACCTGGTAAAACTTGGCCATCGCTTAGAGGAGATTGATCGCCTCCGCGCCACCCGCAGCAATCGCACCTTCTATCTTTCCGTATCGCCAAAGTTTTACGGCAGTGGCTGTAAGGCTCTAGCTGATGCCGGGCTTCTTAAAGATCCCAAACGCAGTCGAGTTGTCATCGAAAAACCGTTTGGGCGAGATTACGGCAGCGCTCAAGCTCTAAACCGCATAGTTCAAAGCTGTGGCCAAGAAAATCAGATCTTCAGGATCGACCATTACCTCGGTAAAGAGACAGTCCAAAACATTCTGGTGATGCGATTTGCCAACACCATCTTTGAACCAATCTGGAACAGGAATTACATCTCCAGCGTTCAAATCACAGCGGCTGAAACCGTAGGTGTAGAAGAGCGAGCCAACTACTACGAATCTTCAGGCGCCCTACGGGACATGGTGCAGAACCACCTCACCCAGATGCTTGCTATCACGACCATGGAGCCCCCGGGCCGATTTGACCCTGAGGCAATCCGTAATGAAAAAGCCAAGGTTTTGTTGGCTGCTCGCCTAGCTGACGAATCAGAACCTTGGAACTGCTGCATCCGTGGCCAATACGCCCCTGGCGGCACAAAGGAAGCCCCGTTACCCGGTTACCGGCAGGAGCCGGGCGTCGACCCCATCAGCACCACAGAGACTTACGTGGCGATGAAACTTTTCATCGACAACTGGCGCTGGCAAGGAGTGCCTTTTTACGTCCGCACTGGTAAACGACTGGCAAAACGTCTCAGTGAAGTAGTGCTCACCTTTCGAGAAGCACCTGTGCACCTTTTTGATGCGGCCGGGGGTGGGCCTACAGCGAACCAGCTCATTCTGCGAATCCAACCTGACGAAGGCGCCGAATTTCACTTTGAAGTGAAGTCACCCGGTTCGGGCATGCGCAGCCGACCGGTAGAAATGGAATTCTCTTATGACGAGTCCTTCGGTGAACCATCCGACGAGGGATACGTACGACTCTTGGCCGACGCCATGCTCGGTGACCCCACCCTATTCACTCGCAGCGATGAGGTAGAAGCAGCCTGGCGCCTTTACACCCCTCTACTGGAATTAATTGAAGACAGCCCATGGCAGTTACCCATTCACCCATATGAATCACGAACCTGGGGACCAGCCGCTGCCGATGCCCTACTCGCCAATGACGGACTGCTCTGGCGCCGACCTTAATTCAGCCTGACGTATTCAATCTTCTTTTCGCGGCCCAGCTATGTCTCCCCAGCTAACGCTTCAGAGCCCTCTTCAACTCCCTCCTAGCGAGGTCCAAAGCTATCTCGAGCAGCTCTGGTCGAACGATCAGCCTGGCAGTACAGGTGCGAATACCTTCTGCCTTCTGGTCTGGCAACCCGCATGGGTAGAGCAACAACTAGTGAGAACGGATCAGATTGCAGGCCCGATCATCGGCGTACAAAGACCAGAACTAATCCAAGCTGCCCGCCAGGCTGTCATAGATGTCGATATGCCCCACAGCACAGCTCCCCTTGACGTAACTGTTGCAGCAGCCCTTGCCCAGCGCAAAGGCACTCAACATGGCGAGGATCTACGTGGACAACACGTCGATGCTGCCATCAGTGCCCTTCAACCCCGACGACTTATCACGCTGGCACCAACTCTCGATGAAGTGCACGAACTCGAAACGCTCGTAGCTGCTTATTGCCCTCTGCCAGAAGAAGGTGGCGGCACAGCCGCCTGCGGTGACGTGGTAGTTCTGCGCGGTGACCACGACGCCTTGGCAAAGGGACTGGGAATTCTGCAACCTCTTCTACCGGCAGAGCTGCCCTCATGGGTTTGGTGGAACGGCAGCCTGGATGAAGCACCCGATCTACTCGATCAACTAGCTGTGCCCCCACGCCGCCTCGTGATCGACACAGCTCTCGGGAATCCCCATCGCTGTCTCGACCTGCTGCAAACCCGAGTAAAGGCAGGGCAAGCGGTGAACGATCTCAACTGGTTGCGGCTACGCACCTGGCGAGAACACCTGGCAATGGTCTTTGACCCACCGCAACGCCGAAACACCCTCCACCATGTTGTACAGCTTGATATCGATGTTGAAGGAAATCACCCAGTCCAGGGACTATTGCTAGCAGCCTGGATCGCCGATCGACTCGGCTGGCTCCCACAGTCCTCCAAGAGAGCAGAAGGGGAAGGCATAGCTGCCGAATTCAAACGACCTGATGGCACCACTGTGCAATTCCGCCTCATGCCTGTGCCCATGGGGCAGCCAAGTATTCATCCTGGCCAGATCGTGGGAATCAGGTTGATCTGTAAGCCCGATTCACAACCCGATCATGCCGTTTGCGTGATTCTCTGTGCCGAATCTGGGGGCTGCATGCGGCTTGAAGCTGGTGGTATGGCCAGCATGGAGTTACTGGAAGAAGTCGTCCCCAATCAGATTGCGTCTGTAGAGATGGATATAGCCCGCCTCCTAGCGGGTGGCCATAACACCACCACGCCCCTACTCGCCGCTGCAGCCCCCCTAGCTGCCAAGCTGCTGAGCTAAGTCACCCCAGCTCCTTACCACCCGCCACCGATCATGGCCTGTGTAATTGCTGCCCCAGCTAGTGGCACTGGGAAAACGCTACTCAGCCTGGTACTCACAGCCTGGGCCCGCAGCCGCGGCCTAAGTCTCCAACCATTCAAAGTGGGGCCCGACTATCTGGATCCGCAACAACTAACAGTTGCATCTGAAAAACCCTGCCGAAACCTTGACCTGCTGCTCTGTGGCCCCGACTGGGTAAAAGAAAGTTTTCATTGCTTCGGTGGATCTGCAGATCTCGCCCTAGTAGAAGGCGTGATGGGCCTTTTCGATGGAATCGGCACATCGGAGTTAGGCAGTACTGCTGCTGTAGCACGTCATCTAGGACTGCCGGTAGTTCTTGTAGTGGATGCAAGCGGCCAAGCAGGCTCCATAGCAGCCCTGGTAAAAGGCTTCCGTGACCATGATCGGCAACTGAAGTTGGCAGGCGTGGTGTTGAACAGGGTCAATAGCAACCGTCACAAAGAATTGCTAAAGGAGGTGCTCAGCAGCATTGGCATAAAAGTGCTGGGTTGCTTACCCCGGCAGCCCGAACTCAGCTTGCCCAGCAGGCATCTTGGCCTTGCCCCAGCCCATGAACTTGAGCGACTAGAAGCTCGACTGAAAGCATGGAGCCACCTCGCCGAAACTCATTTAGATCTTAAAAGCTTCAAAACTTTGCTCCAAGCACCAGCCTGGACCAGAAATCCAATCGATGCTCTTTTGAATGAAGAAAAGAAGAGAAAGCCACCGCTCCAACCCCGCCCCGTAGCCGTAGCCCAAGACGAAGCCTTTCACTTTCGCTATCCGGAGACCAAAGAATGCCTTGAAATCCTTGGGATGCCAGTACTCCCTTGGAGACCTTTGAATGATGAGCCTTTACCTGCACAGGCGGAAGGAGTGATCCTCCCTGGCGGTTTCCCCGAACAATATGCAGCACGCCTTAGTCAATGCAATCGCAGCATGGCAGAGCTAAGGGCCTGGTATGGACGACGCCCGATTTATGCCGAATGTGGCGGCATGCTGCTCCTCGGGCAAAGCCTCACAGATCTTGAGGGACAAGCTCATCCAATGACAGGACTGTTGCCTTTTCATGCCAAGAAAGGCACTTTGCAAGTCGGTTATCGCAGCCTTCACGTCAAAGAAGACAGTCTTGTTGTACGCAACGGTGATCAGCTGATGGGCCATGAATTCCACCGCTGGGAGCTTCACCGAACAAGCACTGTCGATCATTCAAAAAGCCATACTGATTGCAAACGAGAAATCAATAAGCCAAAGCCGCCATGGCAAGTTGAAGGTTGGCGGTTACAGCAACATCCTGAAGGGTGGAGCCATAGAACACTGCATGCCAGCTGGGTGCACCTCCACTGGGCGAGCTGTTCAATGATCTCCCACCGCTGGCGAGCGGCACTCGAAGCTGAAGCAACACAAGAAGCAACCGCTTCCTAACAGGCACCAATCCGCATATGCCCATTAGCAATCAGTATCAAGCAAGCGCATGAAAACCCTGATCAGCCTGACCTGCCTTGATGCCAAAAACAGCAAACTGTTCAGGCTTGAAAAGAACCATCAAAGCAATCCCACTTCCTTCCTGAACGCTTGACCATTGACTTCTTCTTTAAGGCCAACACCAAGGCTTTAGCAAGGCGTGCATGCCTTCTAACTTCGAAGTCAGCTAGTGCATCAATAGCTCTAACCCTGCGATCTATTTGCATAGAAATTGAACTCCTCAATTCCTTCTATCGAACCTTCATAACTCAGGACACTGCCTTTTAACAGCCGATATGGATCACATCGATGAATCAAAAGCTACAACTGCAGGCAGAGAAACCAAGCGGGTTGCATTTAAGTTCAATTGAAGTAAGCCAAGCCTCACAAATTTTCCTAAAGAGAATCATCCATAAATAGGCCCTACAATCCAACGAGGAGCAACAAAACCTATAAGGCATGCAACCATAAGCAATACCTGGCAAAGCACAAAGTGATCCTTACTAGCTGAGAATCGATACACAAGGATGCCAGAGGCAGCTGCCTAAATCAGCACATAGGCTATTAGCGAAAAGAGCCGTATGTTTATCATCTCGCTAATTAAATAATGATTCATGCGACGCCGATTTGTGGAGCACTAACTCTCTGTGGCCATGCGTTTCTCGTCATTGTAGGCAAAAGAGATCTAGGCAAAACCTCATAGTTAGTGGCAGGGAAAAGCACGACTACTATTGCAATAGCGATCACTAGAAACCAATTATTAAATAAGTTTTGCTGTTGACCGCCATTAGCAGAGACATGCGAAACTGGCTAATTACTTCACCTCTATAGAGAGTTCAAATCACAATTTGCATTACCTCCTCATCAGTTCAAGCAAAATCTCATCATGGAAACACTCTTGATTAAGTTACAGAAGTTGGCAACAGCTGATTGGCAGCTTTGCCCACCGATGCACATTCAGGCAAAGCATCAATCACATTGAGATTACTAAGCTTGAATTAGTGTTGTGATCAGGCGTATCGAAGGGGATATCTCGATTATGTATCAACCGCAAAGAGCCCCATCAAAGCCAGAAGTGAGGAGGCTCTTTGTTTTTCCAAATAACAACTAATTAAAAGGATTCGAGAAAATATTTACAAGCTGCATTGGGAATGCTTTGGCACCAAGGCAAGTATGTCCAGAGACGCTATACAAATCAAAGGTTGGCAGGCAGCCCACCAACATGCAAGCCGCTAAAGGATCTCCCACCCCAGGCAAGTCCTAAAGCGAGCAACTAAGGAGTATTGCTCCAATATTCAAAGTTGATCGTCAGCGAAAATCAGAAGGCTCACCTGATCAACTCAATGGCTGATACAACCCTCTGGGCAGAACTACTGGCCTACGGCACCGGATTAGGACTCTCCCCCTTGCACATTGGCCTACTACTGCTGTTGCTGCTTGGACCTAATCCGCTTCAACGTGGCAGCTGGTTCGTGGCTGGATGGGTCGTGACCACCTTGGCCACCGTAACCCTGTTGCTGACATTGGGACACAGCCTGGTACTGGACATGACGCATGGTTCACATCATCGAACTGCTCTCGACCTACTCGCAGGAGGGGCCTTGATCGCCCTGGGTTTAAAGGAACTCTTGCGGTCCTTTGCCGATGGCGACGAACAACCGGCATGGACCCACACAATCGAACGATTTGTGAATTTGCCATTACCGCTATTGATCGGCCTGGGTGCTCTTATCGAGATCGCCAGCCCAGACGACCTTTTTCTATTTGCCAAGTCTGCAGGAATAGTGCTGGCCGCCAGCCTGCCCGTCTGGCAGGAGGTCGTTGGCACCATGGCATTCACGCTGGGCTCAAGCCTATTGCTGCTCACACCCCTAATAGCAGTATTGATTGGCAAAAAACATGTCCTGCCAGTGCTTCAGCAGGGCAAACAGCTTCTCTTTGCCAAAGGTGAACTGATGGTAAGTGGAGTGAGTCTGAGCCTGGGCGCCTATCTGGGCTGGCAAGGGATCAGTGGTCTGATGGTGATCTGAACTGCTGCTGCCAGCAAGCCTCTAGTGATGAACCTTGTTGCTGGCCGACAAGCCATACCCCCGTACGTGCGCGACTCACGGCTACATAAACAAGCTGTCGCCGCAAGGTGAGGTCTTTAGGCCAGAAGACATCTGAAGCTACAAACACCTCCCCAAAACTGCTCCCCTGACTTCGATGAACGGTGAGAACCGCTGCAGGCCCAAGAGACGCGAAGGCATCCCGAACCAAAAAGAACCGCCGCCAAAAGGAACGACCATCGCTTTTCCCCGCCTCCTTCGCCTGAGCCCTCAACCTTTGTAAGGTGCCGTCTAGCAACTGTCTGGCCTCTGTACCAACAGGCGGCAATAGGCGCAGCGAAAGCTCAAGTTCACCGGCACGAACCTGGGCAACCAAGGTATCGATGACCGGTACCACCGAGTCACTCTGCCCAGTCAAACCAAATTCCGCCAATTCACAGCGTTCAGGTGTGACATCCTGCACGACAAGCTCACGATTTGATCCCAGCACCATGTCCGGTTCCTCGCCGGTCTCTGCCCCATCACGAGAGGCAGGCGCCATCACAGCCGTTCGACTGATTAACACCTCACCAGGCAACACCGGCAACTGATCAGCCATGTCGCCATGGATCGCACGACGAGCAAGGGGGACCAAGCGCTCCAGAGTGCGATTTGTGTAGCAAAGAATCCTTGCCGCATCAGGGCTATCGTCAGCCGCCGCCAACCGCAAAGCAGCCTGAGCTCGCTTCAGCCAGCTGTTCTGATCAAGACATCCCACCCGGCCTCGCTCATCCTCTATCAAAGGAAGGCAAGGTGGAGTTTTGCAGGGCAAACTCCCATCGCGAAGACTCCTGGCCAGTTGCAACACAGGGCCCTGATGACGAACTACCTGCTGCAATGTGGCCGAACAAGCTCTTTGCATCGAGAAGACTGGGCTTTGAGCCTCGCTAATAGGCGGCAACTGGGCAGGATCGCCTACAAAAACGAGACGTGTTCGAAAGGGGTGTGCGCACTGAAGGGCAATACCCAACAGGGTGCTATCGATCATCGAGGCCTCATCGATCAGAACAAGGCCTAGTTGCTCAAGAGACTGGGCCGTTTGCTCTGTTGCCTCGCACACCTCAAGGTCGCCCTGTCGCTTCAATTTGAGTCGAAGCAATCGGTGAATCGTGGAGGGATACCAAGTGGGCCTAAGGCCTTCTAGATCAAGAGCCTGACGAAGTACCCCAACAGCCTTGTGAGTTGGGGCAACCACTGTCCAACACAAGCCAGAGGTTTCAACCTGGCGCAGCAACCGCATTGAAAGGAACGTCTTGCCACTACCGGCAAAACCACTCAATACAAATGGATTGCCATGATTGCCATCATCCAACCAAGAACTGAATGCTTCGGCAGCCAGCTGCTGATCTGAGGTGAGCTCTGCAGACGTTGGCTCAAAAGAAGACTGCCTCACCCCAAAGTCATGCCCAACAACTGAGCGAGATGGAGCGGGGAACCCACAAAAACCAATCCCGGCAAAGCCACAGCAGGGCCGACGAGGCTGCCAACCAACACCTCCCAGCGACTATGACCAAGACTTTCTTTAAGCTGCTTTTGTGGTGGCGTGGGCCAAGTATCAGCAGGCAGAAGATTGACCCTTGCCGCGGTGAATCCCGCAGCACGCCTAATCCCGCTGGCGTCATACATGACCACAAAAGCCACGGTGGCTGCCAAAGCAAATCCTGAGTGATCAAAACCCATCTCCCATCCCACACCTGCTGCTGTACCAGTTACCAGGGCCGAATGACTCGAAGGCATGCCACCGGTTTCAAGAAGAACTGCAGGTCGCCAGCGGCGATAAAGGATTAACTCCACAATCAGCTTCGAAAGCTGAGCCAGACCACAAGCTGCAAGCCCCCAAGCCAGCACCGCATTATCGAAAAGCCCCAGCCACGCAGATGGGGAAGAGTCGCTAAAAGTCATCGGTCGCGGCTGGTGATGTAATCGGCCAATGCCAACAAGGGTGCAGCGGAGGCTGTCCATGGCTCTAGCGCTGCCTTTGCTTCGCTAACAAGCAGTTCTGCGCGCCGACGAGATTCCTCCAAGCCCAATAATTTGGGATAAGTAGTTTTATCGGCGATTAAATCCTTGCCAGCGGTCTTGCCAAGGACATCACTACTGGCAGTTACATCAAGGATGTCGTCAATGATCTGAAAAGCCAAACCTATACCTCTGGCGTAGATGCGCAGCGCATCGATCAAATCCTCTTCAGCACCACCGATCAAAGCTCCGCAGATCACACAGGCACTTAGCAAGGCCCCGGTTTTATGGAGGTGAATGAACTCCAAGGTATCAAGATCTACCTGCTTACCCTCACACTCCAGATCGACAACCTGTCCACCCACCAAGCCTGGGGCACCAGCAACAACCGAAAGCTCTCCAACAACCTTCAACAGCCGCTCAGGTGCTACGCCAGGACTGCGCAAAGCAACCATCTCGAAGGAACGGGTGAGTAGGGCATCTCCCGCGAGAATGGCAACCGCATCTCCGTAGACCTTGTGGTTAGTGGGACGACCACGGCGCAAGTCGTCGTTATCCATGGCTGGCAAGTCGTCATGGATCAACGACATGGTGTGAATCATCTCAAGAGCCACTGCCGTCGATAGAGCCTGCTCAGAATCACCTCCAGCCAGTTCACAAGCTGCTAAGCAAAGGATGGGTCGTAA
>JASLWC010000022.1 GCA_030741055.1 Prochlorococcaceae cyanobacterium ETNP18_MAG_14 | reverse complement strand
AACTATCTAATTTAGTTGAGATGAGCTGCTCCACTAAGGCGCTGCCACTGTGCTTCGAGCAACTGCCTCAGCAGAGAATGACGAGTGAGGCTCGGATCATCTCTGAGCAATCTCTGAGCTTCATTACGTGCCTCTTCAAGCACGGATCCATCATCAGCCAGGCTTGCTAGGGCCAAATCAGGCAATCCAGACTGTTTGGTCCCAAGTACTTGCCCTGGCCCTCGTAAACGCAAGTCGATTTCTGCAATCTCAAAGCCATCATTGGAGCGCACAAGCACTTCAAGTCGCTGCCTTGCTAATAGATTTGAGCTGTCATTGATCAATACGCAGTAGGACGCTGCTGCGCCCCGACCCACACGACCTCGAAGTTGATGCAATTGGGCTAGACCAAAGCGATCCGCGTGGTCGATCACCATCACACTGGCCTGAGGCACATCCACGCCTACCTCCACAACAGTCGTAGATACCAGCACCTGGCAATCACCTGCTGCAAAGGACTTGATCACACCTTGCTTCTCGGCACTGCTCAAGCGTCCATGCAGCAATCCCACCTTGAATTCTGGAAATATCTGCTCTGACAACTGGGTATGAACCTTCACGGCTGAACGCAGATCAAGCTTTTCTGAATCCTCAACAAGAGGTAACACCACATAAGCGCGCTGGCCACGAGAGACTTGATCATGGATTAGTTGATAGGCCTGATCTCTATCTGACCCACTAATCATCTGAGTCTTAATGGGAGTACGACCTGGAGGCAATTCATCGATTTGACTCACATCCAAATCCCCATGCACTGAGAGCGCAAGAGTTCGCGGAATAGGAGTGGCTGTCATGGTCAGAAGATGGGGCTGAAGCCCCTTACTCAGCAAACGATTGCGTTGCCTTACGCCAAAACGATGCTGTTCATCAACCACAACCAGCCCTAGTCGAGAAAAAGCAATAGGGTCTTCAATTAAGGCGTGAGTGCCTACCAGAATCTTCAGAGATCCATTGACCAAGTCATCAAGGATCTGACGACGACGTAGTCGGGTAGTTGCTCCCGTAATTAACTCAACGCTGACATGCAACTGAGGCAACCAAAGACACAAAGTGCGGTAGTGCTGCTCAGCGAGAACCTCCGTGGGTGCCATAAACGCTCCTTGCCAGCCGGCTTGTACTGCCGAGAGCAGGGCAGCAAGGGCTACAACCGTCTTACCACTACCCACATCTCCCTGAACAAGACGTGCCATCGGTTCCGAACACGCCAGGTCGACCTCGATTTCGGCCAGTACTCGTTCTTGAGCTCCTGTTAGCGGAAATGGCAAAAGCTCCAAAAAACGACCTACTAGGCCATCTCGCTGCCCCGCCGTCACCAACACAGGAGCAGAACGGCTACGAAGTTCTGCACGCCTTTTTAGTAGCCCCAACTGCAGAAGAAGAAACTCGTCAAAAACCAAGCGGCGCCTAGCCGCCTGCAATGAGTTTTGATCGTCTGGACAATGAATAGCGATCAAGGCATCACTTCTAGTCGGCAAACTCAATGCCAGAAGCTGCGATTCAGAAAGAGGATCAGGCCAGCGGACTGCTAAAGGCAAAACAAACTGCACAAAATCACGAAATCGATCGGCAGTTAGTCCCTCGACAAGGGCATAAACAGGCAACAAACGACCAATGCTGCGAGAGCGAAGTGGCGCATGAGGACTCTCCATAACCTCAATCAAGGGATCCTGGAAACTCATGCCATAGGGGCCCTCTTTGACCAACCCGCTGACGGCAACAGTGACTCCAGGAGGGTAAAGGCGAGACTGGCTTTTGATGTAACTAGAACTGCTAAAACGGCGACCAGCAAAAAATCGAGTCACTTTCAGGCGACCAGTAGGGTCCTGAAGCTGCAACTCAAGAATGGACAAATTGGGATTACGTGGGCTTTTGAACCCATGACAGCGCCTAACCGTTGCCACAATCGTGGCCGTCTGCCCTGCCTCTAGGGCCTGGATTCGCCTCAACGAGGAATAGTCCACATAGTCCCTGGGGTAGTACTGCAATAGATCTCTGACTAGCAGTAATCCAAGCCCAGCCAATCTTTCGGCAAACTTTGGGCCGATTCCCTTTACTTCTGCCAAAGGACTATCCAACTTCAAGCTGCTGCTGCTTGCAGACAAGTAGACCTGCTGACGCTTTTTTGCACCCTCTTGCTTCAAGCTCGGAGGAGCCATTGGTGCAGGAGGTTGTAAGCACTTTTGAATAGTGTGTAATAGCTGTCGAGAGTCAGTCACTAATCGACGGCGTACCGACTCAGAACTATCTGGATAGCCTGCAAAGGCTTCAGCCATCTGACTGAGACGAGACTGACTCTCACTGGGCAGCAGTAGAGAAGGTGATGCCGCTAATTGACGCGCTAAAAATGCATGGAAATGCTCTTGACGTCCCTGAAGATTTTTAAAACCATTCTCTGCCTCCAAGGTCAAAGCCTGCTGAAGAGGGCGCAACCAGCTGAGCACTTGCCGCAGCTGATCCGCAGTCAAGCCTTGGGTGAACTGGTTGGCGGATTGGTGGGAGGGTTCGGCCACCACTGTTGCTTTACCTCCTGAGCCATAGCGCGACGTTGCCAGTGCCGCTGTTGTCGAACCATTGTGAGCAAATCTTGGCGGTGATGCTTTAGTTCAGCCCGACAACGACGCAAGCGAGGGTGGTCAAACTCCAACTCAGATGGGCGCATAAGCACGCAAACAATCTCCATGCCTTCTACTCCCAGTCGATTTGTGGATACCGGTACACGCAGTCTCAATAAATTGGATGCCACCGGTTCAGATTCGAGCTGACCACTTAACACCGCGTCGAGAAAACTGATAGGCAAGAGACTGCCAACAATTCCGGCTCGCAATAATTCCACGTTGAGAGCATGCGAAAGATTGCGCAACCTGCGTGCAAGTGCACGGTCAAGAGTTTCCAACCATCGTGCTAACTCCAGTGGGCTTACGGGTAAAAAACCTTGGTCTGCATCAAGCCCACCATTAAGCGCAGAGATATCACCTTGTTGCCAATCTTCTGATGCACTCGCTAAATCATGCTCATCAGTGGCAATAGTCTCGCCAGCCATAACAAATAAAGAGCGCAGCATCTCAAGATCACCCTTCTTGCCGCCAACCGTTTCTGAGGCCTCTGCTTCTAACTCCTGGGAGGAGTCTTCGACAAGGTCGTCTCCCTCTAAATCAGGCTGATCAATAGCTCCCGAGTCAGCGAAGTCTGCGCTAATGCTGCTGTTCTGCTGATCCTGATCAGTGCTCTGAATGCCAGCGAAGCGATCAGGTTGCTCTAGTGGAGGGTCGAGACTTAGATGGATAGACCCTTCAGCCTCTGGCATTGGACCCTGCTCAGAACTAAGAGCCAACAAGAGATCCCGCCTGGTTTGATCACTCTTCTTTTGGCGTTCACGCTCCATCTGGCGCGCCATATCCATCAACTGTTCCACAGTCAACAAAGAACAGCAACGAGCAACCAATTGCTCAACCTGAAGTTGAAATGCCGACCTGGCATCTTCTGCAATGGCGCTCAAACGATTCTGATCCCGATCAGTTATCAACAGGAAGAGAGCCTGACGTACGTCATTAAGCAATTCCCCCCGCATCAACTGAAGGTAGAGGGCCATATCACGGTAGAGAGTCGACGCTAAGCGCTGACTCTGCTTGCGTAGAGCTGCAAGCTGCTGATCGGGCTCAAAGCGCTGCAATCTCTACTTCTCCAAAACCAAAATCAAGCTGCCGACATGGACGCCACTTCCGTAGCGAAATCGGTCTGATCTACTTCAATGCCCTCACCAAGGGTGTAGCGGGTGAAGCGACGAACCCTGACATTCTCGCCAATCTTGCCAGCTACCTGCTTAACGAGTTCCGCAACCGTTATGGAGCTATCACGGATGAAAGGTTGCTCAAGTAGAGCTAGTTCCTTAAGGCGTTTATTGATTCTTCCTTCAACGATCTTTGCCTTCATTTGATCAGGCTTACCGGAAAGATCATCACGACCCATCTCGATGGATTTTTCCTGTTCGACCACATCAGCAGGGATCTCATCTGTACTTACGTACTCGATGTTCGGACACGCAGCCACCTGCATAGCCACATCCTTTAAAAGCTCCTGGAATAAATCACCGCGGGCTACAAAATCAGTTTCGCAATTCAATTCGAGGAGAACTCCAACCCTTGCTCCGGTATGGATGTAACTACCAATGGCACCTTCAGCTGCAGTGCGAGAAGATTTTTTTTCTGCACTGGCTATACCCTTCTGACGAAGCCATTCGGATGCCTTTGTCATATCGCCGCCAGTTTCTGCCAGGGCTTTCTTGCAATCCATCATTCCCGCGCCGGTTTTATCGCGCAGGTCCTTGACGAGCTTGGCTGTTACATCCGCCATGGGAAATCGGGGTGAAGAGGATATGGAGTGCAACCAACCAGGCAAGAAGGTCGGTTGCGAAAACTTGACGCCAGCTATGGACTCAATCGTCGCCTTGATCAGCACCTCGCTGATCGTTATTACCGTGACGACCTTCGTTGATCGCATCAGCTAGTCGGCCCAACACAAGCTGCACAGAGCGAACGGCATCGTCATTGCAAGGGATAGGCACCTCACAAAGATCAGGGTCGCAATTGGTGTCAAGCATGGACACCAAAGAAATATCCAACTTGCGCGCTTCGAGCACAGCGTTGGTTTCGCGGCGTTGATCAACAAGCACCACAACATCCGGCAAGCGTCTCATCCCCTTAAGGCCACCGAGATACTTCTGCAGTCGCTCAAGCTCACGACGCAAAACCGAAGCTTCCTTCTTGGGTCGCATGGCTATTGCGCCAGATGATTCCATGCGCTCCAGATCTTTCAACCGATCAATCCGG
Source organism: Prochlorococcaceae cyanobacterium ETNP18_MAG_14 (assembly GCA_030741055.1). Classification (GTDB taxonomy): domain Bacteria; phylum Cyanobacteriota; class Cyanobacteriia; order PCC-6307; family Cyanobiaceae; genus Prochlorococcus. The sequence goes on along the minus strand of JASLWC010000022.1, from coordinate 18,096 downwards.
GCCTTCATTGTTGTCCAGTTGGTGAGCATGCCACCAAGCCAACGCTGATTCACATAAGACGCACCGCAGCGGGTGGCTTCCAAAGCCACCACTTCCGAGGCTTGCTTTTTAGTGCCAACAAAAAGGAAACGCTTGCCACTTCTAGCGGCGGTACGAGTCCATTTATATGCATTGTTCATGCAGATAGCGGTCTGCACAAGATCAATGATGTGAACACCATTACGCGCGCAGTAGATGTAGCGCGACATCTTGGGATTCCAACGACGGGTTTGGTGCCCAAAATGGGCACCCGCCTCCATCATTTCGGAAAGAGTGACAACAGCCATAGTTTTTTAGGTTTCGGGTTCGCCTCCACCTGCCAGGTATGCGAGCCAATCACGCCAAAAGGCTTGAATCAACTCAGTCATCACCCGAAACAGACAGGTGTGCGGAATGAAAGTACCAATGGAATTTATCAAAACGACCTCTTAGCGCAGCCCTGCAAGAGCAGCCTCCTTGAAAAGTGCCCTTACGCCAATGCGGTTCAGTGGTAACCGCAAAAGCTCCATTGCTAAACCTGGATGACCGTTGCGGATCAACCTGGCAAGTAGTGGCCGCAGGCTGCGCTCATTGAGCAAGCCACCAAGCGTTAGCAGTTCCCATAAGAGTCGATGAAGCCAGGTGAACTGGATGATGTAACGCACCCGACGGGTTGGGTGCTTGCGATAGAAGACCAAGCCCATTTTGGCCCGCTCCTGCTCAATCCTTACCAAGTCAGGAACTTGCTCAAGACGCAGGGCCGGGTGCCAGTGATAACCAACTGCCTCGGGACATTTCACCAACTCAACACCCATCTGACGAAGTCGTTCCCCCAGCTCCAAATCCTCCCAGCCATAGAGACGGAAACCAACATCAAAAAGCCCAGACCTTTCAAGCACTTCGCGGTCGATGGCCACATTACCTGTAGCGAAATATGCCCAAGAAAGATCCTGAAATTTGTGGGGTTCTGTGGTGGGACGCTCAAAGTTTGCCGTGTTAATCACAGCGCCATAGGTGAAACAGAGCCGATCACCACGACGCTGCCAACAACGACGTAAAGCTTGTGCATGACAAGCCAAAAACGATTCAGTAACCACCAAATCGCTATCAATAAAAACAATTACATCGCCGCGAGCGTGGTCTACACCCCGATTACGCCCCTCGGCTGGACCTCCATGATCTTGCTCCACCAGGCGTACATGAGCAAAACGTGAAGCCTCACCCCTCAACCAATTAGGGGTGCCATCAGTTGAGCCGTCATCAACCAGCACTACCTCGTAAGAATCCAACGCAGAGGCCAGAACCTGCTGCTCCAGAGCCAACAGACACTTTTCCAGAATCGGCCGGCGGTTATAGGTGGGTATTACGACACTTACAAACATCCGCTACCACAACTACTGCTGACAAACGACAGCCTATAGACATGAAAAAAGGGGGCTAATCAAAGCCCCTATTCGTCGACGCAATGAATCAGTCGATGGATTAGTCGGCAGCACCACCGTTATTGGCAGTTCCGGTGACACCGTTCCCCGCACCTTCGCCGCGGCCATCATTGCGCAGCTTGCGCTTCTTGAATTTGCGGGCATAGGAGCGGTTGCGCTCTTGCTTTTCCTTTTTGAGGTTTCTACGCTTCGACATAATTTTTGGACGTCCGAACTAAAGATCTCAACCCAACCTAGCCAAGAGTGGGCAATAGGCAGCCATCTTCCATCTGCACCAAGCGATCCGCGACATCAACAATTCGAGGATCATGCGTAACCATTAACACTGCACAAGCTTGTTCACGGGCCAGTCCTTGCAACAGATCCACCACTTCCCGACCCGTGACACTATCGAGAGCTGCTGTTGGTTCATCAGCCAATAACAGTTGAGGGCGAGCCGCCAACGCACGAGCAATAGCAACCCGTTGCTTCTGGCCACCAGAAAGATCATGGGGCAACTTGCTGAGGTGATCATCCAAACCCACAGCCCGCAACCAATATCGAGCCTGATCACGACGAGCCCGATAAGAGAGTTCTGGCAACAAATCAGCTCCCATCTGCACGTTCTGCTCAGCAGTAAGACAGCGCAATAGGTTGTGCCCCTGAAAGATCATGCCGATGTGACGTCGCAGCTGCTGACGTTGACCACGATGTGATCCATGCAGCTGATGGCCGAACACACAAACATCCCCCTGCTGAACCTTGCGCAGCGCTCCGATCAAGGTCAGCAGTGTGGTCTTGCCACAACCTGAAGGCCCGGTGAGCAAAACCACCTCACCAGGGGCTATTTGCATTGAAATGGACTGCAGCACCTGACGTCGCATCGCACCTATGCCAAACCAATGACTAAGGCCCTCAACTTGAACAGTGAGGCTCTCATTCATGCCTATGCCCTGCTGATCGAGAAAAGTAAACAGAGGCCGAACCCATCAAAAAATCTCCGCTGGGTCTGCATCCACCAATCGACGCATGGCCAGCAGCGCAGAGGCCATGCACATCACCAAAATCAAGCTAAAAACAAGTGTTGCCCGAGGTGGATCCATGGCCACAGGCAATTTTGTAGAACTACGAACCAAGGCATAAAGGCCCTGACCGGCGGCATAGGCCGGTAGATAGCCCATCACTGCAAGGTAAACCCCCTCTCGAGCAACTACGCCCATGAGAGTGTTCAAGCGATAACCCATCGCCATCAATGTGGCGTACTCAGGCAAATGATCGCTGACGTCGCTGTAGAGAATCTGATAAACAATCACGCACCCCACAACAAAACCCATAGCTGCACCAAGACTGAAGATGAAGCCAATCGAAGTACTGCTACGCCAATAGTTCTTCTCGAAATCAATGAAATCCTGTCGGGTGAAAACCTGAACATCGTTGGGCAAACTCTCTTTAAGGGATCGAGTAACAGCCTGCGGATCGGCCCCCGGCCGCAATCTCACCAAACCAATCTCAATACTTCCAGGCGAAGTGCTGGGTAATAGCTCAAGGAATGTCTCTCTACTAGTGAGCAAATTGCCGTCAGCACCAAACGATGGCCCCAGGCTCACTAAACCAGTAACTCGTACCCGTTTGCCGGCGAGCTCAGTCTCCACAATGCGGCCCTCATCGAACCACTCAGCGATCGGTCCAAACTCACTTCGAGAACGCTGATCAAACAACACTCTTCCACGACTGGTAAGCGATTTAGCCTTGGCCGCTAACTCAGGATCCGTAAATAACGGATCAACCGGCTCAAAACCCAAGGCCAAAATCGAACGTGTCTTGAGGGTTTCCGGGTTTCTCCACAGCAGAAAATTCCAATTGACTGGTGTCGTGCCCTGCACATCCGGATGTGCCATGGCCTGCACTAATCGACGCCGAGGGAAGCCACTCATGCTGATCGAGCTCATTGATCGAGGGCTCATCAACACCAAATCAGCATCAAACAAGCGATGCACTGTGACACTGGCATCGAACAATCCATCTCGGAAACCCAACTGCATAAACATCAAGATTCCGGCGAAGCAAATACCCGCCAGTGCAACCATCAACCGCAAAGGCTGACGACTAAGCAACAACCAAGCCAAAGGGATCCTTCGCCCTTGCCAAAAACCAGACTTCACGATGGCTTGAAGCGAGCTATCACCTTCATGCCCGTAAGACGCTTGACCTGAAGCGCCGAGCTGGGGTCAAGGCTGACTCGAACCTCAACCACACGAGCATCGGCATCACCAGTGGGATCAGTTGAGAGCACTTTGCGCTGACGCACCTGGGGACTAATTCGCTCCACACGACCCATCAAAGATCCTTTAAAGCCCCCGTTTTCACTGATTAGACGAACAACCTGACCAATACTGACTCGACTTACATCCGACTCATAGACCTCGATAAGGGCCTCCATCGTCTGATTGGCGCCTACTTCTAGTACTCCGTCAATACCTGGACGCTCACCGACGCGAGTGTGCACCCTTAGCACCACGCCATCGATGGGCGACTTCAATTCGCTATCAGCAAGATCAGCTTCCAGCCCGCGAAGTTCTGCCAAAGCCTCGCGGCGATTGCCCTCAAACTTGACGAGTTCTTCTTGTTCTCCCTCTAAGTCAACCAGAGATGAAGCCCCGACCACAGCGGCCTCTTGGTAGCGAATCACCTCACGCCGTTGCATGCGTAGCTGAATATCGAGCGTCTCCAGACGAGCTTGAACGGCGGCAAGATCAGCAAGAATCTTGGCTCGATTATCAAATTCTGCCAAAACCTGGCCAAGCTTTACCTGATCACCTTCGCGAACCTTTAGCACCGCGACCCTAGGAGTGCCTCCGAAGCCACCCAACGGAGCAGCAAGACGACGAACATCACCAGCGGGCTCAAGCTGACCCAAAGCAGCAACGGCTTCAATAGGCCTAGCTGCTGGCAGCAAAGCAGGGCTCGCTTGAGGAGCAACGGGGCGACGAGTAAGGCTCCAGACTCCAGCAACTGCAGCCAAACAGAGACCACCAGCAATTAACCAGCGCCAGGCTTTACTGCTTAAAGAGGCGGAGGCTCGTCGAACAACATCTCCTCGATGTAGCGATCCGCCCACTGAGGATTGAAGGCCTTCTCCAGGACACCTCTTGTCTTGTCGTTGCGTTTCTGTTGAAGGCAATAGAGAAGCTGACCCTTATGCCTCTGGATCGTAGATGCCGCCAAAGAAGCATCAGCTTTTGCTCCAATTACAGCGGAAGCAAGAGTGCTGAGATAGCCATCTAGCAAATCCACAAACCAGCCTTCCTCCTGAGTATCAGCTGGACGGATGAACTGCACAAACGGCGAAAAAATCGATCCCCATGCAGGCAATTGCCTCACCTGCTTAAAGGTTGGCAGAGGCAAGGCCTCAAGACCTCGCAAAATAGCCAAAGGCAACGGTTGCCCTACAGGCGAGAGATCAACAATGGCCGCCGAGATACCGCCAGGTCCAGCGACAACATCTGCTCCAAAAATGGGTAAATCAAAACGAGGGTCTGGGAAAAAAACGCTATGAAGAATCTGTATATCGGCATCCAAGCTGGCAATTTCTAGGTGCAACTTGCGTATTCCCCGACAGCGATGCAACTCATTGCTAATAAAAAGCTCCTCTCCATCAAGCATGCCGCTTATCGCTAGTAGTTCTGGATCAACAACTAGAGGACTGAGCTCTGGCAACTGCGCTCTGCAATCCCTGATCCGTTCAGCCAATGCCTCCAAGAGGGGGTGGATAGCCGGGCCGCTATTGGAAGGAGAAGGCAGCAAAATGGCAGCAAGGCTATCCATGAAACTGTCTCACCTTGTCACCCCCGGCATTGCAACAAAACGGATATTGGCAGGTCCTTGCAGGGCAGTTGTTAGAAGCTGTCAAATAGTCAGAGCGTTTGATGTTTCGGCACAGCCTAGTTCTATTAACAAGAATGACCTATATGTGCGCAAGCTATTTAGATAGAATTAGCAAATGGATGATTAAAAATGAGCGGAAAAGCTAGCTCACTTGCGAGCCAGTCTCAAGAAACCGCGCATTTACTGATCAAACATCCTTGAGAATACCCTTTAACAAAAAAATTGAACTGCCAATCCCGTGACCACACAGTCTGAATAAGCAATTTAAACTGAGGGATTGTGATGCGTCCATTTATGCCCATAATGCACTTATCTTTTTACGAACCATGCTGAGTACTATTTTTGCAATGGCTCTTGACTTGAGCCCAATCACGATTGGAGCCATTGCGCTTTTTGGAGTATTATTTATCATGATGTTTGGGATCAGCTCCGCCTTCGGCGGCTTTCAAGGAATCTTTGCCTGGACCCAGGAAAAACCAGAAAACCAGTCAAAAAAATAACTAGCAAACCTGCTAAGCATAAAAACTACTTTTACTTGCAGAGATATTCCATCTCTTTGAAAGAGTTATGAAGCTTTAATAATAATAAACGATTTACTGCAAGGTGAAGGCCCTGAACCAATACAGATTAACAGGAGCGCATCAGGCTCAAAAGGCAATAGGCAGACAATTTAAGCAAATTAATCATTCGCAACTGACGACAAGTTTTCTAACTGTATTGGACTATCCATTGACTATTAAGGCTGCAGCGGATGGCAAAATGTACAATCAAAAACTGATTAATCTAAAAACAATACTGAGATATCTAAATTGTCGATAGCCGAAAGGAAATTCTGATTAGACAACATGGCATTCAAGTTGATATTGCCGAAGATGGCTAAAGTTGGTTGGTAGTTTATTGATCGCATCAAAACGTTCAGTCCTCAACAACGTTCTTAGAAAATACAAGCGGATATGGGCCTTTGCCTCGCACCTCTGGCACACTCAACCCCTGAGCCCAATCTTCAACACTGGACCCTGAAAAACGGGACTAGCTGCGTGGTGGCATCCATGCCGGACGCACCACTTACTTGCTTAGACCTCTGGTGCAAGGCAGGCAGCTCAAGTGAACACAAAGGAGAAGAGGGAATAGCCCATTTTCTTGAGCACATGGTGTTCAAGGGCAGCTCTGATTTGAACGCAGGCGAGTTCGACCGAGCAATAGAAGCGCTCGGAGGCAGCAGCAATGCCGCCACTGGTTTCGATGACGTGCACTTTCACGTGCTAGTGCCGCCAACAGCAGCAACTGAGGCTCTCGAGCTTCTGCTCAACCTCGTTCTGACACCAGCATTACGCCCTGAGGCCTATGCCACAGAACGCGACGTGGTTTTAGAAGAAATCGCCCAATACCAAGATCAGCCAGACGATCAGGTCCTCAAGCAACTACTCGAAGCCTGCTGCGACGAGCACCCCTATGGCCGGCCCATCCTGGGCTTTGAAGCAAGCCTAAAGAAAAGTGCTCCCGAACAAATGCGGGAATTTCATCGCCGTCATTATCGCGGCCCAAACTGCTGCCTTGCGATTGCAGGTGCTATTCCTCAAGGGCTGGAAGAGATCTTGAGCAACAGCCAACTAGCCGCGCTGGATGAAATAACTACTGAAGGAGTGGATCCTGCCTGTCGTCCAAATCTCAGCTTCCAAAAAGGACGACTAGAAATTCAAGTTCCAAGGCTTGAGTCCACTCGACTATTAATGACCTGGCCAATGCCCCCAGCCAGAAATCAAGAGATGGTGATGGGAGCTGATCTAGTCACCACTCTGCTTGCGGAGGGACGCCGCAGTCGACTAGTGCATCAGCTCAGAGAGGAGTTGCAAATCGTGGAGTCAATCGATATGGATATAACAGTCTTGGAGCAAGGCAGCCTTGTGCTACTAGAAGCTTGCTGCCAGGAAAAACAATTGAAGCGAGTGGAGAAAGAAATCCATAATTTGCTTCAAGCCAGCCTTGCATCAACACCCAAAAACCAGGAAATCGAACGAGCAAGGCAGCTAATAAGCAATGGGCTTTGTTTCAGCCTTGAAGCTGCCAGCCAAGTGGCCGGCATAGCAGGAAACCAGGCTCTCTGGAATCGTCCTCAGCCCTTATTGGCGCCACTTAAACATCTTTCTACATGGACGCCAGAGAGACTCCACAAGGAGATCCTTCCGCTGTTGCAACCTGAACACAGCTTCACCCTGATCGCCAGGCCAATGGAGGCAGGCCAGTGAATCCTCTTGATCTGGTCCTTGATCCAGTCACAGCCCCAGGAATAATCGCTGCCAAGCTCTGGATTAAAGGAGGCAGTAGTGCCGATCCTCACGGACAACGGGGCGTGCATCAACTGCTCGGATCACTATTAACCAGAGGATGCGGCCCCTATAACCATCTCGCGCTGGCTGATCTAGTTGAAGGCTGCGGTGCTGGATTGCGCTGCGACACCCACGAAGACGGACTGTTAGTCAGCCTCAAATGTGCGGATCGTGATGCCGACAGGCTGCTGTCTTTACTTGGCTGGATGCTCATCGATCCGCATCTAGAGCCAAATCAGGTAACGCTAGAACGAGATCTCAGCCTTCAGGCCTTGCAAAGGCAAAGAGAAGACCCATTTCACCTGGCATTTGATGGCTGGCGGAATATGGCCTACGGAACTGGACCTTACGGACACGACCCCCTCGGCCTTAGCGAAGACCTCAAACAACTAGAACGCGAGCAGCTGTTATCTCTAGTTGAAAGCCTGACTACAAATTCACCAGTACTTGCCCTTTCAGGAAACCTTCCGGAAGACCTTGAACAGAGCCTAGGGACCATGGAATCCTTTCAACGCTGGCCAGCTCAGCCAACACAGCCAGCGTTGAAATCCAACTCAAGCGTGGCCTATGCGGAAAACAGCCTAAACAAATCAAACCTAAGTCTTCAAAGCGAACCAACTACTCAGGTAGTAATGATGCTCGGCCAGCCAACCATTTCGCATGGCCATGAAGATGATCTCGCACTGCGCTTGCTTAATTGTCACCTGGGATTAGGTATGTCCAGCCTGCTATTCAGGCGACTAAGGGAAGAACATGGGGTGGCCTACGACGTAGGCATTCATCACCCTGTGCGAGAAGGCGCAGCCCCATTTGTCTTGCATGCATCAACAAGCGAAGAGAAAGCTCGACTCACCCTTCAGCTGCTGCTCGATAGCTGGCGGGAACTCAGCCAGCAACCTTTATCAGAAGAAGATGTTGCGCTAGCACGCGCGAAATTCCATGGTCAGCTTGCCCATGGAGCCCAGACCACTGGTCAACGAGCAGAACGCCGAGCCCAATTACGTGTACTAGGTCTGCCCGCTAACTATGACAAGCACAGCTTGGAAGAAATCAAAAACCTCGATGGCATCTCTCTACAGAAGGCAGCTCAACGACATCTCCAGACGCCCATGCTCAGCCTCTGTGGACCAAAAACCAGCCTTAAGGTCCTCGCTAAAGAATGGCAACAACAAGCAGTTCCAACAAATTAAGCCCCCTAGACACCATCACTATCTGAGGTGTCCACCACTAGGCGATCCAGCGGGATCAAGAAAGTGCCATGGCGAAACCGCACAGCTGCGATGCCCTTAGCACGCAGCTCAACTATCTCGCCAAGTTCATCAGGCGAAACCAAATCCGGTGGTCGCAGCATTGGCATCGGATCCGCGGTTTTGAGATAAGGCAAAGGCACATTCAGGCGCACCTGTTCACCAATGGCTGGTTCCATAAAAACTGGGCATTACATCTCTCCTACTGCAGGATGGAACAAGCTGACTTTTATTTGTGCGGGCCCTAGCTACCTGGAGCGGCGCCCTCGCCGGCCTGATGATGATCCTTGTAGGAGGTTTGATACCCGCCGCTCTGCTACTTCCAGGTCTAGATCTACACCCAAAGGTGTTAAGCCTGCCAAGCACTTGGCAGGTGCCGGCACTCTTGCTATGCGCCCTCGTATGTGGTCCTCGGGCTGGAGTGATCGCTGCCGTGGCCTATCTCACTATTGGCCTCGTTGACCTGCCGGTGTTTCATGGTGGTGGAGGCCTCAGTTATGTGTTGACACCAGGTTTTGGCTACCTGGCGGGCTTCGTACCAGCCGCCTGGCTCAGTGGACGCCTGGCCCAGCAGAACAACATGAACAATGTGCCACGACTGACCATGGCAGCAATCGCAGGGCTGATCATGCTTCAACTCTGCGGCCTAATAAATCTAGTTATTGGGTCTGCCCTATACCAATGGCCAGATCGCCTTCCTGAACTACTTTTCAGTTATACCCTAGGCCCACTACCCGCTCAGCTAGCCCTCTGTGCAGGCGTTGGTTTACTCGCCCTGCCATTGCGGAATTTGCTGTTCGTCGAATGAATCAACACCAAATAAAACACCACTCAATACTGCTGATCAGCATTCTGCTGATACTGGTTGATCAGATCAGCAAGAGCTGGGCCCGCCAGAAACTCAGCTCAGGTTCAAGCATCGCTTTCATTCCTGGGTTACTGCAGTTCCACCTCGTAAGCAACACAGGCGCTGCCTTCAATCTTTTCGACGGTGCAACACCCTTACTAGGGCTACTTAGCCTCGCTGTAGCCATCGGCCTGATCCTATGGATATGGCGCACAGGCCCCATGCCGATCTGGCAAGGCCTGGCGGTGGCCTTCCTACTCGGCGGCACCATCGGCAATGGCATGGACCGCTGGCGTCTCGGGCATGTGACCGACTTCCTCCAACTTGTGCCAGTGGACTTTCCGATATTCAACGCAGCTGATGTGGCAATAAATATGGCCGTGATCTGCTTCGCAATTGATTTTCTAACTCGACGTCATGACCATAAACACAGCTAAGCAAAAGCAATGACTCGGGAATTCATCCATCAACTCGAACACCTCAATCAAAGAGCGGTGCTTGTTAGTAATGGCAGGCATCATCCAATCTGCAGGCCGAGGAAACATCTCGATTAAATGATCTCCAAACAGCGGCTGCTTTTATCGATCGCTTGCGCGTTAGCGGTGCTTCTCGTAATTGGAGCCCTTTTACAAGTAGTTAGAAACCTGCTCTGGGATCTGAGCTACTTGCTGCCAGCCTGGTTACTAGGTCCAGTGCTCTTACTAGCTGCAAGCCTAGTAATCATATTTGTAATTCAAGTGGGATGGCCCTGGTGGAAGGCATTTAAACGTCAGAGTTTAGGAACCGCAGAAAAAAATCAAGCCCCCCTGTCTCCTCCAAGTAGCCGTCATCAAGCTGCCAAGCAAAGCCTTGAAAGTATTGATCGCCTACTCGAACGCCTTCAAGATGATGTGGCTCGAGAAGGACTCACACAAGAACGCGAACGCGTAGGAAAAGAACTAGCCCGTGGTGATCTAATCGTGGTGGTATTTGGCACCGGCTCAAGCGGTAAAACCTCCCTTATCCGAGCACTACTGAATGAAATAGTCGGTGAAGTCGGTGCGCCCATGGGCTCCACAACCAGCAGTCAAATCTATCGACTGCGCCTAAAAGGACTTAATCGAAGCCTTCAACTAGTCGATACTCCAGGAATTCTTGAGGCAGGCAGAGACGGCCTTAACCGAGAAAAAGAAGCGCGGCAACGCGCCAGCAGGGCAGACCTAATGATTGTTGTAGTGGACTCTGATCTACGCGCTATAGAGCTGGAGATCATCAGCAGCCTCGCCAATCTCGGCAAACGATTGCTACTGGTGCTCAACAAATGCGACCTGCGCGGTGAAGAAGAGGAGAGACGACTGCTGGCTCAACTACGTGGCCGATGCAAGGGCTTACTACAACCTGAGGATGTCATTTCCTGCAGCGCAACCCCCCAGTCTGTGCCGCGTCCGGGCAAACAACCTTGGCAACCTCCTGCCGAAGTAGACGATCTACTGCGCCGTCTTGCCTATGTCCTCCACGCCGATGGCGAAGAGCTATTGGCCGACAACATTCTTCTCCAATGTCGTCATCTGGGTGATAGCGGTCGCCAGCTACTCGATCGACAACGGCAACAGCAAGCACGTCAATGCGTAGACCGTTACAGCTGGATTAGTGGTGGTGTCGTAGCAGCAACCCCCTTGCCAGGAGTTGATCTATTAGGGACCGCTGCGGTCAATGCCCAAATGGTGATGGAAGTAGCCAAGGTCTATGGAGTTCAACTCACCCGCGATCGCGCCCAAGAGCTAGCGGTATCGGTGGGACGAACCTTGGCAGGACTCGGCATCGTCAAAGGTGGAGTAGCGCTAATAGGTACAGCGCTGAGCGTCAACCTACCCACCCTGCTTGTTGGCCGTGCAGTACAGGGAGTTGCTGCTGCCTGGCTCACACGTGTAGCAGGAGCAAGCTTCATTACCTACTTTCAGCAGGATCAAGACTGGGGAGATGGCGGCATGCAAGAAGTAGTGCAGCGCCACTACGACCTCAACCGACGAGATTCTTCACTGGAACGTTTTCTGGCGACAGCCCTACGAAGGGTGGTGGAACCTCTTCAGCATGAGAAGCGGCGACAGCTACCGCCACGCCCAGGGCCTCGAGGGGAGGCGGACGCATCGGGCCGCGAGCATCCAAGACCGTAATCAAGATCAGATAGAGCAACCCAATCAGCACCGATAAAACAGCAGTGACAATCGCGACCCAGCGACCTGATGATGGTGATGAAGCCATTAGCTGAACTCCAACAAAGATTGATTCAAGAGAGTTGCCAGCTGATCGAGATGAGTTAATTGCGTATGGGGATTGCCCAACACCACTTTTAGGAAATGGCGCCCCTGATGCAAGGGTCTAGAGACCATTAACTGCTGTTCGAGTAGACGCTGACGAGTTGCCACAGACCATGCTTCCGCTTGAGCTGCATCGATATTCCTGGGGGTACAGGCAATCAAATGCAATGGTCCTGTGAGAATCGTGAATCGAGATGCATCGAGTTGACGCTGCAGATAACAACGACGCTGAAGCGCCCCCTCCAGCAAACGCTTAATACCAAGCTCGCCAAGCTGACGCAAACCGAACCAAAGTTTGAGCACCTCTGCAGGCCTAGTTCCCTGAAGACCGATTTCACTTCCATGCGCCTCTCCCCAAGCTGGCTCCATGTAGGGCAAACCAGTTGAGAAAGCAGCCGCTAGATGGCCTTGGTTGGCAACTAACAGCAAGGAGGATGTCTTGGTGATTCCAAGCACCTTCTGAGGATTCACCGTGATCGAATCCGCCTGAGCTATTCCTTCAACTACAGAAGCAGTAGTTGCTGCCAGAGCGAAAACCCCTCCAATCGCAGCATCAACATGAAGCCAGATCCGCTCGCGAGCACAGAGCTCTGCAATTGTCCGCAAAGGATCAACAGCTCCACGAGCAGTCGTGCCAGCTGTGGCTACTACGGCAAAGCATGGTCTTCCCTCTGCTTTGAGAGCCTTCAGGCGATGCGCCAAAGCATCAATCTCTATGCAGCCATCGCGATCAACAGGCACCACCTGTAGGGCATCCGCAGCTAGACCCATCACCCGAACAGCCTTGGCCAATGACATATGAGCATCAACACTGGCCAGTACCACTGCTCTGGGGTCGTGCTGTAGATCTGCCTGCTGGCGAGCCACCACCATCGCCATAAGGTTGCTGAGACTGCCACCACTGGCTGCCACACCACCAGCTGTCGATGGCAGCCCAAAACGTTCAACAAACCAGCGACACATCTGGCGCTCTAGAAGCGAAAGACTGGGTGAAAGCTCTTCCGCTAGAAGATTATTGTTCAGCCCTGCGCAGATCAGATCAGCAGCAATTGATGCGGTAAGAGGTGGTGGGTCGAGGTGGGCTAAAGCCCCAGGATGTGAAGGTTGATAGGCCCCTTCCATCACCAACTGCAAATCATCCAGTAATTCATCAACCGAAAGACCATGTGTTGATGGCGCCACATCAGGCAACGCACTCAGCGCTGGCAGAGGGCCTCGATTGCTTGCTGTTGCAAACCACGCACAAAGCCGAGCACTAACCTCCTCGAGAAAAGCCTGTAATTGGGGATCAAAACAGTCAGGCTTAGCAAAGGGCGCCAGTGAGTCGGCCGGCCTTATCTGGGGAGTGCCAGCCAATAGCGCTCGCAATGCAGTTTCCATTCTCCCCCTTGATGGCATTCTTCGATCACTACCTGCGACCTCGCGGTGCCGTCAACAAAACCTCTTGAACTAACCAATCTGCAAAGCCGCCGTTGGATGACGCGACTATTGATGCGAGCCGAACATCTAGGCAGTCTTGGTGAAGTGCCTGTGAGTGCAGTCGTGATCGATGCAAATGGCCGTTGCATCGGCCATGGCAGCAACCAAAGGCAACGAATGCGCGATCCATTGGGTCATGCAGAACTGATCGCGCTTAGGCAGGCTGCCTGGCTAAAAAGCGATTGGCGATTCAATGACTGCACCCTGATCGTCACACTGGAACCCTGCCCAATGTGTGCAGCAGCACTAACACAAGCGCGCATGGGACAGGTGATATTTGCTGCCCGCGACCCCAAGCGAGGTGGGCTTGGAAGCACGATAAATCTGGCAGATCACCCCAGTGCGCATCATCAAATGATTATCCAGGGTGGGGTAATGGAAGTTGAAGCCCGACAGCAATTAGAGGCCTGGTTCAAGCGGCGAAGGCAACGTTCTCACGAAAACGAGGCAACTCTGACTCAAACAGATTGAGCAAGAGCTCTACGTTTTTAGGGGTGGAGTTGTATCCCATCAAACCAATCCTCCAAATCTTGCCCGCCAAACTGCCCAAGCCGCCACCGATCTCGATGCCGTGTTCATTTAGCAAGTAAAGACGGAAGGAATTGCCATCAACATCCTCAGGGATGCGAACTGTTGTGAGTGTGGGTAAACGCAACAGCTCAGGCACATGCAATACCAAGCCAAGGCTTTCGAGACCTGCCCATAACAACTCAGCATTGCTTCGATGGCGATCCCAGGAGTTTTCAAGGCCCTCTTCTGCTAGTAATCGCAGAGCCTCCCGCATGCCAAAGTTCATATTCACTGGAGCAGTGTGGTGATAAACCCTGTCACTTCCCCAGTACTGATTAAGCAGCGACACATCTAGGTACCAATTAGGCACCTTGCTTTTACGAGCCGCCAGCTTCTCCTCTGCCCGTGGGCCCATGGTGAAAGGGCTAAGACCAGGCGGACAGCTGAGTCCCTTCTGGCTACAGCTGTAAGACAAGTCAACCTTCCATGCATCAAGAAAGAGCGGCACCGCCCCAAGGGAAGTGACCGTATCAAGCACCAGAAGGCAGTTGTGCTTGCGGCAAAGATCACCGATACCATCCATTGGCTGGCAGACGCCAGTGGAGGTTTCAGCGTGCACGAGGGCCAAAATTACTGGTCGATGCTCGATTAAAGATGCCTCAAGTTCTTGCAGGGTGAATGCTTCTCCCCAAGATTTCTCGATCAACTGAACATTGGCTCGATAACGACCAGCCATTTCGGCAAGGCGATTGCCGAAATAACCGTTAATTCCAACCAAAACCGTGTCGTCAGGCTCAATGGTATTGGCCAAGGTTGCCTCCATAGCGGCACTTCCAGTACCACTCATCGGCAGGGTGAGACGGTTATCGGTCTGCCAGGTGTAACGGAGTAGCTCCTGCACCTCTCCCATCAATTGGACATAGAGAGGATCAAGATGGCCAATCGGAGAGCGCGCTAACGCTTGCAGCACCTTTGGATCAGCATTCGAGGGACCAGGCCCAAATAAAAGACGCTCTGGAATAGAAATCGGTTCGAGAGCCGTTTTATGAGATTGGTCAACCTGGGGAAGGGTTTGCGTCGTCGCCAAGGCCCTTGGTTAGTTCAATTGCTGTGAGCCTAAGCATTCAACCTTCTACCCCGGGAGTTTTTTGAGGGATTGCAACGGCAACATTAAAATTCGGATCGATAACACGGCACTATCACTGCCTAGGAATCCACGGGGCAAATCATCAAGCAGCAAAAATGCTCCACAACAGCGTCAACGGTCAAAGCGGAGACTTGAACTCTGAGCACCAAGGAAATCGCAAGGGGATATTCGGCTGTAATCGAAACTGTTACGAGATCAACCCTTTTGCAAATGGTGCAACTGAGCAGAAACCAACACCTATTTGGCAAGCACTAAAAGCAGCACAGACCTGAAGCGGAATTGACTGTGCGATATCTCAGAAATCAGCATCAGAGGTCTGTACAAGAGAACCACTAGCAGAAAGATCAGATCGAGTTAAAAGAAACAGTTACGGAATCAACGCAGAAAAAAGACAGCTTTACGACAAAAGGTAGCTGTTGCTACAAAAATAAGGTCATGCGACTTATTACGGTCGCTTTCATACCGCCGGCTAGGCCTTATCTTCGCCATGGGCAAATCACCCCAAGATGTCCTCCGTCAAATCAAGGACGAAGGCATTGAACTCATTGACCTGAAGTTCACTGATCTGCACGGCAAGTGGCAGCACCTCACCGTGTGTTCGGACTTGATTGACGAGGCAGCCTTCGACGAGGGCCTGGCCTTCGATGGATCATCCATCCGTGGATGGAAGGCCATCAACGAATCAGACATGGATATGGTGCCCGACGCAAGTACGGCATGGATAGACCCTTTCTATCGTCACAAGACTCTTAGCTTGATCTGTTCGATTCGCGAACCTCGTAGCGGTGAACCATATGAGCGATGCCCTCGAGCCCTTGCCCAAAAGGCCCTCGTCTATTTATCTGGAACCGGCCTTGCGGATACCGCCTTTTTCGGCCCTGAGCCAGAGTTCTTCCTCTTTGACGACGTTCGCTACAACTCAGGGGAAGGTGGCTGCTTCTACAGCGTTGACACGATTGAAGCTCCCTGGAACAGCGGCCGCATCGAAGAAGGCGGCAACCTTGCCTACAAGATCCAATTAAAAGAGGGCTACTTTCCGGTCCCCCCTAACGACACGGCCCAGGACATTCGCTCTGAAATGCTGCTGTTAATGGGACAGCTGGGTATCCCAACCGAGAAGCACCACCATGAAGTAGCCGGTGCCGGCCAACATGAACTGGGTATGAAGTTCGCTGAGCTGATTGAAGCTGCGGACAACGTGATGATTTACAAGTACATCGTCAGGAATGTGGCCCGTAAATACGGCAAAACGGCAACATTCATGCCCAAGCCAGTGTTCAACGACAACGGCACAGGCATGCATGTACACCAAAGCCTCTGGAAAGGAGGCCAGCCGCTATTTTTCGGGGAAGGTACCTACGCAAACCTGTCTCAAACAGCACGCTGGTACATCGGCGGCATCCTTAAGCACGCACCGTCCTTCCTGGCCTTCACCAACCCCACGACCAACAGCTACAAGCGTCTTGTCCCAGGCTTCGAAGCACCTGTAAACCTGGTTTATTCACAGGGCAACAGATCTGCAGCGGTTCGCATCCCACTCACTGGCCCGAGCCCTAAAGCAAAGCGTCTGGAATTCCGACCAGGAGATGCCCTAGCAAATCCTTATCTAGCTTTCAGCGCAATGATGATGGCGGGCATCGACGGCATCAAAAATCAGATTGACCCAGGCGAAGGATTCGATGAGGACTTGTTTGAACTACCAGCAGAACGACTTGCCAGTATCGCCACGGTGCCTGCATCACTTAATGGTGCTCTAGAAGCCCTAAATGCTGACAAGAACTACTTGATGGAAGGCGGAGTCTTTACTGAAGACTTCATCAATAACTGGATTGAGATCAAGTACGAAGAAGTGCAGCAACTGCGTCAGCGGCCACACCCCCATGAGTTCACCATGTACTACGACGCTTGATCCAAAGCGCTCATCAATTAGATAGCAGTGGGCAAATATAAAATTTGTCCACAAAAACAACTTCGCTAGCTGGCTCAGTCAGACCCAGCTAGCCAAATAATTTGTTTTCACCCCACACGTTCAAGACCTCTAACGCAGGCCTGTCCGTGAGGGGTTTTTCTTTGTCAAGAAGCTTGCTGCTTGGCCTCTATCAATTCAGCAATTACATCTCGGCTAATCCAAGAACGATGCTGCAACGCTGCCGGATCAATTTAAAGCCAAAGCATCCAAAGGGTTGACAGCACTAACCAGCCCCTGCTAGTACGTGTGTACTGCATTAGATCTATGGCGCTTGTCTCCTCTCCATATGCCACCTTCAGAGCCGAGGAATGGGCTTATGCATCAGCTCAGTCAACTTCCCAGCAATACGCAAGAACGAGTGGGCACAAAATCCAAAAACGACTTACACAAAGCAATCCCCAAACGGCCCAAAGAACTGTCAGCAATATCCAATGGTGTGACTCAATTCAAGGAGACCTATTCCAAAACATCCAGCACTAAATAAACCCAAGACAAATGGCAACATCTGATCAAGCAATTAATGCTTACTACTGATGTGACTGAGTCATACCACTGTCATGCAGATGCTGCTCATGGGCGCAACACTCAGACCAAGCCAAAATTTTACTTTCGCCCTACAGCGACTACTGAGCGCCCCTGCTGCAAAAGGAAGCTGCTGCACTCAATCGCGCAGCAATAAATCAGCCAACAAGGCATAAATCATTGGTCATCTCTGTGAATTTCATAGCAAGCATTCTGTAGCTGTTGCTACGCAATGCTTGCTCAATACTTAAAAGTTATGTCAGCAGTAGGCCGCAAGGCAGCGAACAATCCGCTGAAATAGAAAACAACTCGCCCAGGTCCATGGCGCCGCCAAGCCTTACCAAGCTCGCTTACCAGACCCTTCAACAGAGCAAGACTCTGGCGGGCCTGGCCCACAAAGAAGTGAGCACAAAGCTGATGGAACTGC
>JASLWC010000021.1 GCA_030741055.1 Prochlorococcaceae cyanobacterium ETNP18_MAG_14 | reverse complement strand
CCCCTCAGAAGCGCAGAAGTACTTCAAGCACATGTAGATGAGGGACTGAAACTAGCCCGTCGGCATCGCCTACCCCGACGCGTAGCGGACTTCATCCCTGAACATCAAGGCACCTTGAAGATGGAATATTTCCTTCACCGTGCAAGAGAGCTGGACCCTTCCGTTTCAGAACGCGACTTCCGCTACAGAGGACCAGTTCCCCGTTCTCGCGAGACCGCAATCTTGATGCTTGCCGACGGCTGTGAGGCATGCCTTCGCTCTCTACCACCAAATACCTCTGATGCAGAAGCACATGCCACCGTGCAGAGGATTGTTGAGGAACGGCAACGTGATAGCCAACTAAGTAAAAGCAGCCTTAGTCGAGCCGAAATTGAACTTGTGGTACGTGCTTTTGTACGAGTCTGGCGAAGAATGCGCCATCGACGCATTCCCTACCCAACAACTACTAGAAGGAACTTCCAAATCTAAACAGCAGCGCTAAGACCTTTTCTGAGCTAGTGATTTATTTTGGCAAGCATTGATTATGTAGCGCTGAAAAGAACAAGAGCTTTAAGGCCTAACAAGCGGCCTCAATCAATTGCAGCCCTACTCCGAGCACGCATGATCGCAATAAGCAGTGGAACACCAATAACAAAGTAGAAAGCAGTAATCAAATACTGATCAATTAGATGTCGGCTCATGCGATCAAGGGGCCCTAATTACCTCATTAGGTTGAACACAAAGCAACCATTATGGAGAAAAACATTGAGCAATGGGAAATCATCTAACCACTATCACTGAAGCTTGTTTCTTGTATGCCTATCTTTATAAGCTAACACAAAGTTAGAACCAAAAACCAAAGAGGAAAAACACCAGTGAGTGCATTTCAATCCATCGCTAATCTGAGATCACAGACGCCCTCCCTGGCGATGCACAGGACGACACCAATAAAGCAACGCCAATAGATTCAAAACGAACATCACCAAGGAAAAGCCACCCAACGCCTGAGGATCTAGAACCAAATCTGTTGCATGCAACACCAGGCGGACAATGCCGTAGGGCAAAGACCCTGCTAGGGCCATTGACAGGGCAACAATGGCCACGATGACACCCCAACGCCGCTCAGCCAAAAGGCCTGCTGACGCCACAATGCCAACGATGGCAGCCGGCCAGGCAAGACTGAAAGCAAGGCTGATATTGGCAGTTTGTAGAGCCTGATCAGTAAATGCCACCCATCCAATAATCGGCAGGGCAGCCACGTTGGCAAGCAAACCAAACCAGGCCATTACCCAATAACCACGAACAGCAGCATCCATAACGGAAACATTCACTACAACCAACGTAAGCAATTCAAAAGCAGCTTCTTAGACAAAACACAGGTTCTTTCTGGAATTTGGTCTGATCTGGCGGACAAACCAGATAGAGCCCTTCAGAAGCCTAGTTATCGCCGGGATCATCTCTTGGCAGCTGATCATGACGATCTTCGCTCACTAGCCAAGAGCGACCGTCATAGCCCGGTCAGAGCCATGATCAAATCATCTTGCATAAACACCATCAATGGTGCCCCTTCAGGGTTGGATCAAAATCATCTTGGGCTTGGTGATTGCGGCACAGCTCTCTCAGCTCCTCCGCAGAAGGCAATTGATCATTGAAACAGACTGAGCCGGAAGATTATCCGCCTATAGAATCTAAATAAGTTATCGATTGCTTGGCTGATTTCCTACACCAGGCAGGCAGAAGGCGTTTGCACAGAACCTTGCAAATATTCAGATGTAATCAACGGCTAAAGCCATATTTAATAGAGCTCATCGTGATTATTAATGAAATGAATTCATGGCTCAATACTTTACAGTCCTAAACATTCAATCAGTTTATGGGCACCTTCAGTTCTATCATCGATTCCGATTCTGATACCACATTTCGTCAAAAGCGGCTGTTCAAGCTAACGCGAAGGGCATAAATACATTTGGCAAGAAATCCCAGTGATGCCGAGAGTGAATATCCTAAATTGATTAGAACTAAAACAAGAAATGTGACTACAAGTCTGATGACTTTAATCACAAAAAGCTTCAAAGCAAAGAGATCTTCTCTGCATCACTGTATGGCTTACTAAGCATTGTCTAACAGGCAAAGCCTCTAAAACCATTTCAACAGCCCTGACCTCACTCGCTGCACCAAGCCCATTGTTGCAAGCACTTCTAATCTCCCCATAGACGATTATAGTTTTGCAGCTGAAAAGACTAACTACTCCAAAAAACGCAGATAAGCACTATGGCCCAGGCGTCTCACAAAGATGAGCTTCACCCCCCCAAGGAGCGACTTGACAATCAATTCACGCTGACCCTTAAGGCTTTGGTTGCTCTCACAGTTGCACTGCTGATTCTGCTACCAATGCAGCCAACCTGGGCCACCATTGAATACCCAACACTGGATGAAAGCTCTAATGAAAACAACATGCCAGAGGTCAACTTCGATTCAGCCATGTTCGATGACCTTCCCTTTCATCAACGCCGCCAAGCCTTAAGGGAAGAATCCTGGCTAAAACAACGCGAAACCCTTGCACCTGGAATTCCTGCAAGGTGAGTATTAATCCACCAATATTTTGGAGAAAAGCAAACAAAAAAATTACAACCAACCTGTCACTCAGGCACGCTAAGAACCGATTAACGAACCAAAAATCAAACGCCGATCATCAGAAGACATGTGCTATCAACCCTGTTGCGACACGAGAAATACCTATCGGAAAACAATGGATAGTCCTGCGCTTATATAAAGTTCATAAATGCAATATCCACAATCAAAGCGTCAAGCTGGTGCAGTATATCTGCCTCAGTTTCTTGGGTAGCCCACAGTTCGCCAGGATCCATTACGCGTCATCACCTCCACGCCAATAGCCCTTTGGCGAAGCGAACAATTGAGACCCTGCCCATCACACCAGTTCCGAGCTGCATCAAAAGCGGCATCCTTTGACTCATATGGAGCATCCAACACGGGATGAGGACTACCATCAAGGGCTACCAGCCTATAAAGCTGCCGCTGAAGCGCCATAGAGGTTCAGTTAAACAAGTTCTCTAATAATCTCACGGCTGCGCTCGGCTTGACAAATCAGAAACTATTCTTGTCCGCGACTCTTCTTCCCTGGGAAGCCTGCCTCTAAAAAGTACTTAAAGAATTAATGATCGCAAGACTCCTGGCAAGGTAGGCAAAGACACTCAGCGAAACTCATCCAAAGCAATGGTTGAGATGATTTAGCCAAACATTAATCACCAAAACCACTGCTCATTTTGATTTATTTCTCGCTTTTAATTGAAAAACTAAATAGAAAAATACTGGGATTCAGCTAATACTTCACAGCTGAAGATTCGCCACAGTAGAGGAAGGTTTGGTAAACATCAGAAAAATAAATCTTAAATCCCCCATTTAATCCACCAAGACAACATGTACATACTTACAGAGCCGCCATCCTCATTAATGTATTCAACCTTGTATGAAATGACGTAAACGACGTGCTTCTCCAGCCATACGGCGCTGCAACTCTTGGGCAGGAAGAGATCCCTCTTCGCGTTGTTGAGCAGAAAACAGGTCCGCTTCTGTCACATCAAATCCATAATCCTCAGCCAACTTTAGGAACTGATCAACCTCGATAACATCATTGAGTTCTTTGTCTAGCGATGGATCTTCCTTTCTCAAGGCGAGCAGACGATCCAAATCCTCAATCGACACGACTAACATGCATGAAAGATTGGTCTAGATCAGCCGGCAGCAAGTTGGCGATCACATCTTCAAAAGAACCAGCTTTTGTAGCTCCAACGATGCCAGATCAAAATAGAACCGCAACGCCCAGACCCCTCCTCCTGAAAGGCATGAAGAACTCGAACTACTGGCGGCTGATTGGTGCCGGAGGGATGAGCCTGCTAACAGTGCTTTTTTTCGTGATCTGGCAGGCAGTTGCCAGGCAGACCGACACCCTTAATCAAGTCATGGAACGATTGACCGAACTAGAAAAAACCCCACAAACAAACAACACCCGCTTACTTGAAGATCAACTTCACAGCCTTAAGCTTCGACTAAATAATCAAGGCAAGACGATTAATGACTTGCTCGAACAACTACAGCCGGTAGCTAAGCGTGAAGAAAACTACAGCCAACCCCAAGCCGAACCATGGCGAATGCAAGCGGAACCCCCAGCATCACTAACACCTCCTCCTCCAGGGCTAACACCATGACCGAGAGCTCATGAAAGCCTGGGGAAGTCGCCTCTAGACACCACCCGGAGCATTGCCATTTCCAATCAATAAAAGTCCCTTAACCCTTCACCGCATCCCCAGTGGCACTAGGGAGTATGAAACGCTGCAAAAGAATGAACAGAGCAAGCACCGGCAAAATCGAGACCACCGATCCGGCTGCCACAATTCTCCAATCAAAGGAAAAACTACTGCTGGCCAACTGCTGCAGACCGAGCGGAAGGGTGTAAAGGCTGGGATCATCCAAAATCACCAGAGGCCAAAGGAAATCACTCCAAGTGCCGATGAACACAAACATGGCCAGGGTTATCAAATCGGCTCGAGCAGCAGGAATCATTACGTTCCACCATGTACCCAATCGATTACAGCCATCAATCCGCGCAGCTTCCTCAAGCTCCGCAGGCACAGCCAAAAAACTCTGTCTCAAGAGATAGATGCCAAAAGCTGTAGCGGCCTGTGGAATCACCAGAGCCATCAGTGTGTTGCGCAATCCCAGTTGAACCATCAGTAGATACAAGGGGATCATCACCACCTGGAAGGGGATCAGGATCGTGGCCACCACCAGCCCAAGCACTAAGCCCCTTCCAGCGAAGCGCATCCGCGCCAGCGGGTAGGCCGCCAGGGAGCAGAACAAAAGATTGGCCAACACTGCCAGTGCACTGACGATCGTGCTGTTGAGCAGGTAAGACGTAAGAGGGTTTTTCTGAAACAGATTTATGTAGGCGTCCAGTTTTGGCTCAACTGGCCACTGCAAAAAAGACCAATGCTTGATAGGCCATTGCAGAACCAATAAGTGTGAAAAATCCTTTATTGGCCATTGCAATTCGGGCCAGTCCCAGACTGACCAGTGCTTGATAGGCCACTGCCACTCCCAGAGCCAAGCCGGCAACAAAACCGGCGGGCTGCTGAAGATGTTCTCCTCCGGCCCCTTCAGGGACGTACTTACCAACCAAAGCAGTGGAACCAAAACCACAAGAGCAAGAGCAATCAGAGCCCCCAACTGAAGACCTTTCAATAATGGAAAAAGCAGACCCTTTCGCCTCTGATTAACATGGGTGAAACGCCCCATGGTTCAGATGCCCGGCCGTAGATCAGCTAGGGCAACATCGCGTTGTGGATGAAGAGGCTGTCGTCCGCAACCAGCCACAAGTCGATTGAGCGCATTTACGAATGCCTGCGCTGCAGCTACTACCACGTCCGTATCGGCGGAATGACCGGAGAAGAGTTGTCCATCCCTACGTAATCGAATTGTGACTTCACCCATCGCGTCAATCCCTTCAGTCACTGACTTAACCGAAAATTCGATTAGCTCATTAGGTTCACCAACAAGAGCATTCAAGGCACGGCAAACCGCGTCTACCGGACCGGTGCCAACTGCAGCAGCCGTCTGATCTTGTCCATCCTCATCTGCAAGGGTAACGGTGGCTGTAGGCCTAAGACTGCTACCGCAGCTGACCTGCACCAATCGCAACTGAAAATGAGCTTCAGGTTGCTGCACCTGTTCACTGACGATGGCCTCAAGATCCCGGTCTGTGATGTCGCGCTTGCGATCAGCCAAATCCTTGAAGCGTGCGAAGGCCTCGTCGAGGTCCTCACGAGTCAAGTCGTAACCGAGTTCTTCAAGGCGAGCTCGAACAGCACTACGTCCACTGAGCTTGCCCAGTGAAAGCCTGTTGTCAGTTAAGCCAACCGTACGGGCATCAACAATTTCATAGGTAAGACGATTTTTAAGCACACCATCTTGATGAATACCTGACTCATGGGCAAAGGCATTAGCACCAACGATCGCCTTGTTGGGCTGCACCACCATACCGGTGAGATTTGAAACCAATCGAGATGTCTTGGTGATTTCTTCAGTGCGAATGGCCGTCAAAGGTGTAGGACTATCGGCGTCGCGACCAAAGAAGGGGTTGAAATATCGCCTGCGTACATACAAGGCCATCACCAGTTCCTCTAAGGCAGCATTCCCAGCCCGCTCTCCGATGCCGTTGATGGTGCATTCGAACTGACGAGCTCCGCTTTTAACAGCCTCCAAAAAGTTGGCTACAGCAAGCCCTAGATCGTTATGACCATGAACAGAAAGGATGGCATCATCAATGTTTTGTACATGGCTATCGATGCCAGCAATCAACGCCCCAAACTCTGAGGGAGTTGTATAGCCAACAGTGTCGGGAATATTGATAGTGCCCGCCCCCGCAGCAATGGCAGCCTCAATTACCTGATAAAGAAACTCAGGATCACTTCTTGCGGCATCCTCACAAGAAAACTCCACATCATCGACGAATGAACGGGCATAGGCGACCATCTCTGGGACGACGGACAGCACCTCAGCACGAGACTTGCGAAGCTTATGCTCCAAGTGGATATCACTGGTGGCAATAAAGGTGTGAATCCGTCGCCGAGAGGCTGGCGCAACTGCATCAGCGCATGCCTTGATGTCGGCACGCGAAGCCCTGGCCAGGCCGCAAATAATCGGGCCTTCACCCCCGCCAACCTGCTGGGCGATACGTTGAACAGCGGCAAAATCTCCTTGACTAGCAAAAGGGAAGCCAGCCTCAATCACATCCACTCCTAAGCGAGCAAGTTGCTGGGCAATGGCCAACTTCTCCTCGAGATTGAGGCTTGCACCAGGAGACTGCTCTCCATCCCTAAGTGTGGTGTCAAAGATAAGAACGCGGCCTGGATCCTTGGCCATGACAGCAGCCTTGAAAAGATTTAGTCGAAATGACTATGAGTTAGGCCAGTCTAAAGGAAAATTGCCTACTAAGAAGCAACATCTCTATCAAGTAGAGGCCAGCCTCAGTAAAAAAAAAGATTGGGGGCTTCCTCAAACTTAAAGTCGTTTTAAATTCAACAACACTGAAATCAGAACGTGGCCGACGGTGCTCTGGCCGTGGTTCTCCACGCCCATCTCCCTTACGTGCGATCGGCAGAACCCGGCTCATTAGAAGAAGACTGGTTTTTTCAAGCCCTGATGGAGTGCTATCTGCCAGTCCTTGAGGTGCTGGAAGAAGCTGCTGCATCAGCCAACCAATGCCCAAGACTCACGATCGGCCTCTCGCCAACACTGCTCTCCCTACTAAGTGACGAAGAGCTGAAACAGCGTTTCCCCGCATGGTTATCTGTCCGCCTGAACCTACTTTCTAAAGCACCCTCAGACCAACAAGCTGCAGCGAGCCATCTCAGCGAAAGCATTCAGCAGCACTTGAATAAGTGGTTGGACTGCGAAGGTGATCTGATTGGTCGATTTGCCCAACTTCAACGTTCAGAAGTTGTCGACCTGCTCACCTGTGGTGCCACCCACGGATACCTACCCTTACTCAGGGAACACCCTGAAGCAGTGCGTGGCCAACTGCGCACTGCAGTGCGTGAACACCACCGCCTAATAGGAGAGCAACCCCTCGGGATCTGGCTACCGGAATGTGCCTATTACGAAGGGCTTGATCATTGGATGCTCGATGCCGGGCTCCGCTACGCCGTGCTTGACGGCCATGGCCTGCTTCACGCAACTCCACGCCCTCGCTATGGCGTGTATGCGCCAATCTGTAGCAGGAATGGTGTGGCCTTCTTCGGCCGAGACAGTAATGCCACACTTCCTGTCTGGTCAGCGAAACAAGGTTATCCAGGCGATCCTTATTACCGTGAATTCCATAGGGATCTCGGTTGGGACCTGCCAATCGAACAAATCAATGACATCGGCCTTAAAGAGCCCCGGCCCCTAGGACTAAAGCTGCATAGGGTCACAAGCCATAACACACCCCTAGAAGCCAAAGCCATCTATGAACCCGCCGCAGCTGCCGCACTTACCAAGAAACATGCCCAGATCTACCTTCGCGGTCGCCGCGTCCAGCTCGATCAACTAGCAAACACCATCAGCATCGAGCCACTACTAGTGGCACCTTTCGACGCCGAGCTATTTGGGCACTGGTGGTTTGAAGGGCCGACCTTCCTTGCTGAAATGTTCCGCCAAGCCAACAAGGAGCAAGTGCGTTTCACCCGGCTAAAAGACGTCCTCACATCAAACCCCCATCTACAACTTTGCCAACCATGCCCCTCTAGCTGGGGACAAGGTGGCTATCACGACTACTGGCTAAATGACAGCAACGCCTGGGTGATTCCTGAGTGGAGTCGAGCCGGCAAAGCAATGATCAAGAGATGCACTTTGGGTGTGTCAAAGGAATCACAGATTCGGCTACTACAACAAGCCGCCAGAGAACTTCTACTAGCCCAGTCATCCGACTGGAGTTTCATTCTGCGAGCCGGCACAACCACAGAACTTGCCAGGGAACGCATCCATCGCCACCTCAATCGCTTCTGGCAATTAATGCATGCCATTAATAACAATGAGCAATTACCAGAAGACTGGCTAACCGCTGTTGAATCAGAAGATAGCCTCTTCCCATTAATTCACGCTTCGGACTGGGCTCAATTGGGTGACTAAGAAGAAGGCGCTCCAAACATCAACCCCAGCCTGAGGTCCCAGGAGGAAATCCAGAACAGCCGCAACATCACCATCAACAAACGATGCAGCGGCAGCGTATTAGCCAAAAATCCTGACCAATCCTCCCGTGGTAACAGGAAAAACGTGGCAAAGAAACTACGTAGGCGAGCTTCGTCGAAGGTCATCAGCCGTCGCAAGCCAAACTGATAGAGACGATGACGTTGCACCAGCTCTGACGACCAGAGCTCCTGCCATCCTTCCCTGGCCAAAGCAGAAGAATCGAGAGGTGGCTCCACAGCCATAGCCATAGCCAACTTCTTTGCCAATGCCGGAGCTCTACGCAACAACGCTCCAACCATGTAGCCCGAAGCAGGGTGAACCATGCTGGCCGCACCACCAAATGCAAGCAACGGCTGGTGTCGATAGGGCAAGGGCAGATTCATCGGAAACAGGCAACGCTCCTCATGGATTACTTCTTTAATCTCAACGCCACGATGAGTTAGACGTGCCTGAAGTCTTTCCCTGAGCTCATCCCATGACAAAGGTGGTGAGCAAGCGAGCGATGTCTCCTCCACGAAAAATATCCCCTCACCAAAATCCATGGCATAAAGGAAGCTGGGGGGCTGATCTCGTTGATGTTCATTGAGATGGTCGGGCCGAAAATCCATCAAAACGAATTGACCCAAAGCCACTGGCGGTGAACTGAAACGTGCCACCAATCCATAGGCTGCCTGCTCAGCGACTGGCCCATGGTCAGGGCGTTGAATAAATCTGCTGCGATGACCACTGGCATCGATAACAACCCGAGCTCGATATGTGCTGCCAGAGCGACAGGAAACTTCCGTATCTGCGCCAACCACCTTTAACTGCATAGCGGTTTCAACACTCCAGCTCATTTCGCCACAGCGTCGAAGCAATGCTCGCTGCAAAGCATCCTGATCGAAGAGGCCGTAATCAAAATGATGTCGAGTTGGTGCCATGCCCTCCTCTCCAACTCCATCCCCGAAATAGCTAACTGTGTCTATCCAACGCTGACCCAGCAGAGAAGCCATCCCGAGAGACTCAAGTTCTTCGGCCCAGATGCCGTAGGTGTTTGGCCAAGGCTGATCTGGTGTATGCGAGGCAAGAGCCGTAACTGAAAGGCCTTGCTCCACCAACTCAGCAACGATACAGAGTGCCGCTGGACCGGCTCCCATCACCAACACATCCGAACAGATGGTCAATGTCAGCTAGAGGAGTCGTCGTTAACTCCAGCATCATCACTGGAATTAGATTTATCTTCGGATTGCTCCTCAGGCTCAGGTGGCACCAACACCACCTCAGAGAGGTGATCACCTGAGTCCAAGCGCTGAAGCCGAACACCAGTGGCAGCTCTGGACTGCTGAGGTATCTGATCAGCACTGGTGCGCACAATCACTCCGCGCTCACTCACCAACAAGAGTTCTTCTCCATGGCCAAGCACCCTCAAACCGACCAACTCGTCTCCTTCTCGCCTGAACTTCATTGCACGCAAACCCATGCCAGCACGTTTCTGCAAACGGAACTGATTGACCGGCACCCGCTTACCTAATCCACTTGCAGAAGCAACAAGCACCCATGGCCCCTCACTGACGGCAGCAGCTTCTGCGCTTTCGTCCGAGCCTTCCTCATCACTTTGAGCGACCTGATCGGCAAGCTCTATCGGCAGCACATCCATGCTCACCAAAGAATCTCCGCCTCGCAAGTTCATAGCCCGAACGCCTCGAGCAGTCCTTCCCAAAGGTCGCAACTCATCATCACAAAGGCGGAAGTGAATGGTCATTCCTGCCCTGGAAGCAATCAGCACACTGTCACCAGGCACGGCTAGCCTCACCCAAGTGAGGGCATCGCCCTCCTCCAAACCAATGGCAATCAAACCATTGGCGCGGATTTTGCTGAAAGCCGACAAACAGGTGCGCTTTATAAAACCTCCCTTCGTAAGCATCAACAAATGAGTGTCGTCATCGAAGGAAATAACTGACAACAGCGAGGTGATTGCCTCTTCACGAGGAATTGGCAAAAGCTGGACAACCGGAGTGCCTTTCGCGGTGCGACTGCACTGCGGCACACGATATGCAGGAAGGGCATAAGAAACACCGCGATCACTAAACAGCAGCAACGTGTCATGGTCGTTACAGCTGATAAACAGCTTCACGGCCTCCTCCCCTTGACTACGGGTGCCTGCCTTGCCTCGTGTGCCACGGCCAGTGGCCTCAAACTCGCTAACCGGCATGCGCTTGAGATAACCGGTCTTGGTAAGCAACACCACAGAACGCTCGTTAGCAATCAAATCAATATCTTCAAGCCCCCCGCCAAGATCAAGAATCTCTGTACGCCGAGGTAGGTAATGCTTCTCGCGCAGTTTGGCTAATTCCTCTTCAATTAAGCCAAACACCCGCTCACGCCTGTACAGAATGTCCTTGTAATCAGCGATCCTGGTGACAAGATCCTCATGTTCCAAACGAATTTTGTCGGCCTCTAAAGCAGTAAGTCGTCGAAGCTGCATCTGAAGGATGGCATCCGCCTGAATCTCCGTGAGGCCATTGATCTCCTGTAACTGCTGCCTAGCCGTAGCCGTATCAGAAGCCGCACGAATCAACGCGATGATCGGATCAAGCTGATCGAGTGCTAGCAAAAGGCCCAGCAGGATGTGGTCACGTTCTTCAGCTTTACGGAGTAAATAACGTGTGCGGCGTTCAATCGTCTCAACGCGAAAGTCGAGAAAAACCTGCAGCATCTTGCGCAGGGTAAGCAGGATTGGCTCACCGTTGACCAACGCCAACATATGAGCACTGAAGTTGCTCTGCAGAGGAGTGAGCTTGAAAAGATTATTCAGCACTACCTGGGGGTAGGCATCACGACGTAATTCCACAACGATGCGCATGCCATCGCGATCACTTTCGTCACGGATATCAGAAATGCCTTCCAGTTTCTTATCATTAACCATCTCTGCAATCCGCTCAATCAGCGCTGCTTTATTGGTCTGATAGGGCAGTTCAGTAATAATTACAGCATCACGATCCGGACGACCAGGAGCCTCAATCGTCTCAATATTTGCCACACCGCGCATCGTCACTGAACCTCGACCAGCGAGATAGGTTTCACGAATACCACTACGCCCAAGTATCTGACCACCTGTAGGAAAGTCAGGACCAGGAATGATCGTCATCAACTCTTGATCACTCAACTCTGGGTTACTAATCAGAGCCTGCAATCCATCGATCAGTTCACTGAGATTGTGAGGTGGAATGTTGGTTGCCATGCCAACGGCGATCCCTGAGGAGCCATTCAGCAACAACTGCGGGATACGTGCCGGCAACACCGTCGGCTCCTGCTGAGAGCCATCAAAATTGTCTGCGTAATCAACAGTCTCAGCTTCGATATCCTCAAGCAGGCTGTCTGTAGTTAAAGACTGAAGCCGCGATTCGGTATATCGCATAGCCGCAGGCGGATCATTATCGACCGAGCCAAAATTGCCATGACCATCAATCAATGGCATTTGCATGGAAAAATCCTGGGCCATGCGAACCAGGGCGTCATAGACAGCGGTATCTCCATGGGGGTGATATTTCCCCAAAACCTCACCAACAACACGCGCACACTTTCGATAAGGTCTGTCGCTGGTCAGACCCAACTCATACATCGCGTAAAGGATGCGCCTATGAACCGGCTTTAGACCATCGCGGGCATCAGGCAAAGCACGCCCAACGATCACACTCATCGCGTACTCCAGATAGGAGCGCGACATCTCATTGCGCAGATCCGTATGGATGATTCGATCGTCGGACTCGCCGGGACCGCCGCTAATGGGTCCGACTGGATCCGCCATTAATAAAGCTAGTTGCCAGCCATAAGGCTATCTCGGCAACTGATGAATTGAGCCACCAATATCAACAAAATCCACCGCTGCCACTGTGATGGCTTAATACAACTAGCAACTCAGCACTAAACAGCCCTCGTAAACTGAATTATATTTTGCAATTTGGACCATGAGCCCGGCTGAGGAATCCAAATTAGAGGGAACCTCCGGAGCAACGGAAGGCGCCGAATCCTCATCAGAAAGCACTAGCTCCTCAGCGGCTAAAAGTGAGTTTTCAGCCGAGCCAGCTGATCTAGCAGCCACCAGCAGTGCTGTACCTAAAACATCAACTCAACAACAAGCTGCTCCAGAAACTCCTCCAGCACAGAGCAACCCGCCAATATCCAAGCCAACCACCATCCCTGCAAGCCAGGCACCCATACCTAATCAGGAACAAAACAAGGTTGGCAAAGAAGTGGATTGGCCCCTGCTTGCAGGGAAAGCACGCGACCTGTTAAATCTGAGCAACTGGATAAAGCCCAACGATCAGTCAAACCAGTGGCAACAACTGCGGCAGATTCTTGTTTTCGTTGCCTGGCCGATCGCACTAGTGATTTTTGTTCGTATATACGGTGGCATTTTGTCCACCATTGAGAGCGTGCCTCTGGCCTCCTCTCTGTTTGAAATGGCCGGCATCATTTGGCTGGCATGGTTTTCCCTCACCCGTCTGATTCGCAGCAAAGATCGCCAGGACGTGATCTCCAGCTTGCGCTCCCGATGGCATGCCTTCAGCGGTTCAAAAGAAAAGCCAGATTCCCCATCTCGCGACACCGTTGCCCCTCCTCAATAAATCCGACTCTGACTTCGCAATGAAACGACAATGACAGCAAGTGCTGGCTAAAGGCCAAGTTTGAACCGCCCCAGTTGTTAACTTGGCTGGACTTTATTGCGCCTGCGGTGAACATTCAGCTCGGACGCACCAAGGTCGTTCGCCGGGCCTATGGCATCGACGAAACCGCTCTTGTTCCGAGCGGACGAACCGTAGACCCTGAGATCACAAACACCTACTGGAGCCTCGCAGGCATCGAGCGCGAGATTCCGATCATTGCCAGCGCTATGGATAGCGTGGTTGATGTGAACATGGCCGTAGAACTCTCTCGCCTGGGCGCCATCGGCGTAATGAATCTGGAAGGAGTCCAGACCCGTTATGAAGACCCTTACCCCGTACTGGAGCAAATCTCAGCAGTCAACAAGGATGCCTTCATACCGCTTATGCAGGAGATCTACAGCAAACCAATAAAAGAAGAGCTGATCTACCAACGCATTCAAGAAATTAAAGAGCAAGGTGGCATTGCTGCTGTTAGTGGTACACCCATAGCAGCAATGCGTTTTAGTAAAACCATTGCAGAAGCTGGAGCCAACCTCTTCTTCGTTCAGGCCACAGTGGTTTCTACTGAACACATCGGCCCTGAAAATCAAAAAGTTCTCGACCTTGAGGCCTTATGCCGAGACATGGGGGTGCCTGTGGTGATTGGCAACTGTGTCACCTACGAAGTGGCTCTCAAACTGATGCGTGCAGGCGCCGTTGGCGTGATGGTCGGCATCGGCCCCGGTGCTGCCTGCACCTCCCGTGGAGTTCTAGGCGTGGGGGTACCCCAGGCTTCAGCAGTAGCTGACTGCGCTGCTGCCCGTGAGGACTACGAGAAAGAAAGCGGTCGCTACGTACCGATCGTCGCAGATGGCGGCATCGTCACTGGTGGCGATATCTGCAAATGCATTGCCTGCGGTGCCGATGCGGTGATGATCGGCTCTCCAATCGCCAGGGCCGAGGAAGCACCTGGTCAAGGCTTCCACTGGGGTATGGCAACTCCTAGTCCCGTACTGCCAAGGGGCACCAGAATTAATGTGGGTAGTACCGGCAGCCTGGAACGCATCCTTCGAGGTCCTGCTCTCCTAGACGATGGCACCCATAACCTTCTTGGCGCTCTCAAGACTTCTATGGGCACTCTTGGAGCGCAAACAATCAAAGAGATGCAACAGGTCGAGGTAATAATCGCTCCATCTCTGCTCACCGAAGGGAAGGTTTACCAAAAGGCCCAACAACTGGGCATGGGCAAGTAAATATCCCGAATTCCATTCACAAGCTAAGACCCATTGGATCCGAAAGAGACCAGCGCTAGTATGAAATCGTGAGGGCTAAGGCCCACACACTCCTCACACCCACCGGCCCGACGCGTTCGGGCTTTTAGTCTTCCATCCAAGTCAGCGTCACAGTTCTCACTGCTACGGGCCCTAAAATCTGAATAGAAGGAAAACGGTTGCTAAATTTGAGTGATTACAACTAACTAACGAATGTCCAGCGCAACAGCGGTAACCGACGCATCCTTCGAGCAGGACGTGCTTCAGAGCGATGTGCCTGTACTGGTTGATTTCTGGGCTCCCTGGTGTGGCCCATGCCGCATGGTCGCTCCGATTGTCGATGAGATTGCTAAGGAATTCGAGAGCAAAATCAAAGTTTTCAAGCTCAACACAGACGAAAATCCCAACGTCGCCAGCCAATACGGCATTCGCAGCATCCCCACTTTGATGGTTTTCAAAGGAGGTCAAAAGGTTGACACAGTTGTTGGTGCCGTACCTAAGGCCACCCTCTCTGGAACCATCTCCAAATACCTCTGAAGCTCAATTCAAATTCGGGTCTAACAACCTCCTCGATCACCCAATTACCTGGCTCAATGCCTGACATGGCCAAAAGACCGGATATCGGAGGGGTTCTTTGACTACACGCCTAGGCCTAATCGATTACGGCATGGGCAATCTGCACTCAGTGCAGAGGGCTTTTGAAAGACTAAACAAGGCTCTTCAGATAGTGCGGCGCCCAGCCGATCTAAGCAGCTGTGATGCCTTGATCTTGCCAGGAGTAGGTGCCTTTGATCCCGCCATGGTGCACCTTGAGCAAACTCAACTGGTGCCAGACATCAAAAGTTGGGTTAATGGAGGCAGACCTCTTCTAGGCATATGCCTTGGTCTTCAGCTGTTGTTTGAATCCAGTGACGAAGGAAATAGCAAAGGGTTGGGTCTACTCAAGGGGCACGTTCAACGATTGCCCACTAATCAAAGCGAACGTATTCCCCACATGGGCTGGGCTCCTCTACAACAGCGGAACGACTGCCCCCTGCTGGAAAAGGATGAATCAGTTGACTGGATGTATTTCGTTCATTCCTATGCGGCTGTTACCAGCCAAGGCGAAGATCTAGCCGCCACAGCACCGTTTGGCCAAACCAGTATCACGGCAATGGTCTGGAAAGGCCGACTAGGCGCATGTCAGTTTCACCCAGAAAAATCTGCCAAAGCAGGCGAACGCTTACTTCACCGCTGGTTGCATTGGCTTGAGAGCGGAGCGAAGCCTCTAACGTGAATGGTCAGCTAAGGCTCTCCGGTGGCCGCAAGCTTCAAAGTCCCGTTGGCCAGGGGACACGACCCACTACGGCTCGTGTACGTGAAGCAGTGATGAACCTTCTCGCCCCACGCTTATGTGGTTGCCACTGGCTCGATCTATGTAGCGGCAGTGGCGTCATGGGCTGTGAGGCTTTGCAAAGCGGTGCACAACGCGTGGTGGCTGTTGAATGGCACACCAAGACAGCCCGAATCTGCAAAGCCAACCTTATGGCAACAGCCTCTGGCCTTTCCCAAATGAGCAACATAGAAGTGATACGCCAAGACGTGCTGAACTGGCTGAGCAAAGGCTTTCATGCAGCCAAATTCAATGAACCATGGACAGGAAAGGCGCCTGGCTTCAACGTTGTCTACTTTGACCCCCCATATTCTTCAAAACTATATTCAGCAGTTCTTACAGCCCTGCTTGAAGGCTATTGGCTGCAAAAAGACGCCATGGTGATCTGTGAGCATTCTGCAGACTTCACACTCAAAGCCCCGTTGCCATGGATTGAAAAAGATCGCCGCATCTATGGAGGCAGCGCCTTACTGTTAATCAACCCTCCAGAACACTATCCCGTCGGTACTGATTCCAGGCCGCCACAAATAATCCGAGCAAAGTGACTGGGATCAGACCTAAGACAATGCCGCAGAGAAGAGGTTCGATCATGGCCTCGCGCTCAGTTGAAAGATTAAGCACAATTGTTTCATGCGCCTGAAGTCACCGTGACGGGCCCGTCATCAACCGCTGCAGCAAACACCAAAAGCAATTCAGGGCTAATTAGGGCTCTGATAGTGCTAGCAGCAGCTACATGCATTGCAATTGTGTTGTGGCTGATGGGATCCTCACAGCAAGACCCATACGTCAGCGCCACCCTTGATCTGCAGGGGTCTTTGAAGCAAGGAAGTCAGTTATTCCGCATAAACTGCGCCGGATGCCACGGGATCTCTGCCCAGGGACACTTGGGGCCGAATCTTCTAGATGTGAGCGAACGCCGCAACGACGCCCAACTAATCAAGCAAATCGTCAGCGGTGATACTCCACCCATGCCTAGGTTCCAAATGGAGCCCCAAGAGATGGCCGACTTACTGGCCTATCTACATTCACTGAATTGAACAAGCAGTTCAGGACAATCCCAACCACAGTTGTTCTCGTGGAGCCCAGTGGCCCACTGAATGTGGGCAGTGTGGCCAGACTCTGCGCCAACTTCGGTGTGCAAGAGCTGCGCCTGGTCTCGCCCCGCTGCGACCCTAGCGATTCAGAGGCGCGACGCATGGCTGTTCATGGCATTGCAATGCTTGAACAAGCAAAGCAATTCTCTTGCTTACTCGATGCCGTGGCCGACTGTCGCCGTGTGGTGGCCAGCTGCGGCCGATCGGATCATGGCGACATTCCCCTGCAATCGCCAGAACAAGCACTGCCATGGTTAATCAACAGCATTGGTCAAGAACCGGTGGCCCTGGTATTCGGCAGGGAAGACAGGGGGCTTACAAACAAGGAACTTCTACTCGCCCAGCGTGTACTCACCCTGCACAGCTCCTCTGGCTACCCATCTCTCAACCTGTCGCATGCGGTAGCAGTCGTACTGCATGAGCTACAACGCTGCAAATTGCAACAACCCCTCAGCAACGAGCAATCAGCATTCCCCGACCCAGCCTCACCTCGTCAGCTCGACGCGTACTTAGCAGATGCCCAGACTCTCCTGTTAGAGGTGGGTTTCCTTTTAGAACATACGGCACAAGCCCGCATGGCCAAAGTACGAGGCTTACTCCAACGTGCAGCCGTCCGTCCCCAGGAAGTGGCCCTGCTTCGAGGGATGGTCAGACAAATTCGTTGGGCCATCCATTCACGTCACTCTTAACCTCAGCCGAGCTCACGGGTCTTCAACTCCTTGCCAAGCAGTCGCCCTTACCGCAGCCGCTCAAGTTGGGGTCGTCCCCTAAGACTTTTATTGCGTCTGACCCTGATGGGCATAGGCCTAGGTGTGATTACAGGTTCAGCCCTCAAGATGCTGGCCCCACAGGTAAAGCAAGGAAAGCTGGACTTGCCGGAGTGGTTGACCCAACAGAGCTGGCTTCCCATGAAGGGCCTATCAAATGGGCTCGAGAACTCTGAAAAGGCCACAACCACCATGCTCAGCACTGGTAAAGGGTTGCAGTTGGGCAATTTCCTAGCGAAGCAAGAACTCACAACACTGAGCATCCGCTGGAAAGAAATGGCCGCTCAACAGAAGGACTTACAAACCAGCGCTTTTTTACTAGTACTCGACGACGGCCGATATGCAGAACTATCCCCTGACACAACCATGCCTGCTGCTAGCTCAATAAAAACGCCAATCCTGTTGGTAGCCCTTGAACTAATCGATTCCGGCCAGCTCAGCTGGAATGCCCCCCTAAAGCTCACCAAAGAGGTGGTCGGCGGTGGCGCTGGATGGATGGCCACCAAACCTCTTGGCACCCGCTTCCCTACCTACGAAGTTGCCACAGAGATGATGCGAATTAGTGATAACACTGCCACCAATCTTCTGATTAAACGCATCGGTGGTAAGGAAGTCGTGAATGCGCGATTCAATGCTCTAGGCCTGAATTCAACAATGGTGAACAACTGGTTGCCGGATCTAGAAGGGACAAATACCACCAGCACCCGTGACCTGGCGCGGGCCATCGCCCTAGTGGACACCGGGAAAACCCTCAGCCCTCGCACGCGAGATCTTTTCCGGGAAGTGATGGACACCTCCACCAGTAATCGCCTATTACCCGGTGGTTTTCTGAAGGGTCTGGGCGGCAAACAGGGAGAAGCTGACTACAGCCTGCTTACAAAGGGTTACCGCATCTACAACAAGACCGGTGATATCGGTATCGCTTATGCCGATGCCGGCTTGATCGAACTACCTGATGGCAGCCGTGCAGTGGCAGCTTTCATGGTCAAAGGCCCCTTCAACGACCCCCGCTCCACGGAACTGATCCGCAACATGGCAGCGGCTATGGCTCCTGTACTTAAACCAAAAGCATCGACAGCTCAAAAGGAAATAACGAACAGCAATCAGTCATGAAACTCCCCACCCTGCTGTCAATTGCTCTGCTCTCTGTGCCTGCAGCAGTGCTGCCTCCCCCTGCTGGCATAGCTGCTCCCAAATACTCGGACTTGGAACAAAGAAAGCAACAAATCAGGCCCCTGCCAGGCAAGCTGGACAAAGTGCTGATGGTTAACGACAACAACCCCGAACTAATTACAAGTGAAGGGATCTTGATCTCCACCTTCCCTACCAAAAGCACTAAAAGCTCCAGCGCCAAAACTGACAAGAGCAACCTGGCCGTATCACTGAATGGTCGTTTCGACCTCTTTAGCCACCACGTATATGCCGGCCATCCTGACCAACTCGAATCCACCCTCTGGCTCGCCGTGCTCGCACAGCCACTGGGTAATAAACCTGTACAGCTAACTCTGCTTGCAGGCAGCACATCCCTATCGCAAGCAACCGAAGCAGGGCAGACGGCTGCACCATTTCTTCCTCTGCCAACATTGATTGCCGAAACA
The DNA here is from genome assembly GCA_030741055.1 of Prochlorococcaceae cyanobacterium ETNP18_MAG_14. Taxonomy (GTDB): domain Bacteria; phylum Cyanobacteriota; class Cyanobacteriia; order PCC-6307; family Cyanobiaceae; genus Prochlorococcus. Next base: position 3,751 of record JASLWC010000021.1, on the reverse strand, counting down.
ACTATCCCAATTGCTGCTGGCCCAGGCAGTCGTGTAGCTGGCGATCTACTGCGAGGAACTCGGGTCCCAGAGTTACCAATTAACTGGGAGATTCCACCAGACAGCCCTAGCGCCCTGGTGGTTCTACCAATTCCCGTAGCAGGCCTTGATCCGCTGCTCAATGGTCGCAACCTTCAGATGAGGCTTCAGAGCTCAGGTTCAATCTCACTAGCCATCGTGGCTGCATACGGCAATCCCAAGGTCGCCCCATTACTTTCTCGCTTGGTTGAGCTACTACAAAGCGGCAAACTCAGCACCAAGGAACATCGCCCTACGCCTCGAGGAAGCAGCGGCAAGATCGTTTATTCCCGCGTAAGTGGAATTCAATTGGGCAGCACATGGAAAGCAACCCTGACGGATCCTGGCAGCCCTGTACTTAACGCAATTAACACTCCAATCTCATGGCCGATAAGCAGCCTCGAGAAAGGCAGCCTGGGAACAGGTCAAGTGCAAACTGCTGAATTAACCACCCTTTACGACGGCACGGCCTGGGCCGCCCATGGCAACTATGGCGTGGAATATGACCTCACCCTGCCACTGCACAACGGATCCAATCAGACAAAAACCTACCTACTGACGCTGGAGTCCCCCTTAAAGAACGACAACAACAATGCAAGCCTGAACTTCCGCAACTCAGCTACCGGGCCTGTGATGTATCGGGGGCTAATCGAGGTAAGTGGACTAAAGAGCCAGGCAAGGGTTTCCATGGGCAGGCGCCGCTTCCACCTAGTGCTGCGGCAGGGACAGAAGGGGCCAGACCTTGGTCGCATCACCCTGAAACCAGGTGAAACTCACAACATCCGAGTTCGACTTGTTTACCCCGCTGATGCCACCCCGCCGCAAGTGCTCACACTCCTACCTGTGAAACAATCCAAATCAACTCCAACAATCAACCCGTGAGTTCAACCCGGAAGCGCAGGGTCTATCCCTTTACCGCCGTAATTGGCCAAGAGGAGATGAAGCTGGCTCTGCTGCTCAATGTGATCGACCCGCGAATCGGCGGAGTAATGATCATGGGAGATCGAGGCACGGGCAAGTCCACCACGATCAGAGCACTGGCAGATCTCCTGCCAGGGATCGATGTAGTAGCCGGCGACCCGTATAACAGCTCCCCAACTGATCCAGACCTGCAGAGCAGTGACGTTCGCCAGCGCATTGAGCATGGCGAGAGCCTGACTACCGAGGCACGACAGGTGCCGATGGTAGACCTGCCTCTCGGTGCCACTGAAGATCGTCTCTGCGGCACCATCGATATCGAAAAGGCCCTCAGTGAAGGAGTTCGAGCATTCGAACCGGGGCTACTGGCCAAAGCGAATCGCGGCTTGCTCTATGTGGATGAAGTAAACCTGCTCGATGACCACCTTGTTGACGTACTGCTGGATTCAGCAGCCTCCGGATGGAACACAGTTGAACGGGAAGGGATATCAGTGCGACATCCGGCCCGATTTGTTCTGATCGGCTCCGGCAACCCCGAGGAAGGCGAACTCCGCCCCCAGCTGCTGGATCGTTTTGGCATGAGTGTGGAGGTACGCACTGTTCGTGATCCAAATCTTCGGGTTCAGGTAGTTGATCAGCGCACCGCCTTCGACAGTGATCCCGACACCTTTTCAACTTCAGTTCAATCCAACCAAGATGCTCTTCAACAGAAAGTTCTCCAGGCCCAGCAACTCCTTGAACAGGTGAGCATCGACAATGACCTAAGGCTGCGTATCTCGGCTGTCTGTGGCGAACTGGATGTGGATGGACTGCGTGGGGACATCGTCACAAACCGTGCCGCCAGGGCCTTAGCAGCCTTTGCAGGGCGAACAGAGGTAACGGAAGATGATGTAGCACGCGTTATCTCGTGCTCTGTACGTCATCGGCTGCGTAAAGACCCGCTCGAACAGATTGATTCAGGGGATCGCGTTATCAAAATGTTCTGCAAAGTGTTCGAACGCAGCGAGAGTAGCGATCAGGCTGACTTTGAACTAGCCCTGGCAGGCTGAGCGCTTGCGCATCCTTGGCATCGACCCTGGCATCGCCAGGGTGGGCTACGGGGTCATCGACACCAGCAACGGACAACAAAAGATGCTCGATTGCGGCATCATCCGAACCAATCCCGGCAATAGCGAGGGTGATCGGATGGTGGAGATTGCCAGAGATCTGCGTCAGCTAATCCGTAGTTGGAAACCCCAACTGGCCTCAGTAGAAAAGTTTTTCTTCTATCGCTCGAGTTCCACCATCAGCGTGGTGCAAGCACGAGGAGTAATCATGATGACCCTGGCACGCTTTCAAGTGCCGGTGGTGGAATTCCCACCGATGCAGATCAAACTTGCTCTAGCGGGATCTGGCCATGCCGAAAAAGACGAAGTACTAGAGGCGGTGATGCGCGAACTGAACCTCGACCAACCTCCTCGCCCCGATGATGCCGCCGATGCCCTAGCCGTAGCACTCACCGGTTGGTTCCAACGATAAAGGCGTTCATGGCCCCCTCCTGCTCACCAAAACACGGCTGGTTTGAAAGCGTGGCTGAGTCCTACGCACAACGACGTCCCCACTACCCGGCATCACTTTTTAGTTGGATCAGCAGCAAAACTTCCAACCACCAACGATGTTGGGACTGCGCCTGTGGCAGCGGCCAGGCCTCTCTAGGGCTTGCAAGACACTTTCATCGCGTCGATGCAACCGATGTAAGCCCAAGCCAGATTGCTGCGGCCCCACCCCACCCAAGCATTCATTACCAAATAGCAGCAGCAGAAGACTCTGGACTTCCTGCAGCAAGCATGGACACAATTTTGGTGGCCGCAGCTATTCATTGGCTAGATGTACCCAGATTCAATCACGAGGCATTGAGGGTTATACGGCCTGGAGGACTAATGGTCTGGGTTGGCTATGAACCCCCACAAGGCGCTCCCCCACCGCTGCAATTGTGGCTCGATCAACTTTACGGAGAAAGGCTTCGAAACTGGTGGCCACCTCAGCGTGATCATGTAGATCTCCACTACGCCGATCTGCCCTTTCCAGGTGCCAGCCAATCTCTACCCAAAGAGCTCTACATCTCTCTCAAATGGAGCTGCGATGATCTGCTCGGTTTCATAGAAACCTGGTCGGCCTTGAGGAAAGCTGGGCAGGATGGCCATGACTTACTGCCGAACCTCAATATTGAACTGCAAAAGCTCTGGCCTGCAGAACAAACAATCCCCCTAACTCTTCCACTAATGGGCCGCTGGGGTTACCTAGCGCGATGAATCAAGCCATCGCCAAAAACAAGCTTCGTGGTCAATTCAAGACCCTGCGCGCTCAACAATTACCTGCAGTTCAAGACACAATCGTTCAGCAGGTGGCAAACACTTTGCAGGGTTACCTAAACACTAGGAGCCTGCGAAGGCACATTGGTGTTTATTGGCCACTTAGCGGAGAAGTAGACCTACGCGAACTGAAACTCACCTTGAAGTTGCCCTTGGCACTACCAGTCAGTTGGGAGGACGGAAGTCTCAGTTACCACCCATGGACACTCACTCCACTGCAAAAAGATGCCTGCATGATCCCCGCCCCGCTGTATGAGGCCGCCCTTGAGCCTGATGCAATAGACCTCTTGCTGATACCTGCTCTGGCGATGGATCAACGAGGGATCAGACTCGGCTATGGAGGTGGTTTCTTCGACCGTCTCCGAAGTGACCTAACTTGGCGCAAGATTCCTGCCTTTGCGATCGTTCCACAAGCCTGCATCTCA
>JASLWC010000020.1 GCA_030741055.1 Prochlorococcaceae cyanobacterium ETNP18_MAG_14 | reverse complement strand
TAACCAATGAGATTATTCACAATCCTTCGGTAAATGATCATCTACGTTTAATGAATGTGCGCTTCATATCAGCTGAAGCCGGCATAAAAGATTTCTCTGGAGTAAGTGATGGAGATGTAGTAATTCTCCCTGCATTTGGAGCTACCGTCCAAGAGATGCAACTCCTACACGAAAGGGGTTGTCACATAATCGATACCACCTGCCCTTGGGTTTCCAAGGTTTGGCATACCGTAGAAAAACATAAGAAGCACACTTTTACTTCAATTATTCATGGCAAGTTCAAGCATGAAGAGACTCTCGCCACAAGCTCATTTGCAGGCACCTATCTAGTCGTACTGGACCTTGCAGAAGCACAATATGTAGCTGAATATATTCTCGGCAAAGGCAATAGCAAAGATTTCATGAAACGCTTTGCCAAAGCATGCTCGCCTGGATTTGATCCAGACAAAGATCTACAGCGAATAGGGGTAGCAAATCAGACGACAATGCTAAAAAGTGAGACCGAAGAAATTGGTCGCTTGTTCGAGCGAACAATGCTTGAAAAGTATGGCCCCCAAGTTCTCAACGATCACTTCCTTTCTTTTAACACTATCTGCGATGCCACTGAAGAACGCCAAAGTGCAATGTTTTCTTTGGTGGATGAACCTCTAGACCTGCTGGTAGTTATCGGCGGCTTCAACTCCTCAAACACCACGCACCTGCAAGAGATTGCTATGAGCCGAGGGATCCGCTCATTCCACATTGATACCCCAGAACGCATTGGGGAAGACAACACCATTAATCACAAGCCGTTAGATAAAGATCTAATAATCGAAAAAGACTTTCTCCCTGCTGGGAAGGTGAATGTCGGCATCACCTCCGGAGCATCAACACCCGATCGAGCAGTTGAACATGTAATCCAGAAGCTGATCGAACTCAGCTCTCGCTGAACGACACTCTGGCTTTACATTGGTTAACATCTACGGCCAACCCCTTTTCCGGGAATTCCATCCGTGTTGTTATCGATACCTGCCACAGACAGCCTGCGCCATAGCAGCGGAGCTCAAGTCCGTTGCTATCGCAGTCTTTTTTCTGATCGCATGGAGATGCTTGCCCCGCCCAAAAGCGTGGCTGAATACCTCGACCACCATGAAGGCTGGTTTCAACGCTGCGCGGCACCCATGGCAGTGAATGCTCTCGATTCGCAGTCCTACGCCCTCACTCTTGGTCGTTTTAGCAATTTCGGCTTTGAGGTAGAGCCGTGCATCGGCTTAAGGCTGCTTCCCCAACAACTTGGCAAATATCAAATCATCAGCATCGAGCCACCTCATCACGATCAACCCCCATGTCATCACTATGACGTGGACTTCAAGGCCGGCCTGACGCTGGAGCCATCTGAATCAGCCGTTAGCGAAACAGACGAGCAAACCACATTCGTAACCTGGGACTTGGATCTTTCCGTATGGATCCAGCTACCAAAAGTGATCACTTTGCTACCGGATGGTCTTGTGCAGACAAGTGGAGACCAGCTGCTAAAAGAAATCGTGCGACAAATCTCCCGCCGACTGACCTGGAAGGTGCAAGAAGACTTCCATGCAAGTCATGGACTGACCTGCCCGCCTCGTCGCCGAACAGCCTTCTGAGAGTGTCAAAGCGCTGGGGGATTAACGGAAGGTGCAAAGCAGTTCCCTAAAATAATCTCCTTCAGTTCTTGGTGACGATGGCCGGCTCCGAAACCCCTAAAGCAAAGGGATCTGACTCAGAAAAAAGCCCTCAAGCCAGCACATCATCAGAATCGACCAACTATTTTGCTGAATTTGGGATTCTTGTACTCCGCATCGGAGTAAGTATTTTGATGATCCACAACGGATTAGAGAAGCTCCAAAATCCAGATGGATTCTCAGAATTCGTGATCGGTCAACACCTTGACTTTTTACCAGGCGACCCTCTGTTCTGGACCTATACAGCAGCTTTAACAGAAATCATTTGTCCAATTGGAATAGCTCTTGGTTTGGCAACCAGGCTCTGTGCACTTGGCCTGCTATCAACAATGGGCTTCGCTATTGCCTTCCATCTGTTTGATACTGGGCTGCAAGGTTTCCCATTCGCAGTAGTCGAAAACCATAGCTATGCCTTTGAACTTTCAGGAATTTACGCTACTACTTTCTTTTACTTCGTTTGCGCAGGCCCGGGCAAATTTTCTCTGGCCGCAAGAAACAGAGCCAAGGCAGATTCAGTAAGGACAAAACTTATCAACGAGATAAATAAAGTTAAAATATAAAGCGATAATATAACTCGAGCACAGGACAATAATCTACAGAGATAACTATCAACTTTTTAAATATCAACTTACGTACTTAGTGCAAGAAATGGCGCTTGCCGGTTAACACCATCGCAAGACCAAGCTCGTCGCACGCCGCAATTGAATCACTATCACGCTTACTTCCACCAGGTTGAATAACAGCACTTATGCCATGGTTGGCCGCAAGGCGCACTGTGTCATCAAAGGGGAAAAAGCCATCGCTAGCCAGCACGGCACCCCTAGCCTGATCACCCGCAGCATCAAGGGCCAAACGAGCTGCACCTACACGGTTCATCTGCCCTGCTCCAACCCCAAGACTCTGTCCCGCACGGGCCACCACGATGGCGTTAGAGCGCACGTGACGAACTAATCGCCAGGCGAAGGTGAGATCTTCATTCTCTTCAGAAGTAGGTGAGCGTTGGCTAGCCACAGTCCAAGCCATGGGATCAATAAGTTGATCATCCTGTTCCTGCAACAGCACACCCCCGAGGATGGTGCGAATGTGATCACGACCAGCCGCATCAATCGCGGCTGGAGCTAATTCCAACACTCGAAGACTGGTTTTATTGGCAAGGATTTCCCGAGCTTCTGGTTCAAATCCTGGCGCTACTACACACTCCACAAACAAACTGGTGAGCTCCCGAGCAGTAGCAGCATCCACCAATCCATTCAGAGCCACGATCCCCCCAAAAGCACTCACTCGATCTGCATCTAATGCCCGATTCAAAGCCGATGCCACGCTGTTGCCAATCGCGACACCACAAGGATTGGTGTGCTTAACCACCACAGCAGCATGTTGAGCAGCGGGGCAAGCCCCATCCATGCCATATCCAAACTCCCGAACGGTGGCCAGAGCCGCCTCCAAATCGAGCAGGTTATTGGTGCTGAGCTCCTTGCCCTGCAACTGCATGGCACTACCCCAACCCTGCTTCGGAGCGCTATACCAAGCTGCCTGCTGATGGGGATTCTCGCCATAGCGCAGCTTCTGCTTTAAAGGGAGAGCCTCAAGCCAAGGGGAAGTGGCCTCGGCCAACTGCCCCCCCATCCAACGGCTGATGGCAACGTCATAAGCAGCAGTGTGCTCAAAAGCCTCAAGGGCAAACTCTCGACGAAGCCCTCCATCAACTTCACCCCTACCATCGGTCAAGGCCACTAAAAATTTGTCGTACTGATTCGGCCTAGTCAGCACAGCCACATGAGCATGGTTCTTTGCTGCCGCCCGAACCATTGCTGGGCCTCCGATGTCGATATTCTCAATTGCTTTTTCCCAACTCACCTGAGGATTGGCAACTGTTTCCCGAAACGGATAAAGGTTCACCACAACCACGTCGATTAAGGGAATCTGCTGCTGCTGCAGATCAAGCTCATGCACAGGATCACCGCGCATCGCCAGGATGCCGCCATGAACGCGAGGGTGGAGAGTCTTAACCCTTCCACCAAGAATTTCCGGAGCGCCTGTGTGCTCAGCCACTCGCGTCACTGACAAACCAGCCTCCTCAAGCACCTTGGCTGTGCCGCCACTAGAGAGCAGCTGAAAGCCATGAATGTGATGTAAGGCTTCTGCAAAAGGCACAAGACCTTGTTTATCTGAAACGCTCAACAAAGCAATGGGAGCCATGGCAGCAGAGACGAGAGGCATTGCTTGGGCCAACCTACGCAGTAGCGATACGGCTACTTGCGTGAACAATGACCCTGACCTTCTGCGCGAGATTCCCACAGGGTCTCAGCACAGACTAGTGCTGCTCCATGGCTGGGGGGCCGATGCTGACGACTTGCTATCCCTCGGCCGAGAGCTCTGCCAAGGCATCGATAAGCCCGTAGAGCGCGTTGCCCTGCGAGCACCACAACTGCACCCTCACGGTATTGGGCGGCAATGGTATGGACTCTTCCCAGCCGACTGGGCATCAGTTCCAGATGCGGTCTGCCACCTACAAGCTCGCTTGAAAGCACTGGAGACCCCTGAGATTCCATTACAAGCAACTGCCCTGCTGGGTTTCTCCCAGGGAGGCGCAATGGCCCTAGCAAGTGGTTGTGATCTGCCTCTCGCAGGCCTGATCTGCTGCAGCGCATACCCTCATCCAAACTGGATGGCCCCAAGCAAACGACCACCCGTGCTGCTAATGCATGGCCGTCAAGACGAGGTAGTCCCCTACAGCGCCTGCGAACAACTAATCAGGGATCTAGGACTAGAAACCAGCAACATTGAAACAACGCTGGTGAACTTCGATGGGGGCCATGGCATTCCGGGAGAGTTGATCCCCCGGATGCAGCAAGCTCTTAGCTCCTGGTTCCACTAAGCAATCCCAATGCCTTCAAACGAAGGCGTACTCATACTCCTCAATCTCCTCCCAATCGTCGGATGTCAGCTCAAGACCTTCAAACATGGTCTCTTCACCAACAGAATCAACGATTAAGCGCAAAGAAGGGAAGAGAAAATGGTTCTCTTCGGCATATTGGGCACTAAATAGTCCTTTCTCGCCCCAAAAGAATCGGTCAGTAGTGTGCTCGTTACGACGAACATTAAGGATCGCCGGTGAGACCAAACCTGATTCCGCGATGTAGCGACGAGCTGCCGTCACAGGCTTGTGTTCACCAGTTTCGAGATGAAAAGTAGGCACATGAGCCAACACCCGTTGACCAGCTAATCGTCTGCGGCTGATCCGCTTGCGCTTCTTAGACATAAACGGGAAACTCCTTTAAAGGAGTGCGATGGAGACAGGAACGGGGCGGCTTAAAGCCGTCCAATAAATGCTGTTCAAACAAAAAGCATGAACATGGCGATGCCCAATATTCAGAAAGCCGGAGACAAGGAGTAGCCGCACTGCAACAACACCCTGACGGATCACTTTCTATATGGCCGGCCTAGGACCGGCGCACAACAGAGGGCGCATCTACCTCTGCTGTAGCTTTGGTGGCACGATTTGTGCAACCTCTGCTGAGTCCGACTTCGGGCTTCCGCCTCTTAGCGAGGCGGCTTTTAGTAGTCGGTTCTCCGATTTTAATACTTTTCTCCTAACTTTCAACTTGCGGGTCCGATCTGCCTATTGGTATCGGTGTTCATCCGCACATCGATTGCCATGCAGCTGTCGAACCGGTTCCTACATCTGGCGCAGCAACAGCTCAGCAGCTTCGAAGCGGAAGCTCCCCTAGCCCAACTTGTGGTCTATGTAGCTCAAACCAAAGACGGGCAGCCACCCAGCCTAGAAGCCGTAAGTCAGTGGCCCTCAACAAAAAACAACTCCCTGCCACCGGTTGAAGCAGACCCAGAGCTTCGTGCCCCCTCCCCTGATCGACGCTGGTACCCCCTTCAAGAAGGGACGATCCTTCTAGGAGTACTAAGAGCCGAAAAACTCCTAACTGCACCAGCCTGGCCCGCTCGCCTAGACCGGCGCCTGCAGGCCACCGCGGGTGCCCTTACCCAGTGCCTAAGTCTTGAGCTCGACCGCAACAGGCTGCGCAAGGAGCTGGCAGAGCAGCGCGAACAAATAAGCCTAATGGTGCATCAACTGCGTAATCCACTTGCCGCGCTTCGCACCTATGCCCAACTGTTAATGAAACGCCTTGAGCCCGACAGTCGCAACAGCACCTTAGTGAAAGGTCTACTAAGCGAGCAGGCACAACTTGATCGCTACATCTCCAGCCTCGACCAGATCGGTCAGGACAATCTGTACATCCAACCAGGCATTAAGGCCCCATTACTGCTGCCTCCATTACTGCCGCAAGCCACTGATCTCAGTCTCAGGTCTTTACTGAAACCACTAATTGAACGCGCCGCAGCTACAGCAACCCTGCAAGGGCGCCCCTGGCATGGACCCTCCCAATGGCCTGCCTGGACTGATCAGCAGCGTCCATCAGGAGATGGAGTAGTAGCAGAAATCATTGCCAACCTGCTGGAAAATGCGTTCCGTTACAGCCCCACAGGCAGTGCAATAGGCATTCATCTACAGCAAAGCGGAATATGTGTCTGGGATGGTGGCAACCCAATTGCCAAGGAAGATCGCAAACGGATTTTCAACCGAGGCATTCGAGGCCAAAACAGTGCCGATTGCTCCGGCAGTGGCCTGGGCCTAGCCCTAGGGCGTCAACTTGCTGAACAACTGGGAGGCTCGCTAGAGCTGATCTCCTCGCCAGCAAGTCTCGACCCAACCCTGCCAAATAAGGGGAATGCCTTTCTACTCAAACTGCCGGCAATAACCCCGCCAACAACAGAAGCATGACTGTTTCCACTAGCACCAACGACGCACCGTAAGAATCTCCACTGTGACCACCTAAGCGGCGTCCAAGCAGTTCAGGAACCAAAACCGCTGGCAATATGCCGGCCCCGATTCCAACTATCAAGGCCATCAGACTTGGCCACTCCCCCATCCATAAGGATGACAAAAGAGTTAATGCAACAAGCAACACCAGCAATGCTGGCCATGATTCCCGCCAACCCTGGTTGTAACGGCGATGAAAAGATGCAGTCCCGCTAGATCCCTCACGCAAGTAACAAAAGCGACCCATGGCCCAAAGAGGGGCACAACGTCCCCAAAAAGCAGCAATTGGCAAAGCCAAAGGGGCTAGGGGACCAAGCCGAATCAAGGCCGCAATCTGAAGCAATACGACCACAAGCAGAGCCTGCACTCCACTAGCGCCGACACGGCTGTCTTCCATCGCCTGCAGACAACGTGCAGGGCCAGCCGCCAGGCCATCGAACGTATCCATCAATCCATCAAGGTGAAGACCACCCGTGAGACAGGCACCCAGCCCTATCACCAAAAGTGCCGCCGCCGCCGCCGGCCAATGTGCATGGGTCAAGATCAGCCAAAATAAAGACTGCAGCCCTCCCAGCACTAATCCAATCCAGGGAGCAAAGCGAGCAATCCGCTCAAATCTCGGCTTCAGCACAGGCCAAGCAGGCAAAACGGAATAGAAAACCCATGCTCCAGCCAAGTCCCGGAGCCAAGAGGCAGCAGGCAAAATCTCCAAGCCCCATTCGAAGGCAAATCCCAACGTAGGGTCAGGAACGGCCTGATGCCGCCTGTCGCTGCAGCATCGCCTTACCACTGCCCGTGTTTGATTTCCAAATCAGCGCCAACTGCCCCCACACGAGTGCTCGCGTCGGCTGCTTTCGTACGCCGCATGGATCTGTATCAACTCCGCGTTTTATGCCGGTGGGCACGCTAGGCACGGTGAAAGGGGTTTCAGCTACTCAACTAGCCGACACCGGTGCTCAAATGGTGTTGGCAAATACCTATCACCTGCACCTACAACCAGGCGAAGGGATAGTGGCAGAGGCCGGCGGGCTGCACCGCTTCATGGGTTGGAACGGCCCACTGCTTACAGACTCAGGTGGATTCCAAGTGTTCAGTCTGGCGAGCCTTAATCGTATTGATGATCACGGGGTCACTTTCCGCAACCCCCGCGATGGCAGCCAAATCCAACTCACGCCAGAACGAGCCATCGATATCCAAATGGCCCTCGGCGCTGATGTAGCGATGGCCTTCGATCAATGCCCGCCATACCCAGCAAGCGAAAGCGATGTGGAGGCTGCCTGCCAGCGCACCCATAGATGGCTTGAACGTTGCTTAAACGCCCATAAACGTTCAGATCAAGCCCTATTTGGCATTGTGCAGGGAGGCTGTTACCCCCACCTAAGAGAGCAAAGTGCTCGGGCTGTCGCCAGCTTTGATCTGCCTGGCATAGCCATCGGTGGCGTAAGCGTTGGCGAACCGGTAGAGGAAATTCATCGCATCGTGCGCCAGGTATCTCCGCTGCTGCCGCAGGATCGTCCCCGCTATCTAATGGGTATTGGCACCCTCCGAGAAATTGCGATTGCCGTCGCAAGTGGCATCGATTTATTCGACTGCGTACTACCTACCCGACTAGGAAGACATGGCACAGCACTCGTGGCTGGCGAGCGCTGGAATTTGCGCAATGCCCGCTTTCGTCAAGACCACACTCCCCTCGATAGCAGCTGTAGCTGTACTGCCTGCCGACATCACAGCCGCGCTTATCTCCATCACCTGATTCGTAGCGAAGAACTCCTTGGGCTAACACTTCTGAGCCTGCACAACCTCACCCAATTGATCAGATTCACCACGGCGATTAGCCATGCAATCCAAGATGGCTGTTTTTCAGAGGATTTCGCTCCTTGGCAGCCTGGCTCAGCGGCACATCACACGTGGTAACGTCCTTGAAACGCCGATGATCTTTTAAGGATGGCAGCCTTCACACTCGATCTATTGGCTCAACTGCCAGAGGCCTACCAGGCTTACGCACCTGCCGTGGATGTTCTTCCACTAATACCCATCTTCTTCTTCCTGCTTGTCTTTGTGTGGCAAGCCTCTGTTGGTTTCCGCTAAATCATTAATTTCCAGGTTTCCCCCCTCGCCTCCACACCTGCCAAGCGAAAGCAGGCAGGCTGAGCATGCGACGCCATCTTGTGGGCTCTTTAAACAGCCTATAGAGCCATTCGAGCTGTAAACGACCCATCCAAAGGGGGGCTCGTTTTTTAACGCCAGCCCATACATCAAAGCTGCCCCCCACGCCCATCCAAAGGCCTGGACAACCCTGCCGAACTCGGGGTATCCAGGTTTCTTGATGGGGAATTCCTAATGCCACAAGCACAAGATCAGGGCGCAAAGCTCTCAACTGCCTTTCCAGGCCTGGCCAAGCCTCTGGAGGCTGGTAACCATGCGAAGACATCACCAGTCGAAGAGCTGGCAGGTCCTGCTTTAGCTCCAACCTCAACCGATCCATAACCTCCGGCGCCGCCCCCACGAGAGCCACCTTCCAATCGTGGGCCTCGGCATAGGACAACAACAAACGCGCCAGTTCTATTCCCGGGCTGCGCGCTACCAATACCCCCTGACGGCGCAGAGCCCAAACCACACCAGCACCATCAGGAATGACCAGGTCTGCCGCCGTAATCGCATCTCCTAGCTTTGGATTCTCCCTAGCCGCCATCGTCATCTCCGCATTGAGAGTAACGATCTGGCCACCACCGCGAGCATGCAGACCTAAAGCCGCCGCCCAAACATCGCGACATGCATCCACAGGTACCCCCAGCACACTGCGGCGGTAATGATCGCCAGGTCCAGTAATGGTTGTTTCCATCGGCGACAAAGCTGAGGCTGAAAATTTAGTTCTCTTCAAGGTGAAACCCAAAGGTGGAGCCAAAAGCCAACGTCGAAAGGGCCAAAATTAAACCAAAGAGAACCCAAACTAATTAAAGAAACAAGCGAAAAGATTGCGACCAACAAGGCAAAAGTATTGAGCTAACACTCCCCAAATAACTCAGATTGGTTCTGCCAAGGAAAGTCCCATGCTGGGGTGCTCGACAGCATGTTCAATCAGATCAGCCAGCCGTAGCGCACGCGAAGCCTGCTCACCATCAACAGCTGGAGTCTCACGACCTCGCAAACACTGCAGAAAATGCTCCAACTCGGCATAAAGAGGTTCGATAGAAGTAGTGCTGACCTCTTCGATAAAGCTGTCATTGCGATACAACAACTCGCCGTGATCAGCTGAGTACGACTCATGCGCACGGCGATGAATATGAAGGGTGTGATTCAGGAAATCGGTTTCAACAAGACTGCCTCGACAATGCGCACTGAGACTACGGATTTTGCGATGGCTCATCTTGCTAGCCGTGAGGCTAGCTACTACACCATTACTGAAGCCAAGCGTGGCATTGACGTAATCGATCGGTCCCTCAGCAGTACGTCCTCCTGCTGCAGCTAGGCCCACCACGGGAGCCCCCGCCAGCTCAAGGACCAAGTCGAGGTCATGGATCATCAGATCAAGCACCACCGACACATCGTTGGCTCGATCAGCATGAGGACTATGACGACGTGCCTCAAGGACCACAACCTCCTCACTCTCCACCACCTTTATTAACTCTCGAAAAGCAGGGTTAAAGCGTTCGATATGACCAACCTGCAAGAGCCTTCCAGCCTTACTTGCCGCTGCTATCAGAGCAGCGGCTTCCTCCTGGCTTGCCGCGATCGGTTTTTCGATCAACACATGCAGACCTGCCTCCAAGCAGGTCATCCCCACGCTGTGATGAAGCAACGTAGGCACAGCAATGCAAACGGCCTCAACCTCGCTCAGCAAGCTGAGGTAGTCCGGAAACCAAGCACAACCAAACTGTTCAGTGGCCAACTGACCGCGCTTAGGGTCTGGATCAGCAACCGCCACCAGATCCGCATCCTTGAGCAAGCTCAACACACGAGCGTGATGCCAGCCCATATTGCCGATACCTATCACCCCTACCTTCACCGGAACCATGGGATTGGTCATCGATAGGCCATGGCGCATCGGGAAATTATCGGTGATCAATCAGCAGAATGATCGTGGCTGGGGAGAATCAGTCGCACCCGCTCAATACGCGGCCCCTTCATCTCTACGATTTCCAACTGCAGACCGTTGCACCGCAAAGCCTCTCCGACCGAAGGGATGTGTTGCAACTTTTCGAGCAGAAAACCTGCCAATGTGTGGTGATCATCAGCTTCAGGTAACTCCAAATTCAGCTGTCGGTTGAGCTCGATGATCTCCAGATCCCCTGCAACCATCCAGGTGTCTGCCTGACCCTCAATGGGCTGAAGATCCGGCTCATCATCATCAACCTGAAGCTCATCGCCAACGATCTCACCAGTGAGATCTGCAACTGTTACCAATCCTTCGGTACCGCCATGTTCATCAACCACAAGTAGCAAAGGCTGTCCACTGCGAATTATCGGCAACAGTTCTGCCAAGGTGCTGGTCTCAAGAACTCGCACAACTGGTTGCAAAAAAGGCTCCAGCGGTGAATCGGCCTGCAAGGCACCACGAGAGATAGGTTCCGCCAATTGACGTAGATCAAGCACGCCCCGAACATCATCGAGGGACTGACCGATCACTGGGAAGCGCGCATGACGGGTGCTATGCACCACTTGCATCAACTCAGCAAAGCGCACCTCCAAAGGCAAGGTAACCATGCCGGAACGAGGTGCCATAACCTCTCTCACTTGCGTATCACGCAAAGCGAACACGCCCTCGAGGATATTGCGCTCATCAGGGCGTAGGCCTGTGACACCTCCGATTTCGATCAGCGATTCCAGCTCACCGGCAGACAATGCAGGCACTAAAGAATCCCAATGTGCACTCAGGCCAACCAGCCGCAGCAACATAGAAGCGACGGCTTCCAACAGTGCCAGAAGTGGAGCAAGCACATGCATTACCGCCTCCAACAGCGGAGCCAATCTGAGAGCTGCAGCCTCCGGACGATTCAGTACCCAGGCCTTCGGGAGCAAACCAGCCAACAAGGTAGCTAGCACCACAATTAACAAAAAAAGCCCGCCATCCAGCCAACGACTCGCTGCATCGGTCAATGGCCACCAGCGATGGGCAACACCATGGCCAACCCAGCCCAGGGCCACCAAAGCAAGCATTACACCCAACTGTGACACCATCAACGCTCTTCTCAAGCGGCGCTGAAGACGATGCACAGCAAGAGCGCCAGGGTGCCCCTCTTCCACTAAAACCTGCACTCGACTTGGCCGCAGCCGCAACAAGGCAACCTCTCCTGCCGCAAAGAAAGCAGGCAAAGCCAGCAATACAACCAGGAGAAGCAAACGCATCAAAAAGGGGAAATGGGGGTCGCGAGGATCGAACTCGCCTTAGGCGAATTATGAGTTCGCTGCATTCACCAGATTGCTAGACCCCCTTAGCCACGGATCTACCACATGCCGCGGACAGGAGTGAAGGACTCAGGCGCCACATTAGTTTCAGGCACATCCTCCTGAATGACAAATTCTGAAAGACCACCACCGGCAAGGCTGCTATCAAAACCACTTGATATATCAACAGTGCGCCAAAGCAAAGCAGAACTCTGCTGCTCCAAAAGCACCTCGTAGGTGTTCTGTAAAGCAGAACCATCCCAGCTAATCGTCTGATCAGAGAAACCAAATCCCATCAAGCGATTTCCCTGCTTACCCGCCACAGCAATTCCGAGCAAATCCGTGAGCTGATGGAACACATCAACCCCCCTGGCATAGGGAGCAGTCCAACTGTAAAAACGATTCTCCACCAAGTTGGTAGTGGATTCCATCGGCTCACAAGTGGTCACCTCAACGGGGCCCATAGGCGATTCGGACAATTCTCGATTTGTTAATACAGCTGAGTCAGAAGGGCTCGGGGCTTCAAGGGTCGTAGTGCAAACAACAGGCCGCCCCCAAGCCAAGCCACCAACAGCTTCAGTAACTAGCAATGGTGTCGCCAGGGCCATACCGATAAGCATCTGCTTTTGGAAACACACCCGAGCCATAGCAGCAATGAGCACGACTAAGCGCAAACTAGGCAATGAATCCCTGAGACACCAGCCCAATGAGCCCTCTTCCCCCCACGGCGGAGGCCTGCCGCGATGAGCTGCTCAACCGACTAGCCCGAGAGGCCTACCGCCATGGTGACTTCACCCTGGCCTCCGGTCGCAAAAGCAACCACTACGTGAATTGCAAGCCCGTGAGCCTAAGTGGATCGGGTCTAGAGCTACTCAGTCTTGCTCTACTCGAACATGTGGAGCCTGATGCTGTTGCTGTAGCTGGCCTTACCCTCGGCGCGGACCCGCTTGTGAGTGCAGTTGCAATGGCAGCAGCACAAGCGAGTCGCAGCCTCAATGCCCTGATCGTGCGCAAGCAAGCCAAAGGCCATGGCACAGGTGCCTGGCTGGAAGGACCGCTACCTCACAGCGGTGCACACATCACCGTGCTGGAAGATGTAGTCACCACAGGCGGATCATCCCTAAAAGCAGTGCAACAACTACGTGAGGCTGGATATGTAGTAAAGCGAGTGGTCACAATTGTGGATCGCCAAGAAGGTGGCGATGAGTTCTTAAAGACTGCTGAGCTAGAGCTTGTCAGCTTGTTTGAGCTCAAGCAGGTGGCTGAGCGAGCCAAAAAGCTGGAAGCATGAGCAACTCGAACAACCAACGTTGGGATGCACTGCTGCCCCTATTGAGGCTGGAGGGTTCTGGTAGTCAAAAGTTTCTTCATGGCCAGACCAGTGCCGATTTAATGGCTGCCGAGAAAGACTCCCTACTTCGCAGCTGCTGGCTCAGCGCCACAGGAAGGCTGCGGGCGCTGTTAGAAATCCGGCTGGATAAAGATGGTGCCGATGTGCTTGTGCTCACCGGCAATGGCAATTCCGTAGCCAAGGGTTTTGAACAGGTGATCTTCCCTGCAGATCAGGTTCGTCTGCAACCCATCAACACAATTAGACGACTGCAGACACTGGCCCAACTAAAGCCAGGGCAAGCTCCGCAAGTGAGCTTGCTGCTGGCAGACGAACCTCTGCCAAAACACTGGGCTGCGATGGAGCAAGCCAATACAGAGCAGGTAGAACGCTGGCGGCTCAAGCAAGGCTTACCCCTTGAACCTGGAGAAATCAATGGCGACACCAACCCATTTGAGCTGGGACTTGCAGCATGGGTGAGTCTCAGCAAAGGCTGCTACTTGGGGCAAGAAACTTTGGCCAAACTGGCCAACAGCGGGGGTATCAAACAACAACTGCGCTATTGGCAGGCAGATAGCCCGATTGCCGTAGGCCAGAAGCTGATTACTCGTCGACCCAAGCAAGGTGCCAGCAATCGCGCCGGCGTGATTACTTCAGCGATGCCAGACCCAGAGTCAACAGGCAGTCTTGGCCTTGCATTGGTGCGTCATCAGTCGCTAGCAGAGCCTGAACTATTTGAGGCGGAAGACTCAACAAAAGTGCGCCTCTCCATTCCTAGGGGATTTGAGGCTCCATAAAGGAGTGCCTAAAGAGCCTTGACGATGCCGACTACCCGTCTTGCTTCAAACTCTCATCTTGCTTCAACATCTGATCTTGCTTCAACAGCCATGCCGCTACGGCCCAAGTGGCAAGGCAATCATCGTGGTTGTACTCAAAGATCCAGCGCAATGAATGGGAACTACCTCGAGCCCTAGGACCAGAACCACGCCACTGGCGCCACCAAAGCAATGCTTGAGCACCATCCACACCCACCTGATGCCAACGAAAGTGCAGCCAACTGGCCACGCTCTTGAGCCCATAGCTGTTTAAAGGCAAACGCCAATAACGTCTCACCCGGTCATGCACATCAATCAGGCGTAGACGCAAAGCAGTCAGCTCGGTCTCTTCTGCTCCTTGCCGCTGAGCCATACGCAGAAGGTTGAGAGATTCCGTTTCGCCGTAATGCATCACTGGCCAATCGGGGTAACTCTTCAGCATGCGTTGCAACCTCTGCCAGCCAGATGCCTCGCCGTGTTCATAAAGCACCAGAAAGGGGTGATACTTCGCACCCTGTAAATCCCAACTGCCATCTGGCCTACGCCCCAGCCAAACAAAACCATGCAGAAAATCATCGCGAGCATCTGGATCAGATTCGATGTCGTACAGCAACACGCCAGGTGCATTTACTAATTCCGGTAGAGCTGGAGAAGGATCCAAGCGCTCGCAACTGCCATCACGCTGGACTCGAGCCTGAGCAACAAGCTGATGAGCAACCTCACCGTGCTGCTCACCGAAACGCTGCAAACGGCTACCAAGATCACCCGGATCTACTGCCGCCAAGTCGCGCAAACCAAGGACCCCCAACTCCTGAAGCATCTGCCGACGACGATGGCCGATGCCACTTACCTCACTGAGGTGGCCCTCTGCCGCAGCCACGGCATCGCAAACACCACGCCAAGAACAAAGCTTGCACTTCCGCCGATCTGCAACTAAGGGCGGAGGCTCGCTCAGAGCAAGGTCGCCCGCCAGCTTGGCTAGTGCATCCGCAAGCTGACGCTGCAGCCCCCCCGTTAAGGGGACTCGCTCAATATGAAGGCCGCGACCAGCTCCAGCTACGGCCAGTCCTTCAACAACAGGCGCCTCCTGAAGCGTTTCTAGTAAGCGGCCAACCAGAGCCAAAGTCAAACGATGTTCCCTGGTTAACCGTCGGCCCTGGCGTGCAAGCACCGGACGATAAGCGAAGGCACCCCAACGACTTCGCCCTTCCACCCGCTGCAGCAAGGGCGGATGAGCCTCCAGCGACTGCCCAGCAGGCCCCAGGCCCTTAAGCCGCAACCCCACCACACCGGCTGCTCCTTGGCTACAAGCGTCAAGACCCCGACCAGGTTTGCGCGGTAATAAGGCAACAAAATTACGCTGTTGATCATCGAGTTGCAGCGTGCGATGGGCCGTCCACAGCCTTTGCTCTCCATCGCCATAACGATCTAGCCAGGCCCTACGACGACAGCGCACCCAACTACGCAATAAGCGATCAGTAAGCACGTTGGCGGAGCAAGGGGTGGCACCCATCAGCCGACGTTACGGCGCCCGCCTGCTAGATCCAGTCCATCGCTTCATCATCTATGGCTTCGGCCCCTCTGCCGCTGGCTGCGGCCCCCATCCACTTCGGTACCGACGGTTGGCGCGGAGTACTCGGCGTAGACATCACTGTGGAACGGCTGTTGTCCGTTGCAGCAGCAGCAGCTCAAGAGTTGGCCTACCGCGCCCCCGCAGGACTTAATAGCCGCAAAATAATTATCGGCTACGACCGTCGCTTTTTGGCTCCAGAAATGGCCGAGGCAATTGCCGCCGCCGTTCGCGGCTGTGAGCTGGAGCCACTACTTACCGAAACAGCAGTTCCTACACCAGCTTGTAGTTGGGCAGTTGTCAAACACCAAGCCCTAGGGGCCTTGGTTATCACAGCCAGCCACAACCCTCCAGAGTGGCTAGGACTAAAAATCAAGGGAACCTTTGGCGGCTCGGTAGAAAGCTCTTTCACCGCAGCTGTGGAGCAACGCCTCGCTGCCGGGGGTATATCAATACCGATAAATGGATTCACCAAGAGATTTGATGGCCGACAAGAGCATCTCGAGGGGTTGCGAGACAAACTCGATCTAACTGCCCTGATCGATGGTCTACAGATGATGGGCCTAAAGGTCATCGTCGATCCGATGCACGGTTCAGCATCGGGCTGTATGTCGGAGCTACTGGACTCAAACCACCAGGGCCTGGTAAAGGAAATTCGCAGCCAGCGCGATCCCCTTTTCGGCGGTCACCCTCCCGAACCCCTGGCTCCATACCTGAGCGAGCTAATTGCAGCCGTCAAGGCATCCAGCGCCGCAGGTCAACCAGCCGTTGGGCTGGTGTTCGATGGTGACGGCGACCGAATCGCAGCCGTAGATGAAGCTGGACACTTCTGTAGCACCCAGCTACTAATGCCCCTGCTGATCGACCACTTAGTGAGGGCCCGTCAACTCCCTGGCTGTGTAGTCAAAACAGTAAGCGGTTCCGATTTAATGCGGCTGGTAGCAGAAGACCTGGGCCGGGAGGTTCTCGAACTCCCAGTGGGCTTCAAATACATCGCAGCAGAAATGCTGGAAGGTGACGTCCTGGTAGGTGGCGAAGAATCAGGAGGGGTGGGCTTCGGAATGCACCTGCCTGAACGCGATGCCCTATTCGCAGCCCTACTGATACTGGAAGCACTTGTTGAAGGTGGGCTACCCCTCGGCGCACGCCTACAAGTTCTGCAAGAACGTTGCGGAGGGGGTAGTCATTACGACCGTGTCGATCTACGCCTTGCTGATATGGCCTCACGACAAAGGCTAGAAGTCCTGCTGAATG
The DNA here is from genome assembly GCA_030741055.1 of Prochlorococcaceae cyanobacterium ETNP18_MAG_14. Classification (GTDB taxonomy): domain Bacteria; phylum Cyanobacteriota; class Cyanobacteriia; order PCC-6307; family Cyanobiaceae; genus Prochlorococcus. The sequence goes on along the minus strand of JASLWC010000020.1, from coordinate 6,462 downwards.
AGACCCCACCCAGCACAGTTGCTGATCAACCTGTTCAGGAGGTGATCAAAACAGATGGTGTGAAGTTACGAATTGGCCCTAGCCACTGGTTGATGCTGCGTTTCTCCGGCACCGAACCCCTGCTGAGGATCTACTGCGAAGCCCCCTGCGAAGGAGACGTAAAGGCAGCACTGAACTGGGCAAAGCAACTGGCAGAACAAATATGAGCAGTTCTCAAATCTCAAAGCGAATACTGATAATTGCCAGCGGCAATGCCGGCAAGATCCGCGAATTCAGCAACCTGCTAGCCCACATACCTCTGGAGATCAGGCCCCAACCCACTGGTCTCCATGTGGAGGAGACAGGTAGTAGTTTCTCAGCAAATGCCCGCATCAAAGCCACTGCAATAGCCGCAGCCACTGGCCAATGGGCCTTAGCCGATGACTCCGGCCTAAGTGTTGCCGCCCTAAATGGCGCACCAGGGGTGCATTCAGCACGCTATGCCGAAAACGATGAGGCCCGAATTGCACGGCTACTGAACGAACTCGAAGCTGCCAAAAGCTCTGATCGCAGTGCCCATTTCACTGCTGCTCTAGCTGTAGCAGATCCAAGCGGCAAGATCCGGCTTGAAGTCGAGGGGGAATGCCCCGGCATGATTCTGAAGACACCAAGAGGAGAGGGGGGCTTTGGCTACGACCCAGTTTTCTACGTGCCAGAAGTAGGCCAGACCTTTGCCGAAATGGGAAAGGTTGCTAAAGCGCGGTTAGGTCATCGCGGCCGTGCCTTCAATGCTCTCGAACCAGAGCTGAGCCAGTTACTTACAGACCCCTCTGAATCGCCAGCAGTTCTGACGTAATCAAATCAATACCAGCGTTCAGAAAAGCATTGCAAGCCATAAACTGAGGCAAGAAATAGCAGATCTTGCAAGTTAAGAATAAAGAGAGATCAACGAACAGCTCTTAACAACCTCGGTCAACTGGCACGGGAAAGATCTACTCATATTGTTGTCAACAGGCACTGTGTCTGATCCAAACCTACTGATAGGACACAGATTAAATCATCTTATGGGGATTTACGGGATAATTCAATACGATCCACGTTGTTATACGGGTTCAACCTGAAATCACTTCAAGCACTTCTTATGCCAACACTTGATCAAGTGTTAGGACTTGATTGTTTATTATCTTAAAGAATTTGTTCCGACTAACACACAATCGCCAATATCAATATCTAAACAATATATGTAGCGGAAGAAAGTTGGACTTGAAAACACTGATTACTGAGGTAAACTTCTTCGATAAATAGCCAAGGGAATGGAAGAACAACAGAGCAATTCCAAACTACAAACCTGGCTGGAAGAGGTTTACTTTGGCTGCGAAATAGAAGACAAGCTCATCTCTGACTTAAAGGATATTGGAGTTATTACCATAGTTGATTGGGAATCTCGTTTCATAGACGAGAGTCATTCTCCAGAAGTATCTGATGATGGCTTCACCTTCACAGATGAAGTTGTAGTAGGCAATCCAAGTGGTGGCGATTATCTCGTCTTTGCCAAATAACTATGGAACAAGAAATTCTATGGAAAAAAGGAGACGGCCTGGAACCTGATGTCCTGGTCTACAAGGGTGTGTCCTATGTTAGCTACAAAAACAGTGGTCGTATTTACCTGACAAACAAATGTATTGAAGACAATAACCTGAAGAAATTTATAGATGAAGATTCAGAAAGAGGAGTAGATATACCAGATAGATACGACCACATAATCATCATTAGCTGCGTAGTTGAGGTTGATAGTTGGGATATTCAAGATGAGATCGAGAACGAGGTGACTATGGTTTATAACGGATTACCATCGAACCTTCTTGAACAAGATGGAGTAAAGATAAAATGGAGGAAAGGCTGGTAGCAGCTTGATTATTAAAGAATAGTTTGCCAGGCATTGGCTATCAACCTCTGATTACATTTCCCCCTCAATCTATCCTATCAATTCCTACCTATCCATGAAATCAAAGTCAATTCCTCACTTCCAATTCTACTCAATAGCTTGAAGGTCATCCTCAGGCATTTACTAACTTATTTATTCGTTGATTTCTTTTTAATCTGCCATATATCTAAATAGTTTTTATCTACTCATCTGTTAGGTCTATACCAAAAAAAGAATGTTCTTGTGGTTATCAGGTCAAAAGAAAACCTAGAGACCATCTGGTGGAAAGCCAGCGTGATCAATATCTTCATTGCATTCTCCGACTCCACATTCTTCAAACTCCTTGTAGAAGTCCTTATCGCCTAGACCCACACCAGGGCTGCCACACCCAACAATGAAACAAAGTGTCAACAGTATCAGGAATGACCTTGGATTATTCATAGGTGTATGCAGCCTACAGCTAGTCACTTAAATAGTGACCATAGTGTTCTAACTAAAAGGTTTAATCTTTCCAACCATCTATCAAAAACGACTTTCAACATTCAACTATCAGAACTTACCTTGAAAGTTTAGAAAGATTGAATGCCTAGGTGCCGAGCTTTGTATTGGCTTGACGACAATCGATCACATTATACTTCCGTCATAGACCCATCCTGTTTGTGGTATTAACGGCTTTGAACAGTGCCTGGCTGGCTTGATTAGTTACATAATTATAATCGACCTCCACCTAGGGCTATCCCTCTCCATAATAAATGTAGGCACAAGAGGTGATCAATGACTTTCCCACACTGTCCTTTATGTATTTGGGTAGGAATCATTGCTATTGCTCAAGGACTATCTAGAACAGTGATATTTTTCCAACTTACACTTAAGGGAAGCTAGGCGCGTTCCCTCTAGTGATATGTCATACGCGTAAATACTCTGTTGCTGGTCTACTTGGCTTTTAGGCTCCTAGCAAAAAATCAAGGTTAAGGCTCTGCTAATCAAATAGATCCACGCTATCTACCGAAAATATACCCCATCCATAAAAGATCCCTATCCAAACCACTAGCCCCATAGAGATCACTCCCAGTAGAACCATAAAAACCGTACATAGAAATTTTGTCCAATATTCACTATTCATATCTATCTCTTAATGCCTTCCAGTTATAGCTTATCCGCTTGGAAAATCTCAAAAAATAAATTCTAAGCTAAATACCTTCAGGGCTATGGCATCCATATAGGAGCGCATCAGCCCACAACCCGCACCTTGTTTACGTCGTACAGCATAGAAATCTAAATATATATGGATAAGCCACGAACTTTTATTGAAATCATCTGGAGCAATTGCTCCTCCCACCATGTATCCATTCCAATGACTAAAGAGTAAAAATCATCAGGCAAATATCATTGCCTGATGCCGCCAATAGCTCTCTTGTTCTCTCAGTAAAATATCGCTAGTGAGAATTAATTGTATTCGAAATTGCATGCCCGCTACATTTCACCCCCCTGTTCTTGCATAGTTTTGAATATATTTAGCCTTTGAATAGCTCGAGCTTTATGTTCTCCTCACTTGCTTTCAAAACAAGCAGTAGTCGAGATTCAATGTGATCGATTGGCGCGGCTTCGGCGCCTCGCCGGGGTCAAATTTTTGAGCTGCCGCTCGATACGTAACTGACGGTTTATGCGCCGTACCGCCACGCTTATCAATACGCATTAAGCGCACCTGCTTGAGATCAAGAGCCGCGGAGGTGGTGCCAGCCTGACGCTTGCCTTGCTGCAGAGCCCGCCGCAATAACTCATCTTCAAGCTTCTTTTCGCTACCCGCCTCGGCAAGGGATGACATACCGCGGAGCTCAACGCCCGGCAGGCGACCTGCGATCTGAATCAAAGCGTCGTAATTGGGTCGCCCCACCTCACCGCTAACGCTTGTAGTAGCCCGCTGCAGGCGAGGTTTGCCAGCTGATCCTCCAGTGGAGTAACTGCGTGGAGCAGGAATCTGCAGTTCGCCAAGGCTGAGCGACCGCACGCGACTGCGAACTGTTGCCAACCGTTCATTGAGCTGATCCATCGCGGCCGATGGGGTTCCAGCCTCGGCCTCCACTTGAAGAGAGAAGCGAAAGCGCTCAGATCGCATCTCTCCTCTTTCCTGGACGCTCAACTGCAACAAGGTGCCATCACATCGCAACTCACCAGCATGAGCAGGCGTGCTTGCTAACGCCATCAATCCACTAGCTCCAACAAGCCAACCCAGCATCAATGGCGAGCACAACAAACGCACAGGAGCTAAAACCATTAGAAATCTAGATCTCTTATTTAGATATAACGTTCTAGAGCCATCAAGATGTTAATGAATTGCATATCGATATCACCAAGACATAAACAAACATGACTGGAGGGCAGTCGATGGCGAGAAAGCCTCCATCTTTAACCTTGGTGATGTCAACATCAAAGGCTAAAGTGTTCTGCAAATAATTAACAAACAAGTCTCTACATATGCAAAGACACTTATTCGAATAGATAGCCAAGTTCGATGGTTTTCTCGACAAAGAACTCAGTTAAATAAATCAATCAGCAGCAACCCAACTAGCGTGCAATCCATATGGAATAGGTGTAGGCATCTCCAACACGGCCTGCTCGCTTAGATCATCTGCATTGAGAATCACCAGCTCGGTGGCACAACTAGCACCATTCCAGGCCTGAACTAACACCCAGCCATCATCCTCAGCATCACTACCAGGGCGAGGCACCATAAATGGCTCGCCGACAAATCCTCGTGGCGCCGCACTCCACAGACATTTATCACCATTAATAAGATCGAGTTTCTTTATTCCCTGAAGCGGTGCATAGCCGGTCTCACGCTCGGCCACAGCCATCCAGCTATAACGAGCAGATAATCCTTGACGGCGTGGATTGACCATCGCAAATTCACAACAGCGATCGCCAAAGCGCTTGGTTTCGATGCCTTTGCCTAAAAGATTGATGCGGCATCGCGTCAACTGGCCCTCAGGAATCAGATCAAAATCCATCGAGAGGAAATCCTGATCAGGCTCAATCGAGGGGTAATCCCTGTAGTAGATGCTCTCCACCACTACCTCATCACCCTCTTCCCAAGCATTTAGGTGGTGAAAAACAAAGCCATCTGGAGCATCAAGAATGCGTGGCGACTGCCCAGCAAACGCCCCACTATTGCGAGGAATAAGCCAGAACTTCGCCCGCGCTCCTGGTTTCGACGTTAAGCACTGGGCAGCACCTTTTTGACCAAGCAGAAAAGGCAACGGCTTGAAATCGATGGCGTTCTGCAAAAACACCGCCCAGTTTGGAGTGATGGCGAAATCATGCAAAAAAGCAAAGCCGCTGAAACTATCGCTGCGATCACTGATTAAACGGCCAGCATCCGGCCCCTGCGTAGCAAACTCCATCAAGCGGATCTTGCTAGTCGGCCCAGTTTTGACCCCAAACGTGACCATGCATGGTTCGCCGTGATGGCCCGGATCGAAACGAGGATGAGCGCTGAATGCCTCGCCGGGTTTTAGCACCCCGTTAAGGCTAGAGAGCCCATGGGTTTCAAGGCTTACTGGATCAAGCGCATGAGGACCTGCCGCCTCCCAAAGAGCCAACAACTGATCGCCAAGTCGCACGACGTGAGTATTGGCGATGTTCTTAAAACGCACATCAAAAATATTTGCAAACACTCCACCAGGCTTTTGCGTGCCAAATACCCCCCGATAGAGGTAACGACCGGCCTCCTCCTCCTCCAGCCAGCCTTCTGTGCGTACAAAGCGATTGCTCAGCAGCACCTCGCCCTTGCTGAAATGCAGAGCAGTGATCATGCCGTCACCATCAAAAGGATGATGCAAACTTTGACCACCTCGCTCAAATCGAGCTGGACCATTGCGATAAAGGCTGCCGCACAACTCAGCTGGGAGCTTTCCCCTCAGAGGACGTAGGGCAACGTCATTGAGCTCTTGCTCAACGTTGAAGTAACCGCTTGCCCAATCATCCCGATCAAACCCACCATGAACTTCAACTGATGCCGATGGGAAGGTTGAGGGGCGATCGTTTGCAAAGCTCACGGCAGGGTCGCTAGATATTTTTCAATCCTTACGAAAAAAGCACCAAGCCGCGAGCGCAAAGATCCACTAGCGCAGGTTTAGCCCTAGGCCCCAGCCTGCTCAAGCACGCCCTTGCTACTTGGCACAGCACCAGCCCTGCGCGGATCTGATTCAGTGGCCATGCGCAGTGCTCGAGCAAAAGCCTTGAAGCAAGCCTCAACGATGTGGTGTGAATTGGTGCCATCCAACTGCCGAATATGCAGGGTGAGACCGCAGTTATGAACCACTGCCACAAAGAACTCTTTGACTAACTCACTGTCGTAGCTGCCGATTCGCTGAGCGGGAATCTGCAAGCCATAACTGAGATGCGGCCGTCCAGAACAATCAAGCGCAACCTGAACTAACGCCTCATCGAGTGGTGCCACAAAATGACCGAAGCGCTGAATACCGCGCCGATCACCTAGGGCCTTAGATAGGGCCTGACCAACAGCAATGCCAACATCCTCATTGGTGTGATGATCATCG
>JASLWC010000001.1 GCA_030741055.1 Prochlorococcaceae cyanobacterium ETNP18_MAG_14 | reverse complement strand
GCATCAGCGGCGAAGATATTTGGGGGGTAGCCCCCTGAGAAAATAGCTCAATGCCAGGTAAAACATTTCCAAATACAAATCATTGATCTCGTGATGAGCATTGTTGATTTGCAAAGAAAAAGCCACCCATAAAGGGTGGCTTTTTTGATGGCCACTTCAATGGGGACTTACAAGAAGATAATCAACTAATACACTCGGATTTTTGATCTGCTAGCGCTAGCGTTATTAGCAGCAGATGAATGCAATCGTGGAGTTCTATTGGCGACGTAAAGCTAGATGGTTTTTAGGAAGTTTGTGGCGGGCCTATGAACACTGGATGCGCTGTGATTGTGTAGATCTGAGCGCTGCTTTTGCTTATTACACGCTGCAATCATTTTTCCCGATTTTATTAATCTCTCTGTCAGTGGCCTCATGGTTCTTGGGGCGACAACAAGGTCTTGATCAGCAGATTATTGATTTCACCGCACAAGTCCTACCTCCCTCTGTTGTGGGCTTGGTGGAGTCAACACTGGTGAAACTTGTCAAGCAGGGATTCGGTGCAGGACTACTCGGAGCTGTGTTTCTGATGGTAACTGCAGGCAATGCCTATCTGACTTTGCAGCGTGGCGCTGATCGTCTTTGGCGTGATCTGTTGCCCCCTCTTTCAACGCCTGCACCTTGGATCATTCAGGCAACCCGCTTCCTTCGTGCTCGAGTAGAAGCTTTTTTTGTTGTGATCCTGATTGGGCTACTTGTTGTTGTTGATCAGATCAGTGTCAATATGCGCATGATCCCAGGCGCTGTTTGGGATGAGCTCATCCGCTCAACACCTTGGCTTGCTGAGTTGTTGTCCAGAATTCCTGTGCTTGAGGTAGGCCAATTCGTCCTGCCACTACTCGGCCTATCGGGTATGGCGTTGTTATTGCAAGCTTTATTGCCAAGTAGGCGAGTGCCACTGCGGCCACTTATCCCTGGGGCCTTTTTAATTGGCACTCTGCTAACAATCCTCAACCTAGTAGTCAGTCGAAGCATTCTTTCTCTAGGTACTCGTTTTCAAGCCTATGGCTTCATTGGCGGTGTGCTGGTGCTCACCTTTTGGGTCTGGATGGTAGGTGTGATCCTTTACTTTGGGCAGTGCTGGAGCGTAGTTTTGGCGGGAATGAGACGACAACAACGGGAAAAATCAAAACCGCTAAAAAACTGATTTTTACTTAGCTCTACTCAACATAAAATGATTGATGTGTTACTGATCAAACCCTCACTTCTGCGAACGAACCCTCTTCGATTAAAGCTAGCTTTTATCGAAATTGCACTTTTGGGCATAGCGATAGGTAATTTTGGAGTAATTATGGGGTTTACTCCTATGGCGGGGCCTCTAATGCTGCTGATTGTGGTTGTAATTTCCCTGATGAATAGGGAGTTATTTAATGACTGGACCTTGATCGAAACCTTCACAGCGCTGGAGTTCTTGATCGGGCGAGAATTCCGCTTTCTAAACTGAAAAATGGCAAGACCTTCTCCTCTGATCTGGCTTGCCCTGCTGCTGATCTTGCTATTGCCCACTGCAGCCGGACGAGTTTTGCTTGATCTTGCTGGCGGCTTAATGCTTGCCGCCTTGGTCTTACCTTTCCTACTAACTGGTCTTGGTTGGTTGGGATGGCGAGTTCTCCAATCCCGCATGGTGACCTGTCAGGCCTGTGGCATGCGTACGCTAAGCAGCTCTGGCCAGTGTCCTGTATGTGGCGCAGGTTTATCGGATACGACAGGTTCAGCAAGTTTTAAATCTGATGCGAGCATGTCTACACCTGCCAGTGATGCCACTATTGACATAACTGCTGAAGATGCCGGCTCAGATGGTTAACGATCTCACTTGAGTTCCGTTGGCATATATGCAGCTAGACAGAACTTTGGCGAATCATTAAACAACCTTGAATATAGTCAAATCCAAATCCAGAAATAGTGCAATTTATTCTTAACCTATTCTTTCCATTTCTTGCATACGACGCTCACGCAGGAATAAAAACAATGGGGCTGCAAATGCAAAGGCAATAGTGAAGGTGCTCAAAAGTACTAACCATAGATGACGCATATGAAGTCGACGGCTCTCAATAATCATCCAAATGGTTACAGCTCCAGCACCTATGATCAGATCACGGGACAATGATTGAGCAGCAGGATTCACATTAGATAGTTTTACAAATAAACTAATATCAAAAGCCGGTCCGTATTGATTCATAAAGTCGATATTGGCCATTGTAGGAAGGACCCCTCCTGTGATCGCCAGGATCAAGTAAACCCATTGAAGCCAGCTGTTTGGTGCTTTCATTTCACTAATAAGCCAATAGAATATATGCTAACAAATCAGCTATGCAAGGCAGACGATTCGCTGTATATATATTATTACTATCTTAAGCAGCTGTAGTGCACCCTTAAGCAAAAGCTGCTCTTAAGTTCAAAGACCCATGGCTGGGGGTTGACTGATAATTGGCAAATCAATAAAGCAGGCAATTGCTGATAGGGCAGCAGAGATGATTAGTGATCGGAGAGCAAAGGTGATTCGGCCATTATTCCTTTGCAAATCGAAAGATTTGTTGCCAGGGAACAGAGGTTGGCAGCACCATCCCGCAATCAGCGCTACAAATGGCCACATGATTAAAGTCAGGAGTATGTAATTAAAAATCATGCCCATTGATCAAACTTAGCTTGTCCCACTCTAGCTGGGATTTCAATGCTCTTGCAAAACTTATGCGCATAGAGGCCTCCAGCTATGCAATTACTAGAAAGTAGTAATTGGATCTGGCTCACAGTTTACAGATTGGAAGCCAGGGAATGCTTGGCTTAGAGCAATTATAAAAAAGAACTCAGGCATTAATAATCCAGGCAAAATACTCTGGCCAAATATAAGTTTGGGAATTATCTTAAACTATCTACATCGAGTTCCAATACATTTTGCTCTACGGTGTTGAGCAGTGCTTCACAGTGTTCCAGGTAAATCTTTGCGTGTAAGTAGCACCGTTGAAGCTCTTCTACGGGAACATTTTCGTTCTGCAGTTGAACAAGCAGTAGATCAAGTGCTTGGAGGGATTCCTCATAACTGAGCGACTGTGCATCTTGGCGCCACTGCTCCTGCATGCTCTCAATCGCTGCTTTTGCTGTGTTAATGGCATGCCTTTGCCCTCTCGAACCGGTGCTTTTAGAAGCGTTCTCTGACGATGAATTTTTTTTCATGTTGATGCACTTTGAGCATGAATTGCTTCTGCTGTGACATCGATTTGACCATCACTGAGTTGGATGTTCAAACTGTCCTGCGCAGATACATCACCCACACTTCGTAGGGCTTTGCCTTGGTTATTCCTGACGATGGCAAAACCGCGCATTAACCAGAGTTCTGGAGATAAGGCCTCAAGGAGCTGATTTTTCTGGTTCAAGCGCATTCGCTGAAGCTCTATCTGCTTCAGCGGTTGTTGAGACTCCAACACTTTGCCTCGATCTAAAAGCCGCTCTCGTTGTTTGCGAATCAACCAATTGCTGTGATCCACGAGTCGTTGACGCCTTTGCATCAGTTCACTTTTAGCCGACTCCCTACTTGGCAGCAAAGCAACCATTGCAGCCGTTGGCGTAGCGGCCCGATGGTCAGCGACCAGGTCAGCCACGGTCTGGTCGTCCTCATGCCCTAATCCAGTTACTACAGGAATGGGGAAATCAGCCAATTCACGACAGAGGGATTCATCGTCAAACACCATCAGGTCTTCACGACTTCCTCCTCCTCTCGCTAGCACGATCGCTGCTATGCCTAGTTGTTGATACTGATTAGACAGGTAATGCAAAACGGATTGAATCTCTTTTGCTACATCACCTTGTACTGGAATTGGAATAATAACTAATCGAGTTAGCGGCCAACGATCTTTTGCTGTGCGAAGCATGTCAGCAAGAGCGGAACTCGGCACACTGGTAAGGATGGCAATAGCTGCCGGATGTTTCGGTAATGCTCGACGCCTAAGTTCATTGATCACACCTTCTTTAAGTAGTAGGTTTTTTATAACTTCGTACTGACGAAGCACCGTGGAAAGAGTTGGCCGAAGGTCGATTACCTGTACGGCCAAGCTTGCTCTAGTTGCCCAAAAGTTGATTTTGCCAACAACCGTTACCCCATCACCTTCTACAGGTCTGTAAGTCAGTTGGTTTAGCTTCGAAGCCCAGGCCACTGCTGTGATGCTCGCGTCACCATCAGTAAGGGTTAGCCAAAGATGGCCCTTTTTTACCTGTGGCTTGGAAACCGAGGCTTCCACCAAAAAGCGGGGAGCAAAACCCCGTTCCAGCAGATTGCCAATGGCAGCGTTTAGCTCGCGGACCGAATAGTTTGGGAGAGATTCAGCGATCAAGACGTCTGTAGGCCAGGCCCCAATAAAGGCAGGTCACGACGCTAAGCGCAGCAAGGGCCTGACCCCAAGCATGATCTAACTGGGTAGACGCGATTGCGAAAAACACCAGTGCGCTACTTATCAAACGTGCACCGTCGCGTCGGTTGTTTACGAAGAACGGGGCCAAGTCAATAAAGCAAGGGTCTCACTACTGTGGACCACCGCCTTTGCGGTTTAATCCTGCAGCAACTTTTATCGCTTGAAAAACAGCAACAAACATGATGCATTTGCTTGCTCTGTCACCAAGACTCAAGGGCATCTAGCTCAGACCCATCTGAGCAAGAATGCTTTGACCGGTCAGCAGTTCGGTGCCAAGGCCAATGACTATGCCGATCATGGCCAAACGGCCATTCCAGGTTTCTGCAAAGTTGACGAAGCCGAAACGAGGCTGTGGCTGAGCTTTGTCTGGCATTAGAAGCTCCAAGTCCTCATCAACGTAACAAAGCTTAGAAATATCTTGACGGCCTTAATTGCGATGGAGATGCATTCCTAATGCAGATTCCCCTGCTTGCCTGCATCTCAATCGCGGATATGCTTTTTGATACTGGCAGTTGCTTTAGCTTCGCGAGGGTTATCTGGCCAAGGATGCTTGGGATAACGACCGCGCATCTCGCGTCTCACCTGCTGATAACTACCAGCCCAGAAAGCTGATAGATCTCTGGTGAGCTGCAAGGTACGCCCTGCTGGAGACAGCAACTCAAGGGTCACGGGAAGCTTGCCATTAAGCAATGTTGGACCATCTTCACAACCAAACATTTCTTGAAGCTTCACCGACAATCTCACCTCTCCATCGCCATAACTCAGCGCAGCAGATCGACCTGAAGGAATGGTTAATCTCTGTGGCAGCAGGAGCTCTAGTTTCTGATGCATTTCCCAGGGGAGGTCTCCCCATAGAGCTTCGATCAAACCTTCCTCGCCCAAGTCATCAAAGCCAAGGCAACCCAAGAGGGAGTTATTGAGCCAGGAGTTTGGTTGATTGGCAAGGTGTTCAAGATCACGAGGCGGCCAAGGACTGCCCAGATGACGATGGGCTAGCTCCAGGCGCTGCCGAAGTTGGTCACTTCGACTACCCCAAGGGAGTTGCTCCAGGCCCTTATTGCACAAGACTCCCAGCAATATTTCCAGGCAGCGTTCAGGTGCAGGTTCAAGGAGGCGTTCGCGTTGGATCAGTAGTTCACCAACCTTCAAATGTCGTTCAGCTCGAATCCTGGAGCTCTCTTCATCCCAGCTCAGTGATTCACACCACTCACCATCTATCTCGCACAGCTTCTCCACCCATTGCATCGAAAGGGGGAGTGCTAATCGGATAAGTGTGTTGGCCTGGCCCTGATCCACCCTTGCCACTGCCAAGGCAGGCGTAGACCTAAGCGGGTCATGCTCGTGGAGTAGAGCGCCGCGCCCCTGTCGCAAACGGTATTGCCCGGCTTGGCCGGGCCTTTCCAGAGCCAACCATTCTGGGAAGGCTTTGGCGATCAATTGTGCTGCCAGGGCGTATTCCGAGAAGTCCTGTTCGGCTTGCTTGCTGTAATCAGCGCGATGCGGAATGGCATTTAGTTGACGCACCAGCTTTTTGCTGAGACGACGCATTTGCTCATGGCGCTTTCTGATAGAGCGATGCACTTCACTCAAGTCTTGACGTAACCACTCCAGACGAGCAATCAAGTCGGAGCCAAACTCATGGCTATTCAAAGGATCGCGATCACTAAGCAAGGCGGCAAGGTCGGCTCCTAGTTCTTCACAGCCCCAGGCCTGAGCTTGAAGCAACAGGATTCCCAACCTTGGGTGTATGCCAAGTTTGCATAGATGACGTCCTGAGGTGGTAATCCGTCCATCTCGATCGAGAGCATTCAGATTGATCAGTTGTTGCATCCCCTTCTGCAACGCTGCCTGAGGCGGTGGATCAAGCCATGGCAGGGTTTCTCCTAGGCCGGCACCCCAGGCCGCCAGCTCAAGCACCACTGGCATGGGATCAGCCACAAGCAATTCTGGAGGAAAATGTTTTGGGCGTCGCAGTTGTTCCGCTGGAGACCAGAGCTGAACACATTGACCTGGTCCCTGACGTCCAGCTCGACCTTGACGTTGACTAGCGCTTGCCAGGCTGGAAGGCACAGTTTCAAGTCCCTCCATGCCGGTATTGGGGTCAAAGCGACTTTGCCGACTCAAGCCGCTATCAATTACCAAGCGAACTCCTTCAAGTGTGAGGGAACTCTCCGCAATCGAACTTGCTAGGACGATCTTGCCCAACCAAGGCGATTCAGCACCCAGCAATGCATGCGCCTGTACATCCAGAGGTTGCTGGCCATGAAGACAAGCAATCTCCCAGTGATCAAGACTTTCTTGCGCCGCCAATAGCTCCTGGGTGCGTTTGATCTCACGTTGTCCAGGCAGGAAGACCAAAACTGTGGGACGTGAACCGAAGCAAACGGCTGTTGAGACAGATACGGCTGTTGCTGCAGATACGGCTGTTGCTGAAGATGCAGCTGTTGAGGCAAGGGATAAGGCATGAGCCTCAATGGCTCGCATCACCTGGTGGGGCAAAGATTCATCTGGGCGTGGCGGCTGATGTTGAGTGATTACCGGGAATGCTCTTCCCTCGCTCTGCAAAAGAGTTGCTTCTGGCAAGCGAGCTTGTAATTCATCAATATTGAGGGTGGCAGACATCAGCAGAATCCTTAGCTCTGGATGAAGCAGCGGGCGTGCTTCTCTAAGCAAAGTCAGAGCAAGGTCGCTATCCCTTCTTCGTTCGTGAAATTCATCGAAGATCACACAATCAATCCCTTTTAGGCTCGGATCGCTCTGAAGACGACGCAGGAACAAGCCGTCGGTGATCACTTCTAATTGAGTTCGTTCTGAACGCAGCTGTTCATGTCTTACAGCGAAGCCAACACGCCCCCCCAAGGGTTCCTTCAGACTTGCGGCTAAGCGCGTCGCTGCTGCTTTAGCAGCTAAGCGTCGGGGTTCCAGCATCCAGATTCGACCTGGAAGAGGAGTTTGGCCATTGATAGCCCCAAGAAGAGCAAGAGGGACTCTGGTAGTTTTCCCGGCTCCTGGAGGCGCTTGCAGCAGCACGGTGGCGCTTTCAGCAAGCGCCTCTGAGAGCTGCGAAAGTAAAGAGTCGATCGGGAATTCTCCCAAGCTCTCACCAGTCAGCTGAACAAAGTTAGGAGAATCAACAGCATCAGACTGCTTAGCGCTCCAATGGCAAAGAGAAGCCTCACGAAAGGCCCTGCCGAAAGCTGCAGGCTGGTCATGAAGAAAACCTTAAGAGCATGGACTTTACTGGTCTAGCCCCTGACCCCTGTTTACAGCCCTAGTAGTTCGCAGGGCTTCACATCCTCAACAATCAACGCACGTGACGAGCGCCGTCAACTGGGTGATAGTCCTCACCTGTGAGCTCTTCATAGACGATGGCTGGCAATCCTGTCTCAAACATGGTCTGAAGGGCTTCTTTAAGCAAAGGATTCCAACCTCCGGTGCTCACATCTCCATGACGAACCGTCCAATCCCATGTTCCCTGCAAATCTCTAGGGATGCGGCCTTCTCGATCTCGCCGAGCAACAAGGTCTTGAGATTCCACCAATCCCACGAGAATTGGCTGTTTGCCGTAGGCCGGAGTGAGGCTGAGTTCAAGCCGCACAGGATCTTCTTTCACCAGCCGCAATCGAAACCTTGGAGGCAACTTCACTGCCTTAATAACAGCAGCCACAATGCGTGTTCTTTGATCCACCAGGGCCTCCCCCATCAAGTCCAATCCCGTGCCGGCCTTGGACGTTCTCTTTCTAATTTATTCAGCAGGAGTTTCCGCTGACTGAGGTGGCTCGTTGTCTCCTGAGAAGCGAACGGTGAGTAGTTCCTCATCTGTGATGCGACCTTCCTGGTCTAGTAATTCAGGATGAACAGTGATCAAACCAGTGCGATCACCCTTTGAGTTGCTCTTAATTGCCTGGCTACGCGTTGTTTGCTGAGCAGCGTTAAAACCCTTCCCCATCACCCGAAAGGCTTGCCACAACAGGATGAAGAAGGCAGCACCGTAAATAATCGGGAACAGGGAGTTATCCATAGAGTCTTCATGGTTTGCGACAAAGGCGATTGGTTTATCGCCTAGAGGTGTTCATCATTGCTTGCCCTTGAAAGGTCCTGCCAATGGCAAGTGCCTCACAAAGCAAAGACTGTTCAAATTTCCGAAAGCATGGCAACGGGGTCGATGCATCCATGATTTGTTGCAACAGTTCATTCAGTCTGGGGCTTTTTGAGCGGTTTCGTCGGGAGATGAAGGTTTTATCAATCGAACTCAGACGTATTCGGTCACAGCTCTAACAAGGATTAACTCCGTTGTGCCTGAACGCCTTGCCTACTGTCAAAGCCATCAAAGGATTGTTTGATGCCTTATGTCTGCGTTGCTTGAGAAATCTTCCGCAGAGTTCCGACTCTTCCCTCCAACTTCAAGCTGGAGCAGATTGAGTCGTGGTGGTCTTCTATTAGGCGCTGGATTGGTTTGTCTGCCAGTGTTTTCGGCATTTACTGCCAGTTCGCTGCCGGCGGCAACAGCCTCATCAAAATTATCCAGACAATCGTTTGTGGCAGAAGCTGTAGCCCGCAGTGGGCCTGCCGTCGTCACTCTCGAGACTCAACGGACTATCCGTTCTTTGGGCACAACTGGTGTGCCCCAGGGGCTATTGATGGACCCCCTGTTTCAACACTTTTTCGGCCAGTCCGGCAGAGTTGCTCCCCGCTCCCGAATCGAACGGGGACAAGGAAGTGGTGTGATCTTTTCGACAACGGGATTGGTACTGACCAATGCCCATGTAGTTGAGAAAAGCGATCAGCTCATGGTGGGATTGCCAGATGGTCGAAGAGTGTCGGCCCGACTGGTGGGTCAGGATGCGATTACAGATCTAGCGGTAGTGCAATTAGATGGCCAGGGGCCTTGGCCGAGTGCTCCATTGGGAGATTCTGATCAGCTTCAGGTCGGGGACTGGGCTATTGCCGTTGGCAACCCGTTTGGTCTTGAAAATACTGTGACGTTAGGAATTATCAGCAACCTCAACCGCAATGTTTCCCAGCTTGGGATCTCTGGAAAGCGGTTGGATTTGATTCAAACCGATGCCGCCATCAATCCAGGCAACTCCGGCGGCCCTCTACTAAATGCTGAGGGCAATGTAGTGGGAATAAATACACTCGTTCGCTCCGGGCCAGGGGCCGGCCTGGGCTTTGCTATCCCAATCAACCGGGCAATAGTCATCGCAAAGCAACTAGTGGAGCGTGGTTGGGCCAGTCATCCGATCGTGGGTGTTGGACTCTCGTCAGTGCCGCTATCCCAACCTGGCACTAGCGGCTCTGCTGGGGCAGTAATTCGCTCGTTAGTGCCCGGTGGGCCTGCCGCTATTGCCGGTTTAAAGGTTAATGATGTGATCGTTTCAGTAAAAGGGCAGCCCATTACGGGCCCTGCTGAAGTAGTAACGGCGATTGATAATCATGGAGCGGGGCGACCACTCAAGCTCGGACTAATTCGGGGCAACAATCAAATTGAACTAACTGTCATACCTATTGAGCTGAAGGCAATGCAAACCCCTTGATCCCCACCTAATCCCTAATCATTCTGTAGCTAGCGAAAACCAAATTGCTCAAGCAATTTCTTTTTCTGAAGACTTCGTATCCCACCGTAAATTTATCCCAGCGTAAATACTTTGCAATCTCTGTTGAGATCTTGGCAAAAGCCATTCAATCGTCCGAGTCTCGCAATTGATCTACGCAGCGAGTAATGCATTCACCGTCATCCAACGAACAGGTCGTGATGCATTCGAAGTAAGTTTCAACTGCATCCCAAGTCTGCTCGTGGTCATGGCTTACGTCGCTGGTCGAGCTGGTGATGTGGGGGTCTCCAGCACGGTGGGCAGAGGCGTTCGTCATTACGGACCAGAAACAGTGGTGTCAGCTTATGCACATATTTTGAGTCCACAAAGAGAAATGAGTCTTCCTGCCTAATGTTTTTTAAAGTTTTTTTGCCAAGCGGAGAGAGTCCGGGTTAGCCAGCAGTCTTTTTTTGGGCTTGTCGCTTCCTCTGGCGATCGCGATTGGCCAAGCGTTTGGCTTCTCGCTCTGCTAGGGCTACTGCGGCGGCGGCGGCGGTTTTTTCTTCCTCCTTTTTTTCCTGGTAATAGGAGTAGTTGCCGCGGTAAAGCACCAGTTCTCCATCGCGCAATTCCACGATGCGATTAGCTACACGCGAAATGAAGTAGCGATCATGAGAAACCAACAGAGCGGCACCCTCATATGCCCGCAGCGCATCTTCCAGCATCTGCTTGGCAGGGATGTCGAGATGGTTGGTGGGCTCATCGAGCACCAACAAATTGCATGGTTGTATAAGCATCAGCGCTAGGGCCAAGCGAGCCTTCTCACCACCACTCAACTTGCCAACCTCTTTGAAGACAGAATCATTGCTCAAGCAGAAGCTTCCGAGCAACGAACGCACCTGAGTTTGGGTCCAATCCGGCACGACTTCAAACATCGTGTTAATCACGGTTTTAGTTAGGTCCAACGCTTCTGCCTGGTTCTGTTCGAAATAGCCAGCGATCACGTTGTGCTCTCCCAATGAGACCAGACCGTCATCCGGAGCTTCCAAACCCATGATCAAGCGCAGCAGAGTTGACTTGCCAGAGCCATTGGCACCGACTAAAGCAATTCGATCACCTGGCTCTACCTCTAGATGGGCCCCGAGAAAAAGAATCTTTTCTGCGTAGCTATGGCTGAGATCTTCGATTGACGCCACCTGTCGACCAGAGCGTGGTGCATCAGGGAAGCGAAAGCTGGGGCCGCTTACAGCTGCAATTGGAGCTTCGATTCGCTCCACTTTCTCAAGGAGTTTCTCTCGACTCTTGGCCTGAGTGCTTCGTGTGGCACTAGCCCTGAAGCGATCTACATAGGCCTGCTGACTGGCGAGATCTTTCTGCTGACGTTCATACGCAGCCTGAGTGGCTTCCTGTTCGAGTGCCTTCTGCTCAAGATGAGCGCTGTAGTTACCGATATAAGTGCGCGAGACTCCTCTTTCGGTACTAACGATTTGGGTGCAGATCCGATCTAAGAAGGTTCGGTCATGGCTGATTACAACCATGGCGGCGGTTTGCTCAATCAAATATCCCTCCAACCACTGGATGGTTTCCACGTCCAAGTGATTTGTAGGTTCGTCGAGCAGCAGCAGATCAGGATCTTGAAGAAGGATCTTGCCCAAGGCAATGCGCATTTGCCAACCACCGGAATAGTCCCCTACCAGTTGATCGGCACCCTCGGAGCTGAAGCCAATATTAGGTAGCAGTTTTTCGATTCGAGCCTCTAGCTCGTAGCCATGCAGGGCTTCAAAGCGACTTTGTAAACGGCTTAAATCCTTGATCAAGCTATCGAGATAAACCGCATCTTCTGCAGCCCGCTCTGTAGCCATGGCCGCCTCCACAAGGCTCTGTTGATTAACCACAACAGCAGCTTCGCCAAAAGCTTGGAAAAGCTCCTGCCGCACAGTGCGGCAGAGATTTACATCAAACTCTTGTTGCAAATAGGCAATGTGTGGATTCCCTTGACGCACTATCTGGCCGCTGCTGGCTTCCTCCAGTCCTGCGATCAATTTGAGCTGGGTGGTTTTACCCGCCCCATTAACACCTACCAGTCCAATCCGATCTCCAGCCTTGATTTCCCAGGTGACATCTTTGAGGACTTCCCCGGTTGGATAGATCTTGCTAACTCGCTCAAGTCGCAGCACAGGGTGAAATCAACCACTAGACCATCATCGGGCTTCGAACTAAAGGCAGACTGGAAGCTACCCATTCCGGATTCCCGGCCATGGTGAAACTCGAACAAATTACGGCTCTTTTACTGGCTGCCGGCTTGGCAATCCCCAGCTACTGGTTTTTTTGGAGCTTGGCAGGCGGCGGCGGTTATGACCGTCGCGGGATTGAGAAATCCCCGCCTGCTCAGGTAGAACGCCCCCTTGATTCCGTTCCTGGCCTTAAAGCCCCCCCCGGGCCTTGATTAGCCATTGTTTAGTTTCTGCGTCATCCAAGCTGGCCAGGTGGGCTTTGACTTCATCAGGCGTAACCGGTAATCCCATGCTGCTCCCCAGATCACAAATTGCCTGCAAGGCTCCCTGCGGATCTTGAAGGGCCTGACGGAAGAGAACCTTGGTGTGCTTCTGATCGTTCTGAATACGTTCGTAGAGCTCTGAAGCATTGCTGCTCATCGGAAAGGAAGTGGCTGTTGGAACCCTATTCAGCCTGTAGTGATTTGACTCAATTCTTTGTTCATGCTGCCTGCTCCAAGTCAACCTCTCTAGAGCCTGCTGCTGATGCATCTTCCATGCTGCGGGCATCCATACAAAGCACTTTGCGCAGTTGAGCAAAATTTGCGGCATGGGATTCACGTCCGTCTTTGACAGCGCCATATTCCGCCCGTTGCAAGACTTGATGCAGGTGCGTAAGTAAATAGCTGCTGATCACGGCAGATACCAGCACATCGCTATTTTCTTTGCTCCGGCTTGAACGCCGGCCGCTACTTAGCGCGGTACGGCTGCTTGATTTGATACGGCTGCTGGATTTGATACCACTGCTGGATTTGATACCGCTGCTTGCTGTCTGCGCGGCCTTCTTGCGAGTTGAAGGCGGAAGGGTGGGCTTGGTCATGGGGCAATCCTTATTGGTGGCCTGATAGACGATTGCGGGGGAGAGGAGATGGCCTTAGTTATTCCGAGGGTCCAAGAGATCTTTTGAACTGGGCCAGCGGAATAGACCATTCCGAGGAGTGAATTCAGCATAGTGCTGGATACTATCCTTGCACACCTCTGTACACTTATTAGTAGGACTTACATTTTTTGGGTCGTGGCTACCCGTCAAACCTCATCCAGTGGGAAGCCCAAGTCCCCAAGAGTTCAAGTCGTACTGCCTGAAGCACTTTGTGCCCGCCTGGCAGCTCTTGCCGAGATGGAATCCCGCACCGTTAGCAATATGGCCAAAGTACTAATTCAGCAAGGTGTTCAGCGCCACGAGCAAGGTCAAAGTTCCGCAACCTCAACGACGTCTCTTGCTAATACAGAAATTTTCCGATCTGCTCTGGAAGCCCAAGAGCCTCAGCGCTTGAGAGGGGCTCCGCGCCGACTCCGTCTATACCGCCCTTCCCCATAGGGGTGATCTGATGAGCCATTCATTCAACTTGTTTGCCAATTAGCCTGGATCAGCTCTAACACCAAGCACTGCAGACTTACTGGCCCCTGTTATGGCTGGGGCATTGCCAGGGTGACGAAGACTGTGCCACCAGGCCAACAAAGCAAAAGCCAATGCTTCTCGAGCTTCAGCCCTGAGGCCCATCTCGTCGCTGATGTGCACTCGCATACCGCGGCAACGTTGCCTCAGCTCGCTCATCAATACTGGATTGCGGCTGCCACCACCAGCAACCACCAGCTCCAAGGGCCTAAGCCCATTTTTGGCATGTAGCTTCTCTAGATCCTGCGCCACAACAGCGGCACTAAAAGCGGTCAGAGTGGCAACAAAATTGGCTGTCGGCAGCCCGGGGAGTTCTTGCAGACGGTTTTCCAAATCAGCTTGGCCAAATTGCTCACGACCTGTTGACTTGGGAGGCGGCAACTGAAAGAAGGGTTCTTTTAACCAGCGTTCGATCGTGGCTGCATGCGCTCGTCCACTGGCAGCCATGGCCCCATCACGATCAAAAGCAAGCTTGCCTTTGCTGAATTGATGCATGGCCAGATCTACAAGACTGTTAGCTGGGCCGCAATCCCAACCCAGCACTGAAGCACCACAATCCGGGCCGTTTCGCGGAGGTATCAAGGTGAGATTAGAAATCCCGCCAAGATTAAGGACCCCACGCCAGCCATCCACTCGGCCTAACAATGCAGCATCCGCCATGGGCACCAAAGGTGCACCCTGACCGCCAAGGGCCAGATCTATGGATCGAAAGTCATGTACAACCGGGCACTGCAACAGCTGAGCCAGTAGGGGTGCCTGCAGCATTTGCCAGCTGGCGCCGCGATGATCCTTGCTGGGAGGACGGTGCCAAACAGTCTGTCCATGACAACCAACGATTTCAGCCTGAGAGTTAAGGTCACAGGCCCGAGCAGCCTGAGCTTGGGCCTCAGTGATTGCTTCCGAGAGCTCAAGCCATTCGAGGCTGTTAAGCCTCAGGCCCTGACCCGCTTTGATAACGGTATCTCTAAGGTCCTGCGGATAGGGAGTGGAAACAAGATTCAGCAGCTTCCAATTTGGTTGAGCTGGTGTACCACTGAACTGAGCTAGTACGGCATCTACACCATCAGCACTGGTGCCGCTCATCAGCCCCAGCACAAGCATTGAAGTCAGGTTTTAGGAAGTTTCTGGAGGTCGTCAGTCAGACCCATCACCACCAGCACATGATCCTTTTCAAGCACATAGCTAGCGGGAGGATTAACCGACAGCCCCTTAGTTGGACCCGCTGCCAGAACGTTCACCAGGTAATTCTTCCGCAGGTTGAGATCACGCAAGGAATGTCCCACAAACTCATCGGGCACCTTGATTTCCTCAATACAAGTTTGCTCATCCAGTTCAAGGCGTTCCATCAGGTTGGGCCTAACTAATTCAAGTCCCAGCCGCTCCCCCTGCATTCTGGAAGGGAACACCACCCGATCAGCCCCAACCCGCTTCAACATCTTTTCGTGCAGATCGCTAGTAGCTCGAGCAATTACCTGTTGCACTTTGCTGCCCTCACTGTCCTTGGCAATCAGCGTGGTTGTGATGCTCGCTTCGATCGGTTCGCTAATACCCACTACAACCGTACCCATTTCGAGTACACCTGCTTCCCTCATTGATTCCTCGTCAGTGCAGTCGACAACCCTTGCCTCGATCGAGGGCTCCAGTTGACGCAACTCCTCAATTGACTTTGCTGAGCGATCAACCGCCAAGACATCTGCACCGTTTTGAATCAGCTCACGACAAACTGCACTACCAAAGCGGCCTACTCCCACTACGGCGAAACCCAGCTGATGGGTGCCCTGTTGGGGCGCCCAATTCCACCACTCATTCATCGTGTTTCCTCAGCGAAGCAGAGTTCAGACATAGAGATCTTCCGACGGATATCCAATGCGATTTTGACGGTGAAGTTGATCTCGGTTTACTGCTTCCCAGATTGCGCTCAATAGCAGAAGGATGCCGAGTCGACCTACAAACATGCCGACAACTAGCACTAGCTGACCAAAATGACTCAGTTTTTGGGTCACACCCACATCGAAGCCGACAGTGGCAAAGGCAGAAATGCAGGTGAACAGCATTTCTAAAAAGGTGAATGGTTGCTCTCCCTTGAGATTGCTTGATATACCAAGCAACAATGCCATCACCAGCACGAAAAGCAGTGAGGCCACTGTGATGCCTACAGCTTTCAGCACCACCTTGTCAGAAACCTGACGATTCCGGATCACGACATCGTCCTGGCCACGCAGAGTTGAACGGGTAGCGGCCATCAAGGCAGCCAAGGTAGTGGTTTTGATACCACCGCCGGTACCTCCAGGACTAGCTCCAATAAACATCAACGCCATCAAGAGCAAAAGCCCTGAGTCGGAAATATTCTCCACAGAGAGGTTCACGGTTGTGAAACCTGCTGTTCTGGCACTAATGGATCCAAACAAGGCACTCATCAGTCGCTCAGACCAGCCAATACTGGTGAAAAAATGTTCCCGGCTTAGCGATTCAGTAATCACTAAGCCCACTGCTCCAATCAAAATCAGCACCAGGGATGTGCGAATCACCAGACGGGTATGCAGGCTGAGGTTGCGGCGTTTTAAATTCTTGCGATTACTCCAAAGATCACTGGTTACTCGCCAACCAAGTCCACCCAGAACGATCAACAAGATGATCACGACGTTGACGACTGTATTGCTGCGGTAATGCTCCAGGCTGTCCGACCAGAGGCCAAAGCCTGCGTTGTTGTAGGCAGAGATGCTGTGAAATAGCGCTGCCCACAGCCGCTTCCCAGGGTTATCTATGTCGTTGAAGCCAAAGTTATAAAGCACAGTTGCACCGATCATGATCATCACTGCTGCTGTCAGGGCAATCCCACGAAAAGTTGCACCTACGCCACCAACCCCAAATTCATCAAGGGTTTTACCTCGATCAAGCCTGCACTTAAGTTCAGTGCCACGCACCACAAAGCCTTGCAGAAAGGTGGTGATAGCCATCAGACCGAGCCCACCCGCCAGGATCATCGCTGCAAGCACCCCCTGACCGAAGTTGGTCAGATCTTGGCCAATATCAATGATGCAAAGTCCCGTCACAGTCACAGCCGAAGTCGCTGTGAAAAGTGCTTCCCATAAACCCACCTTTGCACTAGAGCACAACGGTGTGACGAGTAGCAGGGTCCCAGCTGCGATCACCAATAAGCCGGTGACCACAGTGAACTGAGGAACCGTCAGACGCCGGTACCAATACTGAGTGCGATGAACGGCTTTAGGAAATCTCACCGATGGGTTCCCGCTTTATCACTACGAGAGTCGAAGGTTTTGATGAGGAAGAAGCCCAGACAGATAGAGCCATATCCTGCAAATGCTGGCACAACTCTGTCTTGTTCAGGGTCACCCGCAATTCCACAGGATCAGACCAGGGATCATTACGGTCATCAGCGCAGTCAAACCAGCTCCATAACGGGTTATGTCCAAAAAGCGATAACGCCCAGGACCGAACACCATCAGATTTGTCTGATGCCCCATCGGTGTCAGGAACGATTGGCTTGCACCAAATAGCACTGTGAATACAAACGCAGTGGAGGGGAGATCAATGCTGCCTCCATTCGCAGCGGCGAGTTGTATGGCTACTGGAACAAGCAATGCAACTGAAGCGGCGGGGCTCATTACCTGAGTGAAAATCGTCGTGACTAAAAAGATGACTAACAAGGCCATGTAGTTAGACCAGCCATTCAGCAAAGTTTCAAAGCTGTTTGCTAGAGCATCTGCCAGCCCAGTTTTCTGCATCGCCACGCTGAAGCTTGAGAGCGAACCCAGCAAAAGAATTACATCGAGTCGTATTGAACGCTGTAGTTCCCCTGGTCGTAGGCACCCCCCTGCCACCATTGCGACTGCAGCGAGCAAGACCGCCGCCACCAATGGCAAAGGCGTTACGGTTGGAACTATCAACATGGCCAGGGCTATGCCGATAGTCAGTGGTTTACGACCCACCGTGGGCAGATCGTTTTCCAGCTGATCCAATACCAGCAAATCATTGCTGGCTTGCAAACCGCGAATGGAATCCAGAGGGGCTTGCAGCAATAAAACATCCCCTTCCCGCAGCACAGCTTGTCCAAGACGTTCTTGCACTGTTTGCTGACCACGCCTAAGAGCAAGAACAGTGGCGTTATGCCGTTGCCTAAATCGCAGTTCCCGCAAACTGGCTCCGGCCAAAGTAGAACCTGCTGGCAGAAGTACTTCTACAGTCCTCTGCCCATCACCGGAGCCAGATAGAGAGGGTGAAGTTAATGCAGTCGATTCTTGTGTTGCTAACTGCACATTGTGTTCTTGTTGCAGTCGCAGCAAATCGGCGCGAGTGACCCTTAGCAGTAGTCGATCTCCAGGTTCAAGCCGACGATCAGCCAGAGGAGGGAGAAGACGTTCCTTACCTCTGTGCAATTCCAGTACGTCTACATCAAAGCGGCGTTGCAAACGACTGTTGTGCAGAGACTGTCCCACTAGGTGGGAGTTCTTAGGGATGGTTACCTCTGTGAAGTAGCCGGTCTGGTCCTTATTGTTTGCTAATTCATCGCTGTCGCTACCTCGGTCTGGCAACAAGTCCTGAGGAGCCAGGATTAAATAGGCACTGCCAACAAGCCAGATCGGCACACCGATTGCGGTGAAGCTGAATAGTTCTAAAGGTCCGTTACCCAGTTGCTCGCTGATGTCACTCACCAGCAGATTCACTGAACTCCCTAAGAGAGTAAGAGTGCTGCCAAATAACGTGGCAAAAGAAAGAGGCAGCAGAACCTTGGAAGGAGAAATTCGACGCCGATGACACCACGCTTCGATCACCGGTAGTAGGGAAGCTACGACGGGTGTATTAGGCAAGACACTCGAAATTGGAGCGACCACTAAGCCCAATAAGGCAATCAACCGGCGTGGGCTACGAATTCGTTCAGATGCGATCAATTCGCGCACCCGATCTAGTGCACCACTACGGAATAGGGCTGCAGAGACTGCAAATAACCCCATCAGCGTAATTAACGCAGGTCTACCGAATCCAGCCAAGGCTTCTTGAGAGGAGAGCACATGGGTGGCCATGAGTAGGCCCATGCAAAGCAGACCAGTGAGCTCTGGAGCAAGGGCACCACTGATAAAAAGCACCACTGCGAGCAACAACACAGCCAGGGTGATAAGGGCCTGAGGGTTGTGAAGAGAGGGGTTGTGAAGAGAGAGGTTGTGAAGAACAGTGCTGAGCTCAGCCATAGTCAAGTGTGATCAGAATGGCTTGGGATCAAGTCTGTTCCGCGGCCCCATAAGTGTTTTTCAAGCCAGCACTTGAGTCCCTGCAGCCCTGCACCTGAGGTAGCTGAGATATATAGCACTTTCGGGTCGATGCAACGAATTGCCTCAAGTGCACTGCTATCACAGCGGTCAATCTGATTGGCTACCAGCTGACGGGGTGACTCTGCGCCAAGAGAATCAAGCAACTGATGCACTGTGGCCAGCTGAGCTTGCCAATCTGGATCCGAAAGGTCCACAACCACTATGAGCAGATCCGCCTCAAGGGTCTCTTCTAGTGTGGCGCGAAATGCCTCGATTAACGGAGCCGGCAGCTCTCGAATAAAACCAACCGTGTCGGTAATTAGCAGCTCAAGGGGAGGTGCTCCTATCTGGGGAAAAGCAAGGCGACGGGTAGTTGGATCCAAGGTGGCAAAAAGTTTGTTCTCTGCCAAGACCTTGCTGTGTTCGTTTCGACCGCAAAGAGCATTTAGTAATGATGATTTCCCCGCATTGGTGTAACCCACGATTGCCAACCTTGGCAGATTTTTGCGGCGATTACGCACTCGGGCGCGATGACTTTGTAGTTGCCTCACCTCACGTAATAGGCGTTCGATACGTCGAGTAATAGCTCGCCGATCTTTCTCAAGCTGAGTCTCCCCTGGCCCGCGGGTGCCGATACCACCGCCCTGGCGGGACAAGCTGCGGCCCCTTCCTATCAGCCTTGGCATGCGATAACGAAGCTGAGCCAATTCCACTTGCAGGCGTCCAGCTGCACTAGAAGCTCGCTGAGCAAAGATGTCGAGAATTAGCTCACTGCGATCCATGACAGGGCTATCTAGATATCGCTCTAGATTTCTGACTTGAACCGGAGTCAGCTCCCGGTCTGTGATGACCAGAGAAGCGCTATATCGACGAACCTCCAAGGCAGCCTCTTGCAATTTCCCTTTGCCCCAAAGAGTTTGAGGATTGGCTGCCCCCTGCTTTTGGCTAACCACTGCTACAGGTTGCCCACCAGCACTTCTTACCAACCCCTCCAGCTCCGCAAGGTCACGTTCACTACGGCTGTTTTCAGATCCCGTAAGAGTAAGCAGCAGCACTCGCTCCTTCCCATTAGCTAAAGGTTGAGGGTTGATCCGTTGCTTGGGGATTGATCCCTGGCTGTTTTGGCAGAGTTCAGTTAATGGGTTGATTTCGATCAAGCACCACCCTGAAGATTCCTTGGCATCCGCTTGCCAAAGAGCAGCAGCCCTATTGCCACCGCGATCTTCTCTAGGTGAAAAACGCAGCCAAGAACTTGGTGCCAGATCTAGTGCCACGATGGCATCCTGCAGTTCAGGCCTGAGGTCTTCTCGATGGATCTCTAGAGGACAACTAATCAAGCGCCATCCAGTGATCTTGCGACGAGGCGACTCAGGAAGATGGTCGAGAAGTTGTCCAGAACCACCGAGAGGACCAACCCAAAGCAAACGGCACAAGCCACGGCTATCCAAAACAAGATGAAGTGGCTGGCCCAGTTCAAGTACTTGTTCAGCCAAGCGTTCCAGGGTGAGTTGATCAGCACCGCCAAACTCGGGATGCCGGCGGTGACTGAGGCGCTCTAATTGCCTTTGCTGTGAGGGCCGTAGTCCCTTGATGCGACCAGCAAGGTGGGCTTGTTTCAATGCCCAAGCAACCAGGTGCAAGCTGAGCGCAAGCCGAGAGACAATCCAGGCAATTTTGTTAGATAGGCAGCTCGACGCATATGAAAAGCCAGAGGGCCAGCGAGCGTGAAACCCAATCCAGTAATTGAGGCCTCTCCGATACCTAGGCTCATCATTTCGCCAAGATCATTAAATTCAAAAGGTTGGGGGACCTTGCCTGCTCGCAATGCCATCACATTTTGAGCCGCGGCCTCCCCCTGCTGAAGAGCCACCTGAGCCGTACTTGGCCAGGAATAATCATCGTTATAAGCGACATCTCCAACACCCAGCACATCACTAAGCCCAATAACCTCTAGGCACGAATTGATCGGCAGTCGTGCACCATTAAGAACAAAATCAGGGCCAACTGCTGGCGAAACCGGTCGTGTGCCGGCCGCCCACACAAGGCCTCTATGAGTGATCGGTGAAATTGGCAACGGGGGTTGTTGTTTACTTTCCAGTTCCACCTGGTTTGACGATATCGCTAGCACTTGCGTGCATAGATGGACGTGAACACCACGTTTGCTAAGCGCCTGTTCAGCTTGTTCCTGGTTAAAGGCCTTCGCATTAGGGAGAACCCGCTCACCAAGCTCCAACAGATGAAGTTCAGCAGCACCGTCAAGCAGGTCTGCCAGCTTGCAGGTCAGTTCCACTCCGGTGGGTCCCGCTCCGACAATTACAAGCGCCTGATTTGGATCTGGACGTAACTGAAGTTCCCTAATCCGTTGTCGCAATATCTGGACATCGTCCAAATTGCGAAACATCAGGGCATGCTCAAAGACACCTGGAATATCAAAATCCTTGGGTACTGAGCCAGTACACAGCACCAGTTGTGAGTAGCTAAGAGCAAGCCCTGAGCTGGTGCTTAGCGTTTTAGCTTTGGTATCAATGCTTTCCACTCGATCTTCGAGATGGGCAATCCCGCGTTCGCAAAGTAGGGAGTGATAGGGAGGAGCCACTTCCCAAGCTTGAAGCTCTGCACTCAATAGTTCATAGAGCAAGGGCAAAAAAATGAATCGGCTGTTTGGCTCAACCAACACGATGGGGGGGCGTGGCTGACAGCGGCTAAGCGCAAGCGCTGTCGTTAGCCCTGCGAACCCGCCTCCAACAACAACCACGGCATTTGCATTTGACGGGTTGAAGGCCATAGACGATGGGTCTGGGATGATTTTCGAACCTTAAACACCCTTTAGTGATCGGCGGCATTGGAAGATGGAGGCATGAATGATGGCTCCACTAAAACAACCACTACTGCGTCTTCTGCTAAGGCAGGTCGATCCTCCAAATTGAAGGTCGCCTCTTTACTTAAGGTACCTCTGGAGAAGACCCAAACGAATCTGGCCAGCCTTAAGCCTCAGGATCGACTCACCTGGGCAATTAAACAGTTTGGTTCAGGCTTTGTAATTACAACAAGCTTTGGCATTCAATCGGCAGTGCTTTTGCACATGCTCCAAAGCCGTAAAGATGGGCCGACTGTACCTGTGATCTGGGTAGATACAGGCTATCTACCACCCGAGACCTATCTCTATGCCGATCAGCTCACTGAGCAGTTGGATCTGGATTTAAAGGTAGTCAGAAGCTCGCTATCTCCAGCCCGGATGGAAGCCCTGCATGGTCGACTCTGGGAGACAGGCTCGGTGAAGGATTTAGAGGCTTATCACCGTATTCGCAAAGTGGAGCCACTCGAGCAAGCGCTGGAAGATCTGCAAGTGAGCTGTTGGGCCAGTGGAGTGCGAAGTGACCAAACTGAACATCGAAGTTCCATGAACTGGCTCGAACTGATACGAGGTCGCTTTTCACTTAGGCCTTTGCTGGACTGGACTTCCAAAGACGTTTTCTATTACATGCAGGAGCATGACTTGCCGCAGCACCCTCTGTTTGAGAAGGGTTACTCAACGGTCGGCGATTGGCATTCCAGTGCGCCCGATGGCGAGGAAGCGACAGGACGAGAGACACGCTTTGGAGGCCTTAAACAAGAATGCGGCCTTCACCTTCCTGGTGTGATGGGGGAAGGCATCTGACTGTGGAAGTTATCAGACGTTGCCTGTTGATTGGCAATAGTCGTTGGCACTGGGCTGAGCAACAAGCTGACTCTTGGCAGTTCTGCCATAGCTCTCCAGATCCGCTCAAGCTTCAAGCTCTTGAAATGCCTGTTCTGGCATGGGCTGCTGTAGGCCCCATGCCTACAGAGGTTGTTTTGGATCCAACCAGCCGGCTGAGGTTGAAAGATGTGCCGCTAAAGCAAATGCCTCCATGGTTAGGCATTGATCGAGCCTTAGCAGCTTGGGGTGCTTTGAAAAGAGCTAAAACCTGCGAACTGTTGGCAGATGGTCTGCTTGTAGCCGATGCCGGTACTGTTCTTAGCCTCACTCGAGTGACAGCTGAGGGTGAGTTCGCCGGCGGACAGTTGGTAGGTGGGTTTAGCTTGCAGCTGCAGGCTATGGCGCAGGGCGCTCAAAAATTAATTGATCCCGGCTTTGGATCAATTAGTTCAGAGCCATTCCCTATCACGACTGCCGATGCCATGCGGCGAGGCAGCATCCAAGCCCTTACAGGCATGCTGCGAGAAGCTCAGCGTGAGACGAAACTGCCGCTTTGGTTATGTGGAGGTGATGCTCCAATTCTTGAAAAGGAACTAATGCAGCATGGCCTTGATATCGTCCACCATCCGAACCTGGCTTTAGAGGGGATGGTGGACGTGCTAGGTCGAATTAATCGAGCCCCAAGTCTGTAAGAATTTGACTGGCCATGGTTTCAGCTTTCACTTTGAGGTAAATCAGCTCCAGATTCCCCTCTGCATCCACCACGAAGGTATGACGCATCATGCCCATGTATTCGCGCCCCATAAATTTTTTGAGTCCATAGCTTTGATAGGCGCTGGCTACTGAGCAAGGCTCTACATCGCTTAGAAGGGTGAAAGGGAGCTGATGTTTATTAATGAACTTGGTATGAGAGGTAGCACCGTCTTTGCTGATCCCAAGCACCCTGATGCCATGGGCCTCAAAGCGCTCCCACCGGTCCCGGAAATTACAAGCTTCCTTTATGCAACCTGGGGTGTCGTCCTTCGGATAAAAGTAGATCACTACACGTTGCCCCTTAAATGATTCCAGCTTTACCAATTCACCATCCTGATTGGGGAGGCTGAAATCAGGTGCTGGATCGCCAATCTGCAGGCTCATTGATGCCACTTGAACTGAATAGTCGCAGCGTAATGGGGCTGTGGTTATTGCCAATGCAGGCTGCCTTAATGCCGATCAGCAAGGTTGAGGAGCAATGGGCTAGGCAATTGCCTCCATCGAGAGCAAGGCAGTTTCGACAATCTCGCGGTTATATACGTCAAGCTCTGGCGGATCTCTGGCGTATACCCGCTCTGGAGATACCACTGCAAGCCCCTCCAGGCCAACCTCCAAAACTTGCCAATGATTGGGGATTCATCAGCTTCAGCCATTGCTGCGATGCACTACTAATAGCTTGGGCACCTCAACAAGTCGGGGTTGATTTGGAGCGGGCCGACCGTCCCATTGCAGCTGAACTTCTTTCACGTCGCTTCTTCTCTAGCGAGGAACAGGCAGCGATCTCCCATTTGAGCGGTAGCGCCCTACGGGCTGCCGTGCTGGAGCAATGGCTAATTAAAGAAGCCGCCATAAAATGGCAACGGGGCAGCCTGGCGAAGGATCTAATTCATTGGCGTTGCAGTGCCGACTCCGCATTTGCTGTTCATGACGTATTAGATCGACAAGTAAGCGTGCGTCGAATTCACTACAGCTCTTGGAGAATGGTGGTAGCAGGCAATTTAAATGCCATGTCCCATCCGCCAATGCTCTGCTTAGGTTGAGGAGCATTGTTGACAACCCTCATGGTCAACACGCTGAGTTACAAGAAAGTGCCATCGCTTTTAGCAGCAGCCCTTTTAGCAATGCTGGGCCTCTTGAGCATGCATCAAGAGCATCAAAAGCAAACGCCCTACGTTTCAGGAGCTTGGTCGGGCGTAAAAGATGTGGCATCTCGCCTGGCGGAGCGCGAAGCCACGCTTAAGCGGCGAATCGAAGCTGAGGAGTTATTGCTGTCTTTCACTCGCGCTCAGATGACTCGTTATTACTGGGGAGAGTTCGCTTCATCAATGAATGAGCTGGGTATAAGTGTCGGGGAACCTTTCATCGCCAAACTAGAACGATCAAGGAGCGACACTATGTTGTGGTTGAGGCCTGAGCATGGTGTAGAGGCATACCTAGCCATTGTTCGTCGAGATAGCAGCGGCACCCAACTCGAAACACTTCATTGCAGGGGAAATCTTTCCCAGCTAGGACAGCCTTTTTCGGGAACTTGCCCAGATGGATGGGATCAATTCTTGCCAAGAGATAATTCCTAATCTAGCGATGCTTAACTCATCTCTTCCAGCAAAGCTAAGGGTAGATTTAATTGACTTATTTCTATTAGCCAAGAGCTAATGCACTGAGAAAGTTGATGTCATAAAAAGTTTATAAGTATCTCGTACAAGCTATTCTCAAAAGACTTTTATCTTGCAGCCCCCCCCATTAATGGTTTTCAAGTTGACACCTCTTCCTCTAGCAGTTGTTATTCGTAGCAGCTTTGGCCTTATAGGTTTGGCTTCCTTGATGGCAATGTCTATTCCTGTTCAAGCTGACACTCAACATCCTGTTCGCTGGGGTTCAGGAGCCAAGGTATGGACGACAAATTTAAAAGATTTCGAGAAATTCTTAGCGTCTGGTGAGACCACCGACCGTGCGCTGAAATCAGCGATCTATAAGTCTGGATTGAGCGCCGATGAAATCCGCGCGGGCATGACCAAGTCTTACGAAGTTGATGTTTCATCTGTGACTCGCTTCCTATACACCAAGGAAGGAATCAAGTTTCTAGAAAATAAAACTAGTAGTTACTCTCCTTACTGGGAGGCAAACAAAACAGCCGTAGTTGCTCTTCGTTCCGCCATTATTGCTGATTCAGTAGACGGAACTATTTCTTCGCAGGGCATTCTTGAAAAACTTCCAGTGGCTTTTCGTTTCTCCAAAACCTGCAGCAATAACGATAGAAGCAAAACCTTCTGCACTAATAGTGATTGCGGTGAAGGTCCTAGCTGCAACTCGCTGCTTTCCTTGTATATGTTCATGCCTGCCTGCGTGCAAGCTGGCCAGAATGTCACGCCTCGCACTAATGCGTTCAGACGTTATTGCTGATTCAGCGAGCAAACAGTATCTCCTCACAATTGGTCATAAACAAACTACCTTTTAGCATCATATTGCTAACATCTAAAACATTTATCACAGCAGAATAACGGGTCAGGCATCTATAAATAGCCTCTCCCTGATTCATGGGGCTAAGTATTAGATTTTAAAAGTGATTCTCTAGCCCCGGCATCATCGCCGTGGCTTTTATGGTCAGCTGCTTAATGCCCAGACAAGTTGAGTTTAGTTGAATTTACGACTGCCGATGATGCGTTGATGGATCAAGCGTTGAGGCAATTTCTTTCCCCGTTGGCTGCGAAGAGTTCGCTGCAAGCTATTGAAAATTTCCGATGATGCAGTTTTTGCGATTAGTTCTCTGTAGGGACGCCCATCGCTCAGCCAGCGATGCTCAAGGTCTTCATCCAACTGCAGCGTAAGAGGCTCTTCCCATTGCTCCCACTGCAGCTGCCAGCCAAGCTCCTGCAGGTTTTGCCCTAGAGAGACATCGAGACGCTGGCTCTCTAGCCAAGTTTTTTCAATAGCAATCAAAGGTGCCAACAGCTCTCGCTCAGCAAGATTTATTCCTTTGCTATCCAATAATTGGAGCAAAGCCTCAGCAGGGCCAATGCCGGCATGGCTCATCAAGAGCCTTAGGCCTGTTTGGGAGGTACATCTCTGGCTAATTGCGCTCCAAAGTTTTTCCATCTCTAGACCAGCAAAGTCTTGACTAGAAATGCGTCCACCAATCCATTCAAACTGATGTTGCGCTGGCAATTCGTTGACTCCATCGCAACTTCCAGCGATCAGTTCAGGACGAATCAATGGATCAAGCAGATCGAGCTGAGCTAATAATCGAGACTGATCTTGTGGTGCTTTGCAAAAGATTGTGACGCCGCCTTCTGGCACTGCTTGCAGTGGATCAAGAGCCCAAAGCAGAGAGCTTCCTCCCATAATCAGAACCCGATGCTGGCGTTGCCATTTCACACCAGCCCAGAGACGTTCGCGCAGGTGTTGCAAGCGATCACCATCCTGACTGAGCTGACGTTGCAGCCATCTCTCCAGTTCAGGAGTTCCAGGGCCACTACTCACCAGTAGGGGATGTTCTTGGGCTGATTCGGCGGCGGCGGCGAGCTGGGCTGCCCTTCTCTCCAACAGCAGCAGGCGCCGTTGTCCTTCCCAGCCCTGCCGGCTCGGCTGCCAAAAAACTTCTCCTTGCAGTGCATTGGGAAGGTACTGCTGCGAAACCCAGTGCTCCGCAAAAGCATGGGGGTAGCGGTAGCCGACACCATCTCCGAAGGCTGCTCCGTCGCGATGAGCATCGCGAAGATGACTTGGCACATCCTGACGCTGGGACTCACGTACCGTGCGTAAGGCCTCAAAAAAGCCAAGCACACTATTGCTTTTATCAGCGCAGGCCAAGTAAATGGTTGCTTGTGCCAGGGGGTAGAGCCCTTCTGGCAGGCCGATCCTTTCGAAGGCTGCAGCACAAGCTTCCACAACCACAATGGCCTGGGGATCAGCAAGGCCAACATCCTCTCCAGCCGCAATCAGCATGCGGCGGAAGATGAAGCGTGGATTTTCACCAGCTTCAACCATGCGTGCCAACCAGAACAAAGCCGCATCGGCATCTGAGCCTCGCAGGGATTTAATAAAGGCGCTGATGGTGTCGAAATGAGCATCCCCCTGTTTGTCGTAGAGGACTGCTCGCTCCTGAATCGACTCCTCCGCGATGGCAAGGTTGATGTGGATAGAGCCCTGTTCATCTGGACTAGTGCTCTCCACAGCAAGTTCAAGAGCATTAAGCAAGCTGCGTGCATCGCCGCTGGAGACATTCACTAAATGGTTGGCCGCTGTTGGGCAGAGCAGCACCTTGCGATCGCCATAACCACGCTCGCAATCTTCAAGTGCATGCTTGAGAAGGTGATGAAGATCTTCGCTCTCAAGTGCTTGCAGTCGGAACAGCCTCGAGCGACTTACCAGCGCTTTATTTACCTCGAAATAGGGGTTTTCTGTGGTGGCACCAATCAGTGTCACTGTGCCGTTTTCCACCCAAGGCAACAGGGCATCCTGCTGAGCGCTGTTAAAGCGATGTACTTCGTCGATAAACAGAATCGTTCGCAACTCATGTCGCTCCAGTCGCGCTCTGGCTTCGTCCACCTCTTGGCGAAGATCCTTTACGCCGGCTAAAACGGCATTGAGACTGCTGAAATGGGCGCGGGTATGACCGGCGATAATCCTGGCCAGGGTGGTTTTACCAACACCGGGAGGGCCATGAAGCAGCAAGTTACCTACTCGATCTGCAGCTATGGCTCGGCGTAGTAGGCGACCTTCCGCCAGGATCGAACCTTGGCCTACAAACTCCTCCAGGGTTCGAGGGCGCAGACGATCAGCAAGCGGTGCATGACGCTGACGCGCCTGATCACCTTGATATGTGAACAAATCCTGAGCCAATGGCACCTCGACCAGGTGGACAATTCTTACGCCATGCAGAGTCTTCTTCCTAAGTTGCGAACTCTCTCCATAATCGGGATCTATCGATCAATTTGCCTGTGCCTGTTCAGCAACGCTCTCTAGCCATTTTGGCGGCGGTGCTGCTGCTCTGCTCTTGTGGCAGAAAATCTCCTCCTGCTCCACTGATGGTGAAACAGGCTTCGGTGACGATGGCTGAATTCACCGACAACATTGAAACAATGAGCACCCTTGAGGCTTTGGAGGAAGTTCAACTAGCTGCACAAGCATCCGGGCGCATTCTTGAGTTGAGAATTAAACAGGGCGAAGTGGTTCAACCTGGGCAATTACTGGTAGTACTCGATCAAGGCCAGGTCCAAGCGCAACTAATTGGTCTTAAGGCTCAAGAAGAGAAAGACAAGCTCAACTGGCAACGCTACGAATTCCTGACATCTCAAGGTGCTGCTTCAGCTTTTGATCGTGATCGATACAAGGCTCAATACATCGCATCTCGAGAAAAGGTGAATGCAACCGCAGCGACCTTGGCTTATAGCAACTTGCGTTCTCCGGTTTCCGGAATCGTTGCTGATCTGCAGGTAAAGGTTGGGGATGTAATTAGATCCGGTGACCCCTTCACCAAGCTGATCAAAAACGACAAGCTTCAGGCTCGTGTAGAGGTGCCAGCGAGGTTTGCTGATCGCATCAAAGTTGGTTTACCGGTTTTGCTCGGCAAACCAGGATCGGCAGAAATTATGGCGATAAGCAAGGTTGGTTCAATAGATCCAACTGTGGATATTGATACCCAGGGTTTGCTTTTGAAAGCTACTTTCTTCAATCCCAATGGAGATCTGCGCAATGGCCAGCGATTACCTACTCGCGTGCAACTTGATAGCAATCAATCAATATCAGTGCCCTTTGTCGCTGTCACCCAGACATCTGCTCAAAGCTTTGTTTATCGCGTGGGTAGCTTTCAGGATCTTGAGGCTCAACCCGGCCAGGCTCCGCTTGAGAAACTACGCAAGTTTTATCCTCCCTCAACGCGTTTCGCTTTACAGACTCCAGTGAAACTAGGAACTTTTCAAAATAATCGCTATGCAGTGAAGAAGGGCTTAACACCTGATCAGCAGGTAATCACCACTAATCTCTTGAACTTGAAACATGGCATGCCCATCGAAGTGAAGAACTGAGGCGTAATTAAAATGTCTGCTTCTAACAATTTCATTAGCCGTCCTGTTCTGACAACAGTTTGCAGCCTGTTGATTGTAATCGCTGGGTTGATTGCAATTCCAATACTGCCAGTAGAGATGCTGCCGGATATTGCTCCACCAACAGTCAAAGTGAATTCCACCTACATCGGCGCAGATGCTGAGTCTGTTGAGCAGGGTGTTACCAGCGTGCTTGAACAGCAAATCAATGGAGTTGAGAATATGGACTACATAACTTCGTCAAGTTCTTCGGATGGAGTTAGCTCTATTTCTGTAGCATTTGAAAGTGGTACTGACGGAAATATCAATCAAGTTAATGTTCAAAACCGGGTGTCACTTGCTGAACCACAACTTCCTGAAGAGGTTCGCAAAGCAGGTGTCAACATCAATAAAGCATCGAACTCAATCTTGCTTCTTTATAACTTTGCAAGTGAAGACCCTAGCAAACAAGAATACAGCATTGAGACAATCAGTGGATTACTTGACCTTAATCTCACCGATGCCATAAAGCGGGTAAAAGGTGTTGGAGATATTACTTATTTTGGCAACCGCAAAGTCTCATTCCGGCTTTGGCTTGATTCTAAGAAACTTGAGACATATGGCCTTACTTCGGCTGACATAGTTGCAGCGCTTGATAGTCAGAATCGTCTTGTCCCATCCGGGAAAATAGGTGGAGAGCCAGCGCTTAATGGACAAGAATTCACACTGCCTGTGCAATTACAAGGTCGTCTATTAGGTGTTGATGAATTCGAAAATATGGTCGTCAAGACAACAAAAGATGGTGGATTAGTAAGGTTCAGTGATGTAGGCCGTGTTTCCCTTGGCGGTGAAAATTATTCCACCACTGCTACCGATTTACAGGGGATTCCTTCAGTGGGCATGGCAATTTATCAATTAAGCGGCAGCAATGCACTTGAGGTTTCCAATGGTGTCAAAGATGTTCTTAGCGAATTCTCTAATACCATGCCAGTTGGCATGAAGATGGAAAAGATCTATGACAACACAGATTTTATTGATGCCTCAATCCAGGGCGTAACAAATTCGCTTAGAGATGCTGTTTTATTGGTCATCCTAATCCTCTTCCTTTTCCTTCAGAATTGGAAGGCAACATTAGTGCCTGGAATCGCCATACCGGTAGCACTTATAGGAACATTCGCCCTTGTGTTGGGATTTGGATTCTCACTAAATCAGTTGACCTTATTTGGCCTGGTACTTGCCACAGGGCTGGTGGTTGATGATGCAATAACAGTAATTGAGGACACCTCCACAAAGAAAGCCTCAGGGATGAATGCCTTGGCAGCTGCCAAGTCGACGATGGATGAACTATTTACAGCCGTGATTGCTACGTCTTTGGTGCTGTTTGCAGTTTTTTTACCAGTGTTGTTTTTTCCCGGAGCAACCGGGAGCATTTACAAGCAGTTTGCTGCAACGATTATTTTTTCAATAGCGATTTCTACATTTAATGCACTCACATTTTCACCGATGCTTTCGGCATTACTTCTTGGTCGCGAAGGACCAGAACCAGGACAACGCACTTATGCAATCTCAGGAGCTGTGGTCGGGTTTATTTACGGGCTTTTGGTCATCGGCGGCGGTGCAGCTATTGCGCTGGTTCCCTTCGCTTTTGGTGCAGTTTTTGGCTTTGCATTCTCCCGTTTAACTGGTCGAAAAATGCGGCTGCCATTCAGCGTGGCTGGAGCATTAGCGGGTCTTCTGCTGGCAGGCATTTCCAACCCATTACCAGTGATACTTTTCTGCGCTTTGGGTTTAACGATTGGTTGGTATATACCCTGGATTTTTACCAATTTCAATCGGCTCTATTCAATATTCGAGCATCGTTATGCAAACCTGCTCGAGTGGGTACTCGCTCGTCGTGCTCAGGTGATGGCAGCGCTGGGCGTTGGCATTGTGCTAACCGGCATCGCCTTCACGACTATCCCAGGAGGCTTTGTGCCAATCGAAGACCAGGGTTACGCCATTGGTGTCGTGCAAGCTCCAGAGGGCGTGTCTTCCCAGGTCACCGAAAAGATTAATCAGCAAGTGGCTGCGACACTGCGCAGCGAACCCGATATCACTTCGGCTGCAATTTTTAGTGGTGCCAGTTTTGATGGCAACACCCCTAATAAGGGACTGTTTTTTATCGGTATGCGCAACTGGGATGTGCGCAATAACAAAGATCAATCAGCTGGAGCGATTGTGGAGCGACTCAACCAAAAACTCTTCAAGTCAATCGATGCTGCCCGAGTTTTCGTAGTGGAACCCCCAGCCATTCCTGGCTATGGCATAGGTAGTGGATTTGAGTTTCAACTTCTTGACCAGAGTGGCGGTGCCTATGGATTAAAGAGGTTTTTTGAATCAGCAGATCAAATAATCCAGAAGGCAAAGAAAGATCCTTTATTGAATCGTGTGCGAACCCTATTCTCACCTGAATCGCCTCAACTGAAGGTTGATGTTGACAGAGAGAAGATGGCTAGCCTTAATGTTGACTTTGGCGCCGCAATGCGCATATTTAGCACTAACTTTGCGGGCACTTATGTTAATGATACCTTCCAAGAGGGAAAAGTTCGTCGTGTCTACATTCAGGCCGACAACCTTGACCGATCAACCCCTGATAAATTAACATCAATCTACGTTGAGAATCGCTTAGGGAAACAGATTCCCCTTGCAGAGTTCTTCACTGTTGAGCCCACTGTTGGCCCAAGTGTGATTCCACATTTCAATCTTTACCGCTCAATTAAAATTGAGGGATCACCAGCCCATGGGAAAAGTTCGGGGCAGGCTATTAATGGCATTAAGGAGATCTTTACGCAGCAAAAACTACAGGGTCTTGGCTATGACTGGACTGGTATTTCACGCGAAGAAGTTAAGGCTGGGGCCCTGGCTGTTGTGATCTTTGCATTAGGGATTTTGGTGGTTTATCTCGTGCTTGCAGCTCAATACGAAAGCTATACAGACCCTCTGATTATTCTAATGACTGTACCTACTGCCATGCTAGGAGCACTATTGTTTCTAGCCCTGCGTGGCGAGGTGCTCAATATCTACGCACAGGTTGGCTTAGTGATGTTGATCGGCCTAGCAGCGAAGAATGGGATTTTGATTGTTGACTTGGCCAATCAACATATGACTAGTGGACTCACGGCTATTGAGGCTGCACGGCAAGCAGCAAAATCTAGATTGCGACCGATAATAATGACAGCAATTTCCTCTCTATTTGGCTTTATGCCACTGGTATTGGCAAGCGGCGCAGGGGCTCGCAGCCAAGCCTCTCTTGGCACTGTGGTATTTGGTGGGCTTTTGGTTGCCACCTTCCTTTCTCTATTAGTAATACCCGTCTTTTACGTGTTCATGAAAGCTCTTGTGGGCCCCCTCGCTGATAATGAAGAAAACAGCCCCGCTTTACTTAATCCAGGCGATTCCTCTGGACAGGCTTGAACTAATGAACCGTTCTGGCTCAATGAAGAACAATCCATTCAGCGGTACGCGGGTATTGATTGCCCTACTCGTGGGTTTATTACTCGGAGGCCTTGTGGCCTTCTTCTTGCGCACGGTGATCTCAAATACTCCTGTAGATGTACACAGTCAAAGGCTGAACCTTTTTTTTACCATGATCACGCTCTCTGGTGGCCTTGGAGCAATGGTGATTGAAACCATGCGCCAACTACAACAGAGCAGCACCGAGGCGGAGTATCACCGCCGCCAGCGGCAATGGTGGCTGCGCTAACGCTCAAGTGATCACCGTTGGTCGTTTCATGCCAGTGCGCTTTTGAACCTCTGCAAGCGCATCGATTGCATTAATTAGATCTGCAAGGGCGTGCTGAGGATCTTGAGTTAAGTCTCCATTGTTGTTCACATAGCTCTCGAGATAGACGCGCAATGTGGCGCCTTTGGTGCCGGTGCCGGAGAGTCGAACTACCACACGGCTGCCATCTTCTAGAAGGATCCGCAGCCCTTGTGATTCTGTGACTAAGCCATCAATGGGATCGGTGTAACTGAAGTTGTCCGCCTGACTGACGCTGCGTCCAGCAAAAGGCTGGCCAACCAATCCAGGCAGCATTGCTTCCAGTCTGTTGTAGAGATCATGGGCAGGCTCACTGGCAATCGCTTCGTAGTCGTGTCGTGAGTAGTAGTGCCGACCAAAGCGCTGCCAGTGTGTATGCATCACTTCCGCAACGCTGCAACGCCGTTTCGCCAGGATCTGGAGCCAAAACAGAACGGCCCATAGTCCATCCTTCTCACGCACATGGTTGCTTCCTGTGCCGAAGCTTTCCTCGCCGCACAAGGTGATGCGATCAGCGTCTAGCAGGTTGCCAAAGAATTTCCAGCCTGTCGGGGTCTCAAAGCAATTGATGCCCAGTTCTTTGGCGACGACATCAACAGCAGCGCTGGTCGGCATCGAGCGAGCGACACCGCTAAGACCATTGGCATAAGCCGGAGCCAGCTCAGCATTGGCAGTGAGAATGGCGAGGCTGTCACTCGGATTAACGAAGCAACCTCTGCCCAGGATCATGTTGCGGTCACCATCACCATCGCAGGCGGCACCGAAGCTGTAGGACTTGCCATTGAGGAGAAGGTCTGCCAGTTCAGCGGCGTAGGTGAGGTTGGGATCTGGGTGGCCTCCACCAAAATCCTCAAGAGGAACTCCGTTGCGCACAGTGCCAGTTGGGGCACCGAGAAGTCCTTCCAATAACCGCTTGGCATAAGGACCGGTAACAGCGTGCATTGCATCAAACACAACTGGGAAGTCGACTCGTATCAAGTCACTTATGCGCTCGAAGTCGAACAACTTCTGCATCAGTTCTACGTAATCATCAACACCGTCGATCACTTCTACGCCCATTGAAGCAATGGTGTGATGGCCTGGGATTTCAAGAGAGATCGCTGGCGCGTCCACCAGGCTGTATTTCTCAAGAACTTGGCTGCATGCGTAGATCGCATTGGTCAGTGACTCAGCAGCTGGGCCGCCATTGGCACCGTTCACCTTGACGCCAAAGTCGCCATCAGGACCACCTTGATTGTGGCTAGCAGAGAGGATGATCCCTCCAATAGCCTTTTTGCTGCGAATTAGGTGGGATGCTGCTGGCGTAGAGAGAATTCCACCTGTAGTGGTAATAACCCGCTTCAGGCCATGGGCAGCACCCATGCGCAGGATCACATCAATGGCGCGGCGATTGCCATAGCGACCATCACCCCCCAATATCAGAGTCCCTCCCTGAACTCCTGGCAAGGTAAGCAGTATTGCCTCGATGAAGCTCTCCAAATAATTGGCTTGCTCGAACTGCTTACTGCTTTTACGCAGACCGGAGGTACCAGGCTTTTGGTCTTTGAAGGGTGTATTCAGATGTACCTGGCGCTTTGTGGGTCCCGTCGGGGCCGAGGAGGTCATCAGAGACGAAGGCAGTTCTTGATCGAACCTAATCAAGCGCATCAACCTTCACCGTTTCGAGCACTCCCGTTGCTCACAGAGAATGTCCAGCAGTGACTTTTAGAGAAGCAGGTGTTTAGCTCAGTTTTTGGGTAATAGGGCACGATTACTTTTGGCTTGCTATAGCTGATGCCAGGCTGCTCTGAAATGCTGTGACTGTGGTTGTGCCGACAAGAACGAGAATCAAAAACTACCTTTTATCCAAGTTCACCAATGCACTGCCTGATCTAACTTTGAGATGCAATCCAGCCAGCTGTTCCTATTCACTGTCATGTTAGCCGCACAGATTAGCTCT
The DNA here is from genome assembly GCA_030741055.1 of Prochlorococcaceae cyanobacterium ETNP18_MAG_14. Taxonomy (GTDB): domain Bacteria; phylum Cyanobacteriota; class Cyanobacteriia; order PCC-6307; family Cyanobiaceae; genus Prochlorococcus. The sequence goes on along the minus strand of JASLWC010000001.1, from coordinate 33,072 downwards.
CAAAAAAAGCAGTTTGACTTAACCAAGACGAAGATGAGAACAGAGACGTTATTCGGCGTAACCGATTAGCCCGTAGCTTGCCTTATTTAATTTTTATATGGTCATTAGCTAGAGCCTATTAAAGTTTATCAGTCGTTCCTAGGCTTGAGATATTGGCTAGCTTTTGGGATAGTCTACTTGATTACTCGCAAACAATATACTACTGATTAATAATATTAAGGCTGTAGATCTGCACTCAATCAACCTTAGATTAAAATTAGCTAGAGTTATTTTGATTGGCTTTTCCTGATGGGTTGGTGATTGATGAAAGCAAAAGAATTACTGGGGAACCAGACCACCTTGAGTCGAGGGTTTAGGTGCTTTTTTTATTGTTTGATTGATGCAAAAAACGTAAAGTCTCCGGGCGGGTTGATCAATAGAATCCCTGCGCTGGTAGCTATTAGTTGAGGCCGTTTGAGCTGCCTGAAGCAACTCCCAGACCGCATCCTTGCAAGAGGAAGACAAGCGTGGATGATCCATGAGTGGATCGACCATTTGACGGGTTAGGGTGCAAGCCTCTGTTTGATTCTTACGCGAGCAAATGTAAGCCTGTAGTTGGATGCTGTGCAGCTCCTGCTTAGTTGGAAACGCAGTGTTTTCCACCTCGCTGAATGCAGCGGGTGCAGAAACGAGAAGCAGACCAAGAGCGGCCAATAATGAATGGATTTTGTACAGACTCATGGAATCATTCTCCCCTGGACCCGCTGATAATGACCGATTTCATGTGATTAAAAGAAATATTTTGGGTCAATGCAATCATCGAAAACGCCTTCATTAGTCTAGAACATTGATCAATTCAATTCTTTCACCATGGCAATCCCTGATCAATCAGGACGCAAGCAACAGATAAATTAATTGATTATTAGACTACTTACATAATTGTCGAGAGCCTTCTGATTTGCTGCATAACAGGACTTGAAAGAGCAAACCTTACCGGTAAAGCCATATAGCACATCTCTTTCACTCTCCTCAATTATTCCTATTAAGTTATAAGCATCTGCATAGTCAGGCTTGAGTTCAATTGCTTTTAATGTTGCTTCTAATGCTTGATCAAGTTGTCCTTTCTCTTTATAGATGACGCCAAGATTTTTATAAGCGCAAGCTATATTAGGGTTGAGTTTAATCGCTTTGTGGCTTGCAATTAGAGCTTCATTATGCTTGCCGGTCTTCCACAGGGAATATCAAATGAGCCAGTGATGTTCTGCTGACTTTGGCGCAATACTGATTGCCCTATCTGACAACTTAGATGCCAATCTAAATTCTTTCCTGTTAATTAGCAAACCCACATAATTATTCAGAATATCTGACTATTTCGGATCAATATTCAAAGATTTTTCGAATAACTTCTCTGCCAATTCTAGTTTGCCTAAACCTTTCTCAACTGTCGCAAGCAATCCAATCGCAAAAGCATTATTGGGATCATGATTTGCTACATGCTCACAGGCTTGCTTAGATTCTAAAAGGTTCCCTTGCTGGTAATGCTGAATAGCTGACTGCAGATATTCAACGCCCAAAGCTACCTTCTGACTTATCTGTTTTTCATTGTCTGCCATGCCCAAACCCTCCAAAGATTTTCACCCCATTCAAAAATCAGTTTAGTTCTCCCAACATTTACCTAGCCATCTGTTAGCCATAGAGCCTCTCACCCTCGCTGCAGCCCACTGCCACACTTCAAACGCTGCCGCTCTAGCTTTTTTCGCATTCTCGTAGTGATCGCCAGCTCGGCGCCACGCCAGAGCCGGTCCATCTCACGGGTGAAGTGCTTGGCGAGTTGTGGTGAGTGGATTACCAGGAGCGTTTCATCATTGGTGTGTGCGGCAGCGGGCGACCAGTTAAAACTGCCAGTGATCACTGTTTTGTTGTCGATCACGGCGAACTTGTGGTGCAACTTGTCACCTCGAGCCAGGCGTGGGGTACCCACCCCCTTCAAAGGTGAATCAAATGGCTTGTTACCTGCTTCTATCTTGCAAAACCGATCAGGTAGTGCGACAGCTAATAAATCCAAGACTTCTGAATAGGAACGGCTGGCGAAGCCAGGATCGGCTATTAACCGTATCTTCACACCATGTTTCACCAGCTCTTGCAGCTCATTAGCAAGACTCTGGGCTGAAAAAACAAACAGAGCCATATCGATATCCTCTTTTGATTTAGCCATTCGCTCAGCAATAAGCTTAAGACCGTTCAACTTTTGACGTTTATCATGGGGAGCAAAAAGCACCTCAATCCGTGTGCTGCCAACCCGTGCCACTTGAATACCAGATGAGTTTTTAGCCAGCCCAAATCGACTATCTTTTGCACCCCCAGGGCCATTTCCCCACATCAACAAAAACTCCTTTTTGAACAGTTCTGCCAACTCTGCACTGTTGAAGCGCAGCAAATGGTTAACGTTACCGCGCGTTTGCCATGCACCGGCATCTCCGTGTATACCCGAGCTACTGAAATTAGCACTACCAGTAATCACACTAAGACCATCAATTACTAAGAACTTATGATGCATAAGCCCACTACCTTTACTGCCATCTTCTCTATCGTCAATCAAAGGAATCTTATTACGCCTGAGGATTTCCACCGCATCACCATGCTGGCGTTCTTGCAAGCTTAGATTCCCGTCACTATTGCGATCTGCCAATATCTTTAGTTGTGCCAAGTGTCGCCGTTCTCGAAGGGAAAGGTCTGCTTCATGTAGACCCCCCCATGGCTGGCTATAAGTGTTCTCCATCACTATTCGCACATTTACACCTCTTTGCTTAGCTGCAACAAGGGCTTGGGCAATAACAGGCAAGCTGAGTTCTTGCACAGCTACAAAAATCTCTTGCTGGGCTTCATTTATGGCCTTGACTATGAACTCCTCTAGATTGTCGCCATTGCGCCACTGATCAGTGAGCGGGCTGCGATATCGTGCCAAATCACGGTGGTTGAAAACCACCTGAATCCCTTCAGGTAAAGGGAGCTCCGCTGGCGTAGAACCCAGCACTGATCCCACCTTGCTGCAACTGGTGCACCCCAGAAGTATCGGCAATATCCATTTAAAAACTCCTCTACCCACTAGCTAAATTCAAATACCCAACAAAAGGGTTCCACCATGTGGTGTGACCTTCAGTTTGTATCTCAGTGAGGCATCTCAGCAGTGCGCAGCATGGTCACAAACCAGATGCTGCCAACAATCAGCGCAACCAAAACTCCAGCACCTAGACCAAATCGCGCCATGCTTAAGGGCACAACAAGAGGGAAGATGATTGCCCCAGCCAGAGGGGTAAGGGCGACAAACCAACGCATCATTGTCATTTTCCAGGAAGTTCGTTTAGAACCATTCTGAGTGTGTTTGGCTTTCGGGGTTTGTATTGTCTTTTGGTGTCATCCTTTGGAAATTTAGGGTGATATTGCGCTTTTCTTCACCGTCAGCGGCAGTGGCCTCAATCGCATAGGTCTGTTCTCCATCACGAAATGGAACTTGAATGTGGAAAGTTCCATCATTTGAGAGAGGCACATTTTCACCGCCGATGGTTAGTCGGGCAGAAGGATCAGTTGCGCCATAAACCATCAGCTCGGCGTCGGCTACAAGCCAGAAGGTCTTCTGGCGTGAGGGAACTCCACCCACTCCAGACTCGTTACGGCCACTAGCCCATAGACCTATGCCTGAGTCATTAAGCCCGCTTGCAAGAGCACCCATATCGTTGCGCTCCTGGAAGACTTCAGAACCGACTCTGCTACTGCGGAAGTGCTTTGTGGCGCTCTGATAGAGCCGCTCATGAAGTCCGCTACCTGTCGGATCTTTAGAGTCGTTCTCAATAAGTGGTGTGGCTGGCATAGCAGTAGGCAGAGGACTGCTTGTGATGCCCTCAAGACTGAAGGGCACAAATTGATCAAGGATCTGCTCACTTGGTTGAAGTGCTGGAACCCTTGCTACAGAGGAAAACGCTAATGACATCCAACTGGTTCCAAAGCGATAACCGAGTTCCACTCGATAATCTCGATCACCCATTGGAATAGGCAGATACCACTCGGTGCTGTGGCTGTCTACAGGCACTTCCTGAAGGGTGTGTGGATGTGCCGTTGTGTTGCCATTGATGCCGGTTACATCAGTAAGACGTATGCAAAGACGACTAGCTCCTTTAGAGAGTGCGCGCAAGCGATCTGTCTCGGAGATCTCCCAGAAGACATAAGCCCATTGTGGATCTCGCGGTAGGAACACCACCCGGGTATCTGCTTTCAGTGTGGATGGGGTGCTGAGTTCGGCCCCTAACTCAAAACGTTCGGCTTCTTTCTTTCCTTGGAGCACCTCAATAGCGTTTAGCAATTGTTCCTTACTCTTGCGGCTGTAAAGGTTCACACCCAAATCACTGGCCATCCGACGGAGCTGACGGAGAGTTAGACGTGCCATTGAAGTCAGGGCCTGGGTCACGTCTAAAAACACTCCGTTTTTGTTTGGAATAACATTCTGTGGGCAAATGGTTGTTTACGGGTGAATGAAGCTCTTGTGGTCAGCATCTACTGACCGCACTGGGATCTACTGGCAACGTACAACTGGGAGCACATCCAAAAATGGAAGGCTCCCCTCGATGCGCAGTTAATAGAGACTGCGATCAATTTGATCTGGAACTGGGCAATTTCAGCTGCAAATTCTGCGACGTCTGAGCTGGCACATTTAATTAATCACGAGATCGACAGCTGCAATACAACTCCACAAGCAGGTCAAACTTGACCTGGCAATACTCATCGCTCTCGAAGATTGATCATCAGAAGCCTTGATTTGAGCAAAGCTTCCCAGGCCGAGAAAATTCGCCGCTTACGTTTCTTGGTCGGCCATTACCTGTGATGGAGTGGGCTTGATCTGGAAGCCACAGCAATGACCACATTCCAGGCGCCAGTTCACCCGATCCACCAAACAGTCAGGGAATGTGTACCGCATTAACAGCAATTCTTGCTCGCAAACAGATGGATACTCCTCGGCAATTCGCTGTAGAGAACAGTGAAAGTCGTTAATGCTCCAACCACTGCCGTCCGGGGATTGCTGCCATTCGGTTTCATAGCCTTCACGGCGACGCAATTCCACTAGCTTCTCCAGACGATGCTGGATCGATCCTGAACCTATCTGTTCGCGGTAATGGTTGGCTTTTGTAAGTGCCTGTTGGCCTAGTAGTGCCGCAAAGGCCTCGGGAGAAAGAGTTTCTGTTAAAGACTCCAACAAGCCAAGGGCAAAATTCTCGCTGCCATCTGGGAAGCGGCTGTGGCCTTGCTGTGTTAGTTGCCAGAGGTTTGAGGGGCGTCCAGGGCCTGTTGGCATTGGACTGGCTTCAACTAAACCGTCGTCCTCGAGGCTGCGTAGATGGCGACGCATTGCCTGCACGGAAATTCCTAATGATGCAGCGAGATTTGCCGCACTGCTCTGGCCCTGCCGCAACAGCAGAGTAAGAGCGGCTTCACGTGTAGGGGCCTGCGCCTCTGCGTTCATAGATCGCAAGTGCTAATACAACCATGCCACGCAAATCGAAAAGTTGACAGCAAACTTGTACTTGACCTGGTGAGGTCTAGGCACAGATCTCAACTTCTAGAGATGTTCTTCAAGGCTCCAAGGCGCTTAAGCAAGCCACAATGAACGAGCTAGTCGCCTCAAAGGCCTGTGCACTAGGCTCCAAGAAACGAAACATTAATGTTTCGTTTCTCACTGAAGGCCTTCGCTCCCTCACTGATCTTTGACCGGCTATCAGCTATGACCAGCCAAAGCCAAGTTGGGCAGTTCGTTGCGCAGCCATACAAATATGGCTTCGTTACTGAGATCGAAACCGAAAAGATCCCTAAGGGCCTTGACGAGGAAGTTGTTCGCCTGATTTCGGCCAAGAAAAAGGAGCCAGAGTTTCTGCTCGATTTTCGGCTCAAGGCCTTTCGACACTGGCTTGAAATAAAGGAGCCAAATTGGGCTGGTCTTGATTACCCGCCAATCGATTATCAAGACATCGTTTATTACGCAGCGCCTAAGCAGAAATCAAAAAAGAACAGCCTCGATGAGGTCGATCCAAAACTGCTAGAAACCTTCGACAAACTAGGGATACCGCTTAGCGAGCAAAAACGTCTGTCAAATGTTGCCGTCGATGCGGTATTTGATAGCGTTTCAATTGCAACTACTTACAAAGAGAAACTCGCCGAACATGGTGTTGTATTTTGCTCAATCGGCGAGGCTGTAAAAGAATACTCCGATTTAATTAAGCGTTATCTTGGTTCAATAGTACCGATTAACGACAATTATTTCGCCGCACTGAATTCTGCTGTTTTCAGTGATGGATCTTTCGTTTTCATACCTAGAGGCGTTGAGTGCCCAATGGAATTATCCTCTTATTTCCGGATCAACTCTGGTGATACGGGACAATTTGAGCGGACCTTGATCATTGCCGAGGAAGGATCTTCAGTGAGCTATCTCGAAGGCTGTACAGCGCCGATGTTTGATACCAATACGCTTCACGCAGCGGTGGTAGAACTAGTGGCACTTGATGATGCTTCAATCAAGTATTCCACCGTTCAAAACTGGTATGCAGGCAATGAAGATGGTATAGGCGGTATCTATAATTTTGTCACCAAGCGTGGTCAGTGCCGAGGTGCCCGCAGCAAAATCAGCTGGTCTCAAGTAGAAACTGGCTCGGCAATTACTTGGAAATATCCAAGCTGTATATTACAAGGTGAAGATTCAGTGGGAGAGTTTTATTCAGTAGCCCTAACTAATAATTATCAACAAGCCGATACTGGCACTAAAATGATTCACATAGGACCACGTACTCGTTCTACGATTGTGAGTAAAGGCATTAGCGCTGGCCATTCCTCAAATAGCTACAGAGGTTTGGTTCAGATTGGTCCAAAAGCTTTTGATGCCAAAAATTATAGCCAATGTGATTCAATGCTGATAGGCGACCAAGCTGCCGCTAACACTTATCCCTATATGCGTAGTCAACAGCCTGATGCGAGCATCGAGCATGAAGCTAGTACTTGCAGAATTTCAGAAGACCAACTCTTTTATCTTCAGAGCCGTGGAATAGATTTCGAAGAAGCCATTTCAATGATTGTAAGTGGTTTCTGCCGTGATGTTTTTAATCAATTACCAATGGAATTCGCGGCTGAGGCTGATAAACTATTAGCACTTAAGCTGGAAGGCTCAGTTGGCTAATTAATCAGCCTCTATGCTTAATCCTTTCAACTTCACTTAATTCTTCGCCAGTTACCTCCCTCGCCGTGATTTGCTCCGATGCACCTGTACTAATTGAGATTTGCGATTTACATGCTCGGGTTGATGATCAGCCCATTCTTAATGGGGTAAATCTAACCATCAAAGCAGGTGAGATCCATGCCTTGATGGGGCGTAATGGCAGTGGCAAAAGTACTTTGTCCAAGGTCTTAGCAGGTCATCCGGCATATAGCGTTACCCAAGGCAGCGTTCGCTATTGCGGCCAAGACCTACTCACTCTGCAACCAGATCAGCGATCTCGTATCGGAGTATTCCTAGGTTTCCAATACCCAGTGGAGATTCCTGGGGTAAGCAATCTTGAATTCCTGCGCGTATCCACAAATGCTCGTCGCTTAGAAAAGGGCCAAGAAGAACTAGATACTTTTGCCTTTGAAGATTTTGTGCAGGAGCGTCTCGGCTTGGTTCAGATGGATCCAGCTTTCCTGGATCGTTCGGTGAATGAAGGCTTCAGTGGTGGTGAAAAGAAGCGCAATGAAATCCTGCAGATGGCTCTTCTGGAGCCCCTTGTAGCGATCCTAGACGAAACCGACTCTGGTCTCGACATTGATGCTCTGCGCATCGTATCTGCTGGGGTAAATCAATTATCCAACGCAGAAAATGCCATCCTTTTGATTACTCATTATCAACGATTGCTCGATCTGATCAAGCCTGACTACGTGCATGTGATGGCTGCAGGACGAATTGTGCGCTCAGGGGACAAAACGCTGGCTCTTGAATTAGAGCGCAATGGTTATGAATGGGTAGATCAAGGATTGAAAGCTTTGGGGACGACCTAATGGTGGAAGCTCCCATCAAGCACCGCTCTGCCCTGAACAATTGGCGCGACAAACTTTTAGATCGCCTCGAGCCCCCATCAGGACCAATGGCTGACTTGCAGGCCATTTCCCGCAATCAACTTGAAAGTCTGCCTGCTCCTGACTGTTCCCAGGAGGACTGGCGCTTCTGTGATCTAGCACCTATCGCTGAAATTGAACCTAGGCAGATCTTTTCTCTAATCAAGCCAGCGGCACCCGTTGTTACCAATCAAGTAACTCGTGTGGTAATTGGTGCGGATCAAGACCCCCTAGCTGGAGTTGTCCTCCCTGAAGGGCTAACCCTGCTTAACGAAACCGAGCTCAAGCAGTCTCTTGGCAATAACTCGAATTTGGCGACTTCTAAAGGCCACTGGCCTTTAGAACTGAATCAAGCCATCGCTCCACGGGTGATTGGTCTACGGGTGCGCGGCAAAGTTGAAGAGACTCTTGAACTGGTCTGCGATGCCGGTAACAACCGGGGTGTGATCGCAGTGCATGTGCTGTTAATTCTTGAAGAAAAGTCCAAGCTTGAGCTGTTACAGGTGCAGTTAAGTGCAGGCGCCAACCTCACCAGCGTTGTAGTGGAGGTTCAGTTACAAAAGGGGGCTCAATTGCAACATGGATTGCTGGCCTTAGGCCATCCTCAATCCGCCTTATTAGCTCATCTGTCTGTTGATCAGGAACCAACTAGTGAGCTTTGCCAGGCAAGTGTCTGCCAAGGTTGGGGCGTAATGCGCCATGAACCCCATTTGAATCAGTTGGATGGTGGTGCCCATACTGAATTAAGGGCCCTTCAATTGGTGAATTCCAATCAGCTTGCTGATACTCATTCGTGCGTGCGCTTCAACGGCCCGGAAGGAGCCTTAGACCAACTTCATAAAGCGGTTGCAGCTGGTAATGGCCGCAGTGTTTTCAATGGAGTAGTTCAGGTTCCCCGTGAGGCGCAGCGAACCAATGCTGCTCAGCTCAGTCGCAGCCTGCTGCTCTCAGATCGAGCCCGAATTGATACCAAACCTGAGTTGAAGATTGTTGCTGATGATGTGAAATGCGCCCATGGAGCAACAGTGAGTCGACTGCAGCAAGACGCACTTTTTTATCTGCAAAGCCGCGGGATTGCGCCTCCCCAGGCCGCTCAGCTTTTACTTCGTGCGTTCTGTGATGAGGTGATTTGCATGCTTCCCACTGCGGCACATGCCTGGCAGCCACTGACTCGACTTTTAGATGCAGTTTGAGCCAATCATGACCTCCTCAATCAATTCTGAACAGTCTTTGAGCTCGACAGTGACTGCTGAACAAACTCCCGTAAATCTGGCAGCTCTCACACGCGCAGATTTTCCATTGCTAGAGCAAACCGCCTGCTTAGGGCAGCCCTTGATTTATATGGACCATGCAGCGACAAGTCAGAAACCCCTTCAGGTATTAAAAGCATTACTGCACTACTACGACCATGACAATGCCAATGTGCATCGCGGCGCCCATCAATTAAGCGCTCGTGCTACCGAGGGCTTTGAGCGGGCACGCCAGAAGGTGGCAGATTTCATCAGTGCCTATAGCGCCCAGGAGATCGTCTTCACCAGAAATGCAAGTGAGGCAATCAACTTGGTGGCTCGCAGCTGGGGAGATGCAAACCTCCGCGAAGGTGACGAGGTAGTGCTCACGTTGATGGAGCACCACAGCAATCTTGTCCCCTGGCAGATGCTTGCTAGCCGTACAGGCTGTGTATTGCGCCATGTGGGCCTAACTGATTCTGGAGAGCTTGATTTAAACGACTTTCAACGCCAACTTTCAGAACGCACTCGTTTAGTCAGCATGGTGCATCTAAGTAATGTCCTTGGTTGTCTCAACCCAATCTCTGAGGTAACAGCACTAGCCCATGACTTAGGTGCTCTGGTATTAGTCGATGCTTGTCAAAGCCTGCCACATATGCCGATAAATGTGGCCCAACTTGGCTGTGACTTCCTCGTGGGTTCTTCACACAAATTGTGCGGACCCACCGGGATCGGATTCCTATGGGGTCGTGAGGAGTTACTAGAAGCTATGCCCCCCTTCCTGGGAGGTGGAGAAATGATCCAAGACGTCTATCTCGACCACAGCAGCTGGGCTGATCTGCCCTACAAGTTCGAAGCCGGCACCCCCGCCATAGGAGAAGCCATTGGTATGGGAGTAGCTATCGACTACTTACAGCAGCTTGGCCTCGACAATATCCACGCTTGGGAGCATCAGCTCAAACTGCAGTTATTTGATCGCCTCCAAGCCATCGATGGGTTGAGGGTTCTCGGCCCGAGCCCTCAACAACAGCCTGATCGAGCTGTTTTAGCAGCCTTCACAGTTGATGACTTGCATCCCAATGACATTGGCGCCCTGCTTGATTCAGAAGGTATCTGCATTCGTAGTGGTCACCACTGCACCCAACCTCTGCATCGTCACTATGGGATCCCTGGTTCAGCTCGTGCCAGCCTGAGCTTCACTAACACGCTGGAAGAAGTAGATCGCTTTGCTGAAGAACTGGTTGCCACAATTGGTTTCCTGAGACAGAACAGCTAGAGCTTTAAATGGGTTCGGAAGAAGTGCTCGGTTGCCTCTAAAACTTTGATCTTGGCAGCACTATCGCGAAAGCCGTGGCCTTCCTGCTCAAAAATGTGGACTTCAACTGGAATTCCTTTACTGCGCAGAGCAGCTGCCATCCGTTCAGTCTGTTCAGGAGGAACCACCTTGTCTTGAAGTCCCTGAAAAAAAATCACCGGACATTGAATCCTGTTGGCATGCAGTAGAGGTGAGCGGTTCTCGTAGAGCTGTCTTTGCTCGGGCCAACTACCCACCAGGCTATCCAGGTAACGCGCTTCAAATCGATGGGTGTCCTCAGCCATGGCGGAGAGATCACTGACTGCATAACGACAGGCCCCAACACGAAATACATCGGTAAAACAAAGACAGGCCAGGGTGGTAAAACCGCCAGCACTGCCGCCCTCAATAGCGATTCGTGTCGAATCCGCCTTGCCGCAGTCCACTAGTGCTCGTGCAGCTTCGGCGCAATCCTTTACGTCTTGCTCGCCCCAGCCAGCGCGCAGGCGTTCGCGGTAGGCCCGACCAAATCCAGTAGAGCCGCCGTAGTTCACATCAACAACTCCCCAGCCCCTAGACGTCCAAAACTGAATGCCGAGGTTTAGACCGCAGCTGGCCATACTGGTTGGACCGCTATGGCTTTTGACAAGCAAAGGTGCAGCACTATTACTGCCATTGATTGGCGGGTAATACCAAGCGTGACTGACCTGCCTACTGCTCCCCTCAAACCAAAGCGGCTCCGCCACGCTGATCTCATTAACACTAAGCACAGGCTCACTCGCTGGTGTGTGCTTCCAGCAGCCAGAGTTCAAGTCGAGTTCTAATAATCCAGGGCCAGTTGTGGCATTGCTAGCGATGGCTACTGCTCTCCCTGCTTGCGCTTGCAGGCCAGATAGATCATCGAATGGTTGATCCACATTGCTGATCTGTCCATCATTGGCCAGACGGCTCAGCTGCCAGGAACCCTGATCACAAATAGCAGTCAGGATCTGTTCCCCATCCCAGGCGCTGGTCCTCATGCCATACACCCACTGCGGCATGCCTGTTTCAGCAGCCATCGGCCAAGGGTGTCGCCAAGAGGTTGGAGTGACTGATTCAACAGCCAGATCTGTCAGCATCAAATTCCACCAGCCACTGCTGTCTTCACTGACTACTAGCTCTCCGTTAGGTAGCCAAAAAGGCTGAAAAACGGATATTTGCTTGTCATCCAGTGGCCTGCTGCCAGCCAGGCAAGACGAATTTGCAATCAAACCGGCTGAATCAAGGGAGGCCCACCAGAGCTGGCTGGCCTCCCAAGGCATCGCCGGCTGTTGCCATTCCACCCAAGCCAATTGACTTCCATCGGGGCTAAGGGTGGCGTAACCAGCAAAATCTGCAGGACGATGTAACACCTTGGCAGGCTGGTTCTCATGGTTGAGCGAGAAGGTCACCAACCAGTCCTGTTCTTCTACTTCCATAACGCCGAGCCAACGTTGTCGCTGCAGGTCAATCAGGCCATCGGCAAGCTGAGCATCGTCTAAGCAGGAGAGTCGAATCGGAGGATTGATCGCAGTCAAAGCCTTCCCGGTTGTTGAGACTTGGTCGAAACCCTGCCAACGTTGGAACCAAAGGCCGCCATCGTTTGCATCGATCCAAGCCAACAGCAGCTGATTGTCCTCAAAGGCCGTAGCAACTACTCCCCCTCCGTAATCGTGAACACGGGTACGCAAATTGACTGGAGCAGGCGTCAACTCCTGGGCAGGGCAGTCGAATTGACCCCATGGGCGAATAAGGGCAGTAGTGCGACCTCGCTCCTGGGGACGTTGCTCCAACCAAAGCACCCAATCACCAATCAGGCGCGGTTCCTTGAGGCTGGGAGTTCTTCCCAACGCACACTCAGCCGAGAGATGTTGAACGGGTTTGCTGGAGTTTTGTTGGTTATGGCTTTTGCTGTACATGACGGTTTGGGGTTAGGTGTTCGTTGGATTTGCCTAAACTCAATCAACTGATGCTGAAACTGTTCTTTGGCTCGAAGCTTCGCTCAGCTGGCACGCACGGCCGAAAAAGGCAAGGGCTCTATCGCCGTGTCGAAAGAGCCACTTGAGACTCCACCCCTTGAAATCCATAGCCTGGGCAATGGAGCTTTGCGGCAATCCACCCGCAGGATTGGCAAGGTTGATGATTCGGTAAGAGAATTGACGAGGGACATGCTCCGCAGCATGTATGCAGCCCGGGGTATTGGTCTGGCGGCTCCGCAGGTGGGAGTTCATAAACAACTTTTAGTGCTTGATCTTGATCTAGAAAACCCAACTACACCACCACTGGTGTTTATCAATCCCGAAATCATCAGCTGCAGTGCCAGCGTCGAAACCTACGAGGAAGGTTGCCTGAGCATCCCCGGCGTTTACCTCAATGTGGTGCGGCCATCGGCAATCATTCTCAGTTTTCGCGATGAGATGGGACGACCGCGAAAGATGAAGGCCGATGGCCTCTTAGCTCGATGCATCCAGCATGAAATGGATCACCTGGAAGGAATTCTTTTTGTTGATCGGGTCACGGATGAAAATGAACTCAACCTTGAATTAAAGGAGCACGGCTTCGAGCGTTCTGATGTGCGTTCGCTTAGTTGAAAAAGGAAGGTAAACACTCTCTCGAGACTTCCCCTAACAGCTTCTTTTGTGCATAAATCGTTGCTAGCGATTCCGTTCTTGAATTGATCTAAAGCCATTCCAGAAAAAATCTTGGCAATAAAAATGCTCTGCAAGCTCCTGGTTTTTGCAGCTTGAGCCGCGTTGGATCATTTTTTGTAGTGATTCGACTCAACAAACCGGCCTGATAGGGGGAGCCGATTGCTCGACAGACTTATACGATCCGCTAAGAACCTGCCAGGCCTTGATGGCTCACTCATTCTCCTTCGCTGTTGCCATAGCCCTGCTTGGGACAACAGCCATAAATGGTTGGTCGTCATCTGCTCAAGCACAGGGATCTCTATTTACAGCTGCCCCAGTTGAACAGAGCAAATTCATTGTCGTAGGTGCCCCGATTGGCAATGGTGCAAGGTCGCAGTTGAATATCTACGAGCAGCGCAGTAGCAAACGGGCCTGTTTTGCAGTTGAAGGAAGCTCGCCAGCTGTTGTTGATCCTCTGCTTGCGAGGTTTGACTTCACCGGGATTTGTAATCGGTACATCGACGGCAATGGTTATTCGCTGCGAATTGGAGGCGATGACCATGGCACTCATTACCGATTGAGTGTGGTGAAAACTGATGGGGATATGCATTTGCTTGCTATCCCCACGAAGGACAGCTCAAATCCAACACTGGTAGTAGCCAGGGCAGGGGGGGCTGCTTCCTCTGACAGTCATTTCTTGCATTTGTTATTTGAACCTGGCTGGCAATTGATGCGTCGGCAGTACGGCCAACGCACTCTGGGGCACCTCTATGTATTCAGGGAAACTTGGCCTGTTAGCTCCGAACAGGTTGCTGAGGAGCCAACTGCCGAAAAGACAACTGCTCAAGAGCAAAGCGCCGAACAAACAACTCCTGAAAAGACAACTGCTCAAGAGCAAAGCGCCGAACAAACAACTCCTGAAAAGACAACTGCTCAAGAGCAAAGCGCCGAACAAACAGCTCCTGAAAAGACAACTGCTCAAGAAGCAAGCGGTGCGCCTGGCAATCCTTAAGCGAGGTCATCTTGCTAGTCTGCTGGCCTTGATAAATTTGCCTGCTGAATGACTCAGGTCACGGTCGGAGAAAATGAGGGCATCGAATCCGCCCTGCGCCGTTTTAAGCGGCAGGTCTCAAAGGCCGGAATCTTCGCTGATCTAAAGCGCCTCCGTCATCATGAGACGCCTGTAGAGAAATACAAGCGCAAGGCCCAGCAACGCCGCCGCCGCCGCTGAGCTCAGCAACGCTCTTAAAACTGTGACACCAAATGATTCTCTTAGGAGTTGTTTAGATAGTGGTTTTAGGCAGTGAAATTACTCATCGCCGGATGCAGGGGCAGGAGCAGGAGCAAGCTAAAAGCAAATAGATACGGATCTCTCCATGGCAATTAGCTTGCATGGCATCCCAAACTGGCTTGTTCAAGCCCTTGAATACACCCTGGTAATCCCAGCGAAGAAAAGCATCAGCCGCCGCCGCTTGGAACTCAGCCCTATCGGAAAAACCCTCAAAAGGGTAATTTCTAAGCTCTGAGGAACGCCTTGGCTTTTGGCCGTTTTGGGAAGAACCAATTCAGTATTCGCTGCTATCAAAGCTGCGAAAACAAATTGCCTCCGCCATAGCAACTTTGCTTACTCTGTCTTGATCATGAAGATCTGCCAGAGACCTGGCGACTCTAAGAAGTCTTAGACCACTGCGAGCACTGAGCCTGCGGCAATCCACAACTTGCTCCCAGAGTGCGAGAGCCTCTTCGTCCAACTGGCCAATTCTGCCTAAATCCTGGGCCGAGAGGTCACGATTGCTCTGTCCACCAGGATTACGTGCAAGCATCCGCTTACGGGCACAGATAATCTGCTCAAAGCCTATTAACTCTTGATCATTTCGATCAATGGGAACTAAACCTTGAATTGATTGGCGTAATTGAGCTGCGGGCAATCGCACTAAGCGCAGCTGTAAATCCAGACGATCCAAGAAGGGACCAGAAAGATGGCTCCAATACCGCTGCCGTTGAGCCTGACTACAGCGACAAGGGTGTTCATCATCGCCAAACCTGCCGCATGGGCAGGGATTGGTTGCCGCCACAAGAGTGATCTGACACGGGAAGGCGCATTTCTGCCGAGCTCGACTCAACAGAATTACTCCTTCCTCTAACGGTTGTCGAAGTTGGTCTAGAACTTTGCGGGGGAATTCAGCCAGTTCGTCAAGAAACAACACCCCACCATGGGCAAGGCTGAGTTCTCCTGGCCTTGGGTTTGCACCGCCTCCTACTAACGCCGCGACCGAACAACTGTGATGGGGAGCACGGAAGGGGCGATTTTTCATCAGCTGAGGAGTGCTCGTCAGCATTCCTGCCACAGAGTAAATACTGGTGATTTCCAAAGCCTCTTGACGAGTGAGCGGCGGTAACAGATACGGCAAATGCTTCGCCAAAAGGGTTTTCCCACAACCAGGCGGACCCACCATCAACATGTGATGTCCCCCAGCAGCCGCTAAGGCAAGGGCTTTATGCCCCATGGCACAACCAAGCAGCGGATGAGGTTGATCTTTTGGTTTGCGAGCGTTATTTGCAATAGCAGTAGCTTTGGAGATGTGTTGAGGCGCTAGTGGTTGAGGTTGGCGCAATAGATCCACTACGTCGCTTAGGGAATTAGCGGCTCGAACTGTCAGTCCAGGAACAAGACTTGCTTCTGCAGCATTAGCTGATGGCACCACCAACGCACGGGCATTCTGTGCAGCGGCCAAGTTGGCTATAGCCAATACACCTCTACAAGGACGGAGAGCCCCATCCAGTCCGAGTTCCCCAGCGCACCAAAGATTCGCAAGCAAGGGACTATCCAACTGACCACTGGCTGCCAATAAGGCAAGGGCGATAGGCAGGTCAAAGGCAGGCCCCTCTTTGCGCAGATCAGCAGGGGCAAGGTTCACCACTACTCGCACTAGTGGCCCGCGAAACCCACTGTTGCGAAGAGCTGAGCGGACTCGCTCACGGGACTCCTGGATGGCTGCATCGGCCAATCCCACCAGTTGTAGCCCCGGCAACCCGGGGACCAGATCCACTTCCACGGTGACGGCTAGTGCCTCAATGCCATGAAGAGAACCACTCAGGCAACGTGCCAGCATTTGTAATCAAGACGGTGCATGGATTACATGCCCCAGCCGTCCCATTCCAAAGCTTTCACTCAATGGCTAATGACACCATTTTTGGCCGGATGCTTCGCGGTGAGATTCCCTGTGATGAGGTCTATAGCGATCAGCACTGCCTAGCCTTTCGCGATATTCAACCTCAGGCACCGGTTCATGTGCTGGTGATCCCCCGTAAACCGCTGGAAAGCCTTCGCTCCGCGGAAGAAGAGAACGCAGAATTGCTGGGGCATTTGCTGCTAGTAGCAGCCAGAGTGGCAAAGCAGGAAGGCCTTGATGACTTCCGTACCGTTATCAATACTGGGGCTGAGGCCGGTCAAACCGTTTTCCATCTTCATGTTCATTTGATTGGTGGGCGTCCGCAAGCCTGGCCTCCCGGTTGAGGCTAGAACTGGCAAGAATGGCGCTATGACAACCACCACCAGGAAGGATCCTTTTCAGGGGCTTCCTAATCAGCTCGCCAAGTTTCAGAGGCTGGCTCAGCCTTTTTTTCTGCCGCTTGATCAAGCCAAAGGATGGCAATTCATTTGGCTTCTGATCTCACTGGTTTTTTGTGTTGGTGGGCTTGTACTCGTTGCGCTAACAGGGCTGATTACGGCCTTTGAACGACTTCAGCCTGCTCTGACTGAGAACTATTTCGGAGGCGTTGCCGGCACGATCGAGATGATCTGGTCGAGTTGGTGGGGTTGGGCATTCTCTGGTTTGTTCGTTATTGGGGCTGGCAGTTTCTTTGCCATGCGACAGCAGTTGCGTCATAAACGCTGGCTGCATTGGCTGATGCTTTCCGTAATTGTTCTGATGCTATTAGCCGTTAATGGGATTAACGCCGGCATTGGATTTATCGCTAGGGATCTCACCAATGCTCTTGTTGAAAGGGAGGAAAGCGGTTTTTACCGGATTTTAATTATTTATGCATGCTGCTTTGTGGTCGCACTTCCGATAAGAGTTTCGCAGATATTTTTTACATTGAAGCTTGGGATCATATGGCGAGACTGGCTTTCGCGAAGTCTAATTTCGGACTTCATGAGCAATCGCGCTTATTACGTTCTAAACCCTAATGATGAACAGGCTACGGATATTGACAACCCTGATCAACGCATTACGGATGACACACGTTCATTTACATCACAGAGTCTTCAATTCACTCTTGGTGTATTCGATGCATTGCTTACTTTCTCTCTCAATATACTTATTCTTTGGAGTATCAGCACGACGCTAACACTCTCTCTATTTGGATACGCTTCCTTCGCGACTGCTGTCTTGGTTGTAGCCGGCAGAAAACTAGTTAAGATTAACTTTGATCAGTTGAGATTTGAGGCTGACTTTAGATATGGGCTAGTGCATATTCGCAACAATGCAGAGTCGATCGCCTTCTATTCAGGTGAAGCGTCTGAGAAGGAAGAGACGCAAAGAAGACTTGGGTCTGTGGTGAAGAACTTCAACCTGCTGATTATTTGGCAAGTGATAATTAGCGCCATGCAGCGTTCATCAAATTATGCAGGAGTTTTCTTCCCATATGTGATTATGGCAGTCCCATACTTTGCGGGCGAGATTGATTATGGCAGTTTCGTTCAAGCAGGGTTTGCTTTTAATATGGTTGAGGGTTCGTTATTTTTTGTCGTCAATCGAATTGATGAGCTTGCACAGTTTACGGCTGGTGTTAGTCGTTTAGAAGGTTTTCAGTCGAAGGTTGAGAAGATTAGTAGTGAGTCTGCCGTTATTGATCCACAGGCTTTGCTAAATGGTAATTCTATCTTGATTCAGCACGCTGATTTATATGCCCCTAATGGAAATCAGCCGATTATTCATGACCTGAGCATGAATATTGAGGAATCAGACAAGCTTCTTGTTGTTGGTCCATCAGGTTGTGGTAAGACCTCATTGCTTCGCATGATCAGTGGACTTTGGAATCCTCGTAAAGGCAATGTTGAAAGACCGGCCTCAGGGGATTTGTTATTTATTCCTCAGAAGCCTTATATGATTTTAGGTTCCCTTCGTGAGCAGCTTTGTTACCCTGCTGATGAAGATCGTTTCAATGATGATCAACTGAAAGCAGTCTTGGAGGAAGTCAAACTTGATCAGATATTGGAGCGTTATCCAAATCTTGATGTCAAGCAAGATTGGCCACGGATTCTTTCCTTGGGAGAACAGCAGCGCTTGGCATTTGGACGTTTACTTTTAAATGCGCCCCGCTTTGTTGTCCTTGATGAAGCGACAAGTGCTTTGGATGTCAAGATCGAAAAGCATCTCTATAAGCTTCTAAAGGATCGTGATCTTTCTGTCATCAGTGTCGGTCACCGTCCTACTCTGATCGAATTCCACGACTCCGTGCTGCAACTTGTGGGAGATGGAAGCTGGCGTTTGATCCCTTCCGCAAGCTATCACTTTGATTGATCCTGAGCAGGTTTGATGACGTCAACCAATCAAGACCTCCCAGGCGAACCGACTGTCTTCGAGGGATCCCAAAAGGGCTCTGAGAGTTCAGATCCACAACCTGAGGCAAATACACCGCCAAACAGTGCTACCACTGGAGACCCTCCAGCTTTCGGCTGGAGTGCCTATGCAGAAAGAGTTAACGGCCGTTTCGCCATGATCGGTTTGGTTGCGGTGTTGCTGATTGAGGTTCTTAGTCGCGACACCTTCTTGCACTGGGCTGGGTTGATGCCTTGAAGGATTGGCTCGTCATCTCAGCTTGAGAGTCGAATCAAGTCCACATCCCATCGACCGTCACGGCTGACCTGAACTGCCAGCAATCGACCAAAGCCATCCAAACTCACCTTGCGAGGAATACCTTTAGCGCTCAGTTCCAGCCGCTGAACCGTGCCCAGGCTGCGTTGATAGAGCAAAAGTTCCGTTTGATCGCCACGCTGTCTTACAAGCGCCAGGCGCTCGCCATTGGCACTCACACTCACACTGATTGGATGTGAATCTGGTCGATTCAAACCTGGTAGTGGAACTGGTCTGCGGCTTCGCAGGTCGAGCAATTCAATTTTTTCTCTGCCCTGATAGTTGCTAAGGCTGGCCAACCAACGCCGGCCAAAGGCCGGTTCGCGACGACTGCTTGCCGATTGAAGTAGTGAGCTATTGAGATCTTGCATTGGTCTCATCACTTCTCTGCCGCAAGCAGCCAACCCAAAGCAAAGCAGTAGAGGCATAAGGCCAGTTGGCAGGCTTGGCAATTGCAAATCTTTCATGAGCCCATCTCAGTTGATGAGATTGAGCGTCGCAATCGCGAAGATGGATCAGGCTCAAGTATCTGAGATAAATCAAAGACCTCTATGCGCCAATGGCCCTGATAGGCAACTTGCAGGGCTAGCTGACGCGCATCTGGTGCCAGGCTGAGGCGCACAGGTGCTCTCCCCCCTGGCAAAGGAAGCGGGTGGACCCTACCGGTCAAACGGTCTTCGATGATCGTCAGGCGTCGATCACCTCTTTGGGTAATCGCTGCCAAATAGCGACCATTCCAACTCAGGGAGGGGGAACTATGGGGTTGGTGACGTGAGAAATGGCGTAGAGGCAGGATTTTTCCGTTTTGCAGGTCCCTGAGCTGAACGGTTGGCCGACCTCGCTGATCAACAATCACCGCAAGCATCTTGCCGTTGCCGCTTAAAGCCGGATCCTGCTGACTGCGTTGCAATAGTCCACCAGGTGCTCTTTCAACAGTATTGATGCAACTTGCAAGGCCTAGTAGGCAACCCAAAAGCAAAATCAGTTGCTGCAGATTGTTAGTAGTGCGCTTCAGTCGTCAAAACGGGAACTGTTGTCCCGAGGCCGTGAACTGCGCGGAGCTGAACGTCCTGCTTCAGGAAACGATGATGAAGGACGTGAAGGGGCTGATTCAGGCATATTTGCGGAAGGATCAATCTGTGGCTGAGAGGAGCTCGATCCAGTGGATCTAGATCCAGTGGACCTCGATCCCGAATACCTGGCTGCTGCGGATCTAGCCCCCGTGGATCTGGGCTTAACTGGTGAATAGGCTGCATCTTCGGCATCTGAACGGATCGGTGCTCCCTGCGGCACACCAGGTTTTTTTGTTGATCCGTACTCCCCTCTACTTGAAGGCCTTGGCTCGTTATCTAATTGACTGCGACTAGTGGTTTGTTGCTTGGCTGCGGGTCGGCTGCCACGTCGTTGATCTTGGCGTGTACTGCGGCGCTCTCCAAAGTTGGATGAATTTTTGGCATCGTCGTCCTGACGACCGAATCGAGCCATGCGCCGTGAACGTTCGGAGTCCTCAGACCAAGACTCCTCCTCTTGATTCCCACGACGACGGCTTGCAGCTTGTTCCGGTATTGCAGCTCTTGAGGTCCTACGGGGCCGATAGAAATCCCCCTCTGAACGATCAGCGTCATCGCCATCTCTACTGGAGAAACGCCGCCGAAGCGGCTGGGGCTCCTCAAAGCGTTCATAAGACTCATCCCATCCACCTCTCAACCCTCCAGCCGGGTTAATAGGCGCTGGCGCTGGCTCATCATCGAAATAAGACGAACGACGAGCCCCCTCAACGGCCACGCCTCTTAGTCGCACACTTTCGTAGGCGAAAAACATGGTGGTGCCCGCCAAGAGAAACACTCCGAACTGCAAGATCGGATCTAAGCGCCACCCCTGAAAAAAGAAAACTCCACCACAAAGCAGGCCTATGGCAGCGAAAAAGACGTCATAGTCTCGAGCCAAGGCTGGCTTGAAAGAGCGCATGAAATAGAGCATCGCACCGCCCACGGCAAGCACGATCCCAACAATGCTTCCCCAGTTAAGACTGGCATTGACCACAATTGCGCTCCCTGAACACGCCTGAAAATGAGGCTGAGATTCAGCCTCCTTAAGCTCAGTCTAAGGAGAGCGCCAAGGGTGATCAGAACTTTCGTTCCACCCGATCATTTACGGGAAAGTCGATCGTTCTGACTGATCAAGATAACGGCAACGGTGGCAGGTATCACCACGATGACTGCGGCCCAAACAAGGCTGCTCAGATAATTGGCGAGAGAAGCGGTCATAGCAGTGGTTCTGACTTGGGCAAGGCCATAGAGATCCTAGTGATTAAAGGTGACTTTCTACGATGCAACTGCTGATGCTTTGAGCTTTGTGACACCAATTCTGATTGAGGCTCTACCAACACTGCATCTGGTGCTGGCCTTTTCTCTAGGTGCATGGACGCTGACATTTATCTTTCGGATCGTGCTCACCTGGTATCCCCAGGTGAAGCTAAATGAAGGTTTTTGGCCTTTGGTTAGTTGGCCCACGGAGCCTCTGCTGGTGATAACCAGAAAGGTGGTAGCTCCGATCGGTGGTGTGGATGTAACTCCCGTGATCTGGGTCGGACTGATCAGTTTGTTAAGAGAGTTGCTGGTCGGTCAGCAAGGACTGATCTCTCAGATTCTGCTGAAGAGTCAAGCCATTATTTGAAATTGGACAGAAAGGCAGCAAAGGGTTTCTCTCGGCTGTTTTCACTCGAGCATGTCCTGCTCAACGAATTTGGTATGTACATTTCCGCTGAGGAATTCTTCGCGATTAAGCAGTTCGAGATGAAACTCGACTGTGGTGGGGATGCCTGTAACCGCACACTCATTGAGTGCTCGCTTCATTCGCTTAAGGGCTGCGTCGCGATCTTTCCCCCAGGCGATGACCTTGCCAATTAATGAATCGTAGAAAGGAGGTATGTCATAGCCGGTGTAAACGTGACTATCGATGCGAACACCTGGCCCCCCGGGTGGTAACCACCCCGTAATTTTCCCTGGCGAGGGTCGAAAATTATGAGTGGAGTCCTCCGCATTAATTCGACACTCGATGGCATGGCCTCGCAACTGGATGTCCTCTTGTTTGCAGCTGATCGGATCACCCCCAGCGATTGCAAGCTGTTCTGCGATCAAATCGATTCCTGTAACCATCTCTGTAACGGGATGCTCAACCTGAATGCGGGTGTTCATCTCCATGAAATAGAAATCACCATTGCGATCGAGCAGGAATTCCACGGTTCCAGCACCTTCGTAGTCAATACTCCTTGCTGCGGCCACCGCAGCCTCTCCCATTTGCTTACGTAATGCGGGATCAAGAGCCGGGCTAGGTGATTCTTCTAGCAGTTTTTGATGGCGGCGCTGAATAGAGCAATCGCGTTCGCCGAGGTGCACTACGTTGCCGTGTCGATCTGCAAGCACCTGCACTTCCACGTGGCGAGGGCGGTCGATGAATTTCTCCATATAGAGCCCAGGGTTACCAAAGGCTGCTTCAGCTTCTCCTTGGGCGGCCTTGAACAAGTTTTCCAATTGATCCGGCGAATTCACCAGGCGCATGCCGCGGCCACCACCACCTGCGGTGGCTTTGATCATTACTGGGTAACCCATCTCAGTCGCCAACTCAGCGGCTGTCTCTGGGCTTTCTAACAAGCCCTCACTACCTGGCACCGTCGGAACACCAACCTGCTGCATTGTCGCCTTAGCGGTGGACTTATCTCCCATAGAGCGAATCGCATGAGGTGAAGGACCTACAAACGTGATGCCATGGTCACGACAAATTTCAGCGAATCGATCATTTTCGGCCAGGAATCCATAACCCGGATGGATAGCATCCACTCCACGTGAGGTTGCAGCCGCAAGGATATTGGGAATATTCAGATAGCTCTTACTGCTAGGTGCTTCGCCAATACAGACGGCCTCATCTGCAAGTTGAACATGCAGCGCATTGCGATCCACAGTGCTGTACACAGCCACAGTGGCGATTCCCAGCTCCCTGCAAGTACGCAGAATTCTGAGAGCAATCTCGCCGCGGTTGGCGATCAGCACTTTGCCGATGGTCATCCCGCAATAAACACTCTTTGGGCGGATCGTATCAGCGCTCCCTGCCAAGCATGCTTATAAGTAGCTGAACCATTGGCCGGTATGATCCACCATCGACGAAGCCCGCGCGGTGGAGTCAGCTACGCGGATGTGGTGGAATTGGTAGACACGCACGTTTGAGGGGCGTGTGGCTTCGGCCTTGCGAGTTCAAGTCTCGCCATCCGCATTCTTTCCTTAAAACTTGACCTCACTACCTCCAGCTGTAATGCAGGAAGCTTCGCTGGCGGTGGTTCTGATCTCCAATGGTCCAGGCGAACTAACCACTTGGGTTAGGCCCATTGCCGAGAACCTGCATAGAAGCATTTTGATGCGTCCACGCGCGCGCATCTCGCCGATTGACCTACGGCTGGTATTGGTGCCCTGCCCTAATGGCACAGGCAAAGAAGCAGAAGCCGCCAGGCAATGGAATCAATTTGAGCAGATCACACCAGCACAACACTTTTGGGATTTGTTACTCCGTCCCCAACGCTACGGATCATGGCCTCACCAAGGAATCGTAGTTTTTCTTGGTGGTGATCAGTTCTGGAGCGTGCTGCTTTCAGTCCGCTTGGGCTATCGCCATCTCACCTATGCCGAATGGGTAGCTCGCTGGCCGCGTTGGAATGACCGCATTGCTGCCATGTCAGCAAATGTGAAGGATCAGCTGCCTGCTCGATTCCAGCAGCGCTGCACTGTGGTGGGCGACCTAATGGCGGATTTGTCATACCACGCTCGAGCTGAAGCGCCACTGCCACCAGGCAATTGGGTGGCATTACTACCTGGCTCCAAACGAGCCAAGCTATGCGTCGGTGTTCCTTTCCTATTGGAAACCGCCGACCGCTTAGCAGCGCTGCAACCTGAATGTCGCTTTTTGCTGCCTGTGGCGCCCACCACAAGCATTAAGGAACTGGAACGTTTTGTCGGTTTGAGTAATCCGATTGCAGCGGATTACGACTCTGAGATTGCCAAGTTCAAGCCATCTGAACCCAATCAACCTTGGGGAAGATTTATCACCAGGGCCGGCACGGTGATCCATCTCCAAGAGGAGCATCCAGCTCATGGGGCCTTGAGCCAGTGCGATCTAGCTCTAACCACTGTGGGAGCTAATACTGCGGAATTAGGAGCGCTGGGTGTGCCAATGATTGTGATAGTTCCCACCCAACATTTGGCTGTAATGCAGGCCTGGGATGGCTGGATTGGCCTACTGGCGAGGCTTCCCGGACTGCGTTGGTGCATTGGTCTATTACTTAGTGCATGGCGACTCCGTCGTCATGGCTTAATGGCTTGGCCAAATATCTCTGCAGGCCGCATGGTGGTCCCAGAACGGATGGGCGCGATTTCGCCACAGGAAATTGCTGATGAAGCAAATTGTTGGCTGAAATCACCAGAGCGTCTCAAAGGGATGCGAGAGGATCTGCAAAGCCTGCGGGGACAACCTGGGGCTGTATCGGCGCTGGTCAAAGAGGTGCGTGGCTTGCTACCAAAGGCTCTTGGTAGTTTCAAGGATCTTTAATTTCTTCATCTGCCTTTTATGTCCAGTTTTGGTGACTCAGCCTCCGATTCCTTGGAGTGGATCAATCTCAGCCCTGAGCAATGGCAGAAGAGGTTGACCCAGGAGCAGTATCAGGTTGCTCGTCAAGGGGGCACTGAACAAGCATTTACAGGTGCTTACTGGAACCACAAAGAGACAGGGATGTATGCCTGCGTCTGCTGCGGTGCAGTGCTGTTCAGCTCAGCATCCAAGTTTGACTCAGGTACGGGTTGGCCGAGCTTCTGGGAGGGTGTCAAGACAGGTGCTATTCACACCCATGAAGACCACAGTCATGGAATGAAGCGCACTGAAATCAATTGCGCTCGTTGCAATGCCCATCTAGGTCATGTCTTTAACGACGGGCCAACACCTACTGGAAAGCGATATTGCGTCAACAGCGCTTCACTTCAGTTTGAAGATGAGCCCAAAAAGCTGCGCTGATCTACTTCACCATGGGTCTTCCAGTTCAGCTCCATCTCTACGGGGTTGAGAATCATCGACCTCTGCAGCTCGTCTGATTGGCTGACGACTTGCAACGTCGATGGGCTCTACATCGAGAGGATCACCAGGGCTTTGAACAGGTCGACGGGAGGCTGGCCTTGGCCTTTGGGGAAATTGTTCTTGATATTCCGACCTCTGTTGATAAGCAGGTGAATTTTCGGAAGTAGACCCCTGTTGTTCATAAGCAGGTGACTCGGCAAA
Organism: Prochlorococcaceae cyanobacterium ETNP18_MAG_14; assembly: GCA_030741055.1. GTDB lineage: Bacteria > Cyanobacteriota > Cyanobacteriia > PCC-6307 > Cyanobiaceae > Prochlorococcus. The sequence goes on along the minus strand of JASLWC010000001.1, from coordinate 7,622 downwards.
GGCCGTCTGTTCCTCCCTGTAATTGCGATAGCTCGATGAAGAACTTGAGGGCGCCTCGTCGAGATAGCGCCGCTGAGGGATGGCCTCCTGTTGGCTCTCTTCAAGTTCTACATATTCAAGCTCTTCTTCCGGTTCAAAGGTTTGTGTAGTGGAGGCTTGCAAGCGATGCTGCTCCTGTTCAGTGGGCTGTCCTGAAGCCAGCTGGTTCTCCACTGGCACAAGATTCATCCGGTAGCGCTCCCGTTCTTGTTCCTCCCAGCTAGGACCACCAACACCCAGTTTTTCGAGGAAACCGCTATTTAATTGCTTGAGCTTCTCCTCGGCGCCCTCATAAACAATGATCCGATCTACACCGCTGCTAACCACCTCATCAACCGGCATCTCCCAGGTACTGAGGACCCCTTCTCCAAGCAAGGGAACGCCAAGAGCTCCCACAACCAAGGTTGTTAGCTCGCCCGTTTCAATATCGAAAGAAAAGCCCAAAACCCTGCCCAGCTGTTCTCCGGATTCAGTGATGACCTGACAGTTAATTACTCGGCTATAGCGATCTGGAGTGAAACCTTCTTTTAGAGAATCAGAGGAATCCACGAGGATGACATCGCCCACCTGGCGGATGCGATCAAGAGGCATCCAGCGTGGAAGACCGGGCAAAAAACGGGTCATGGGGTTATCCCGCAACCCCAAGGCCACCACTTCACGGCGATCAATATCGACCACAACTTCGCCTACGACACCAAGACGACGTCCAGTGTCACGGGTGATCACGTGAGTGCCCATGAGCTCGGAGCGCAGCCAGAGTCGATCGCTAGGCACTGTGACCGATTGGTCGTTAGGAGATGGGGTTGTGGTCAAACGCAGGCCCTCAACATGGGGCGAATCGAGTCATTTTGACTCAAGGACTTAGAGGAACTACCTCAAGCAGCATCGGGTAACCCCACTACCTGAGTATGAGCACCACGGGCCTGGGTTACGCCAATGGTGCGTTTGGAGGCGCCGATCATTGGCCGGCGGTGGCTTACAACCATGAACTGAGCCTGTTCAGACTGGCGGGCGATCAGGGCAGCAAGGCGCTCAACATTCACCCCATCTAGGAAACTATCCACCTCATCTAAAGCGTAGAAGGGAGAAGGGCGAAAGCGTTGAAGAGCGAAAAGAAAACTAAGCGCAGTAAGCGATTTTTCTCCACCAGACATGGCAGCAAGGCGTCTCACAGCTTTGCCTTTGGGATGGGCCACCAAGGTAAGACCACCTTCGAGGGGATCTTCAGGGTTATCTAGCTGCAAATGGCCATCTCCTTCAGAGAGGCTGGCAAAGATCTCGCGGAAATGTCCATCGACTGCTTCAAATGCCTCCATAAAGGCTTCCTGACGCAGGGTGGCGACGGTCTCGATACGGAGTAAGAGTTCTTCTCTCTCTTGAGAGAGAACCTCCAGCCTTTCAACCAGATCGCTTAAGCGCTGTTCTAGTTGTTCCAGTTCCTCAAGGGCCAACATGTTTACTGGCTCGAGAGCTTCCATTCTTGTTTGTATCTGCTGCAGATCAGCCACAAGAGCTTCGAGGCCTGCACTACGAAGCTCTTCTGGTATCTCAGGGAGAGGATCTGGCAGGGTCTGCTGAAGTTCTTTAAGTCGGATACCTCCGCTGCGAAGCTCTTCTGCAACGGACTCGCGATCCTCTCGTAAACGTTGCAAGTTCCACTGGGCCTCTTGCAGTCGTTGACGCTGGTCGGCCACTTCTGCTTCAGCGATATCCCTGGCACGACGTTGTTCACCAAAACGAGCCTGTAAATCTTGCTGTTGGCTCTCAAGTGTTTGGCGACGCTGCTGAAGCTCTTTCTGTTGCTCACGCCATTGAGTATGAGCAGTTGCCAGGGCCTGAACTGCCTCCTGCAGCCTTTTTTCTTCCGTCGCCAGCACCTCTTGCTGATCGCCTAAGCGTTCAAGTGCCAACTGACGTTGCTGCTGAGCATTCAGTAACTGATCCCGATCATTTCTGGCTTCCCCAAGTGCAACATCAGCAGCTTCAAGGTCCGCTTGCAATCGTTGCCAAGTCTCCGCATCGCCATCAGCTTGAGCTTCTTTTTCCTGTTTCTCCAGTTGCTGTAGCTCAAGAATGAGGGGAGCCAACTCCTCGCTCAGAGAGTTGAGGCGCTGCTGCTGTTGTTGTTGATGCGCTTGTAGTCCCTCCACTTTTTGAGAACGTTCACGTCGTCGTTCCATCAAGGGGCCGTGGGAGCGGCGGGCAGCGCTTCGTTCAGCTTCCAGCGCGGCTTGACGTTGTTCTAAATGCCTTAAAGAGGGACGAGCCTCCTCGAGGGCCTGGCTGAGCTGAGCTTCCTCTCGACGGCAAGCCACCAAAGTCTCGCCAAGTTCAAGCAGCCTGCGACGCAGTGGTTCGGCTTCATCTCCATCATTGCTGCTGCCAAAACTAAGGCTGTTGCTGCGGCCAGAAAAACTGCCACCTGTCATGGCACCGCTCTTCTCCAGCAACTCCCCATCAAGTGTCACGGCCCGCGTTCGTCCAAGCTGAAAACGAGCAGATTTCAAGTCAGTGAACACCAAGGTTTCGCCAAATACATAAGCAAACACCTCCGTATAAATAGGCTCGAAACTCACTAACTCAAAAGCTCTACCGAGTAGGCCCTTACCAGCATCACTGTTGCCGGGCTTCTGACCTCGAGCCAGGGCGCTATTGCTACTAACAACAGAGGCTTTGATGCGATTAAGAGGCAGGAAGGTAAGACGACCGGCTCGCCTGCTTTTGAGCAATTCGATGGCTTTGGCGGCAATACGGTCATCGTCTACTACCACCTGAGAGAGACGTGCTCCGGCTGCTACTTCCAAAGCAAGGCGATGGCGATCATCCACTTCACCAAGCTGGGCCACAGGACCATGGATGCCTTCCAAGCCGGCCTCAAGCAACAACCTCAGCGCTCCAGTTCCACGGCTTTCCTGCAAGGTCTCGCGACGACTTTCCAGCCGAGCGATTTCTTTCTCCAAGCGGGCTTGTTCTTGCTCCAGTCGATTACGAGTGCGTTGCTGCACTGCTAAGGAATCAGCGATTTGCTGAACCTGCTGCTTCTGGTCGCTGATGTTTTGCATGAGTGTCTGCCACTCCTGCTCGAGTTGATCTAACTGCTCTTGTACCTGCTGATCTTCAGCACCATCACGCTGCTGCTCAGCCTCGAGCTCCACTTGCCGCTCAGCTTCCTGACGCTGGCGTTCTTGAAGCTGTTGCTGCTCTTGCTGTAGTGGAGTAAGGGTGGCTTGAAGTTGCTGACGGCGAGAGCTGCGCTGCCGTTGCTCCTCCAGCCAAGCACCAGAGCGACCGGCAACGTCCCCAAGCCTTCGTCTTGAGACCTCTACAGCAGCTTCAGCATCCCTACAAGTCTTCTCGGCAGCCTCTAAAGCACTGCGATGGGGATCTTCAGTCTGAGTTTTGCTGTCCTCTTGCAACTTTTGACGGCGAATGCTGAAGTCTTGGCGGATCCCTTGCAGGCGTTTCCCTTCCTGCTGATGCTGTTCTGCCTGTCGCTCCAATTCACGCGCTTGTGTATCTAATCCAGCCAATTCAGCCTGCACTACCAGCAACTGATCTTCACCCAGGGCTTTGACGTTCTCTTGCAGTGTCTTCAAGTTGGCGGCGGCTTTAGCGAGCTTTTCTTCTGCTTCCTTAAGGCTCGCAACATCGCGTAGCTCTTGTTCACCAAGCTGTTGATGCCTTAATTGAAGATCACGCAAACCTTTCTGGGCCGCTTCAAAAGTCAACACCAACTCCTGTTGACGCCTCAATTGAAGCCGCTGACGAAGCTCCTGATAGGTGCGGGCCTTGGCACAGTCCCTTTCCAAGCGTTGGCGTGCACTAAGCAACTCCTGCTCGACAATCCGACAGCGTTCTTGTCGTTCTTGAACGCCATCGAGCTTGGCTCGAGTCTGATCAATACGGCTGTCGAAGAGAGCCACACCAGCCAATTCATCGATCAAACCACGACGATCACGGTTACTCATCGACACGATGCGGGTCACATCCCCTTGCATCACAACATTGCTACCTTCAGGATCAATCCTTAGTCTTCGCAGTTGGGTCTGAAGTTGCTGCAAGTTGCAGGGTTCACCATCGGCGCTGTAGTTAGTGCTGTAAGAACCGCCAGGCATTACGCGTAAACGCCTGGTAACAGTCCACTCTTTTTGGTCAGCCTTTATCCAAGGGCCTTCTTCGGGGGGCTCCAGGCCTGCCTCCGCTGGATCAGGCTGCCAATCACTGAGATCAAAGCGCACGCTAACAACGGTTTCCGCTGCCTTACCCGCCCGAAGCACTGCGCTATTAACAAGGTCCGGCAGGCGATCTGCCCTCATGCCGCGACTAGTGGCCAAGCCAAGGCAAAAGAGCACTCCGTCAAGAATGTTGCTCTTACCCGACCCATTGGGGCCTGTAACTACCGTAAAACCCTCTTCGAGGGGGATGGTCATCGACCCCCCAAAGGATTTGAACTGCTCAAGCCCAACCTGATTGATATGAACCAACAGGTGGCACGGGACATCAGCGATTTGATTTTAGCGAATTTTTCTTGAAGCTCAAGGGCGAGCCCCCTATTCGGATCTGATCCAACAGAGCCTGTGTTTACTGTCCATGCTCCCCTGCAGATCAGCACTTACAGCCGCACTCCTAATCGTTTTTCGCAATCGATAAGCAGAGAGTTGCTGAAAAAACCAAGGAGGATCGATCAAGCCCAACCTCGTCCAGCTCAAACGGCGACTTGATGCTGATCAGTCAATCTTGGTGGCTGCAGCATCGCCAGGCTGAACACGAGGGGCATTTTGTAAGAGCAGATCGAAATGACCTCCAAAGGGAGCGTTCAGCGCTACGTAATGCACCAGAAAAAATCTGGTCAGAATTCCAATTCGACTTGAGATAGATTATTTAAATCAGCGATAGAAATAGATTTAACACGAATAAACCTAATTTTGATATTTTCGCAGCTAAAGATCCACATCTCTATGCTCAGATTGAGAATAAAGGCAAATTTAAATAATTCTGATTGTTTATGGCGTACATGAAAACTCGCATGCAAAGCCTCTTCAGCAGCCATTGCAATTAAAGGCCACTGCGCTTGCGCAACCTGCCTGTGACTTTAGATATGGATCTTCACCAAGGCAAGCTTAAGCAGTGATGCGATGCAATAGATAATTTTTCAGCATCACAGGATGATCTTGAATATCATTCCAGGAAGCCTCTGCTCCCTGAATTTTGTCCCTCGAGCAACTCCGAGCTTTTCTTATCAAAATGCAGGATGATTCTGACTTACGCCAGCAGGTCTTAACCGCTTCCACCGCTGATGAGGTAGCAAAGCTAGCTGCCGGCCTAGGTTATGAATTCTCAGGTGATGAGTTACTGCGCATTTCTGGACAAAAGGTTGAGAGAGTGACGGTAAGGAAGCAGGACGTACCTGGCGAATACAACTGATGCTTTGATAAAAAGTTTATGCCGAATACGAAATGATATTTCACCAAGGGAGTAAAAAAATGCTTAATCGTGCTTGATACCAATAGCAATTGATCTAAAAAAAGATCAGCATATTTAGTAGTGAGTTCGCAAATAAATTATGAAGTCATTCTAATCAAGCCCAGCTCATGGCTACCGACAAGTCGGTATTGCTAGAGATGAGGAGCTATCTCAACTAGCGATTCCTTCGACTTGCTCACTAGAGGTTGAAGAGGGAAAGCCAAGGCGAGCCAGGCTGAGCTCAAGTTCCTGAATACTGATTTGCTGCCGGAGGCGCTCTAGACGAGGGGTAGCGATAGGCTGCAAATTACCTAAAAGTTCAGCTACAGAATTGCTCACAGACTCCATCAATAGAGGCGTAATTAGTTATTTCTATTTTTATCGCACCAGATCTATTGACTGCTGTTACAACAGATACACCCTGACTTAACAGTCAAGGTGTAGTTGCGCAGAGGGGATTTTGCTTAAGTTGCGATCTGTTCAGAGGGAGAAAGTCATAGGGGTTTGCTACTTGGGCCAAGCCAGTGAATGGTCATTAATCAGTAACAGCAGCAGTAAGCAGCAATTGAGATCAGTGGCAGGGGGTTCCACTCGCGCGCTGGGACCCTAGTCTTAGCTCAACCGTCTGGAATTCATGGAATCGACGAATTCCGCAGCTTGTGACCCTCAGATACCCATTAACACTGAGTCATCCACTAGCAGTTCAAACCCTGCCGATCAAAGGTTCCGCGAGCGTTTTGAGAGTTTGCTGCCAAGTATTCAGGAGAATTGGCCAGACCTGGCTTGGGACACTCTTGAAGCAACAAAGGGCAGCCTGGATGAATTGGTTCGTGTTATTTCACAGCACTCAGGTAAGACGAGCAATGGTGTTCGTAGCCAACTAGAGGAGCTACTGCATGTTGCTGGCAATCGCAGCAAAGATTTAGCTGACAGCCTGGAGCCACTTGAGCAACGACTTGAACAATTGCTTGATGAGTTAAATAGCTCACTGCGACCGCGGATTGAGCGGCCGGTGCGAAAACGTCCACTGTTGTCAATTGCTGTAGCCGCTGGGATAGGTGTACTGATTGGAATGGTATTTGCCGGAGGTAGGCGGTCCTCATGAGTGAAGATCAACGTAGCCATGGATTAGGTGCAGCGGCACGTGTTACTGCGATTGCTGGTTCAGTTATGGATCTGCATGTTCGTATTGCATTACAGGAGGTGGACCGTGAGAAACGCCGCTTAATCAGTGGAGGCGTATTCCTGGCGATGGGCGGCACTTTGATGTTGTTTGCGCTGCTTGCTGTTGAAGTAGCGCTAATTCTCTGGTTACAAGCTGCTTGGGGATGGAGCTTAGTGAGGGGGTTGATCTCAATGGCCGTAGTGGATGTCGTCTTAGCAGGAGTGAGCTTGCGTATTGGCGGTCAGCTCGCCAAGGGTCCGTATTTACCACAAACACTTGAAGGTTTATCGAAAACCACTCGAGCTGTGCTGGGGCGACAATAATCCAACAACATAGTCTTATCCTTACTTTGCTAGTTGAGTATTTTAAACCAAGTCAACTAAAAACATATTAAACCCATTTGACTTAGCAAGTGAAATAGTAAATGAGAAAGAATCGCAACATATCAAATACTTGCCTACAAACAATTATAATAGTGAAGCCGTCTAGATATCAGCAGTGATTCGCATGCCTAAGCTTACATTTAAACACTTAACACTGCCACTAATGATATTAGTTGCAGTGTTACTACATTCACAACGGGGAGTTGATGCACAGCAAAGCGGTCTTGACGCATATAGACAAAAGGGATATACCGTCAATTCAAGAATCCCAATCTACAGCCAGGTGATTGAATTTTCGTATCCAAGAGGATTTAAATCAGCGCATGAGCATGAATCCAGGGACAACTACATACATGAGTGGATCCCCGAAGGGGAAACATTAAGCAATTGGTCGCGAATGATGACCTTAACTGGAATAAGAGGGTTAAGCTCTGATCCGAATATGACGCCAGAGCAGCTTTTATCGCAGATCGCATCTGGATTCAAAAGAGCATGTCCTTCTACCTTTGCGGCAAAAATATTGAGCAGATTGCCGATCAGTGGACACAATGCCCTATCGGCAATCGTTGGCT
>JASLWC010000019.1 GCA_030741055.1 Prochlorococcaceae cyanobacterium ETNP18_MAG_14 | reverse complement strand
ACCTCTTGCCTGCCAAGCCCTTTCAAAACCAAGATTGGACATAACCGTGGCGACAAGCCTTTGCTGAGGCAAGGCCTGCTGATCCTGAAGGACTGATCCCCATAGATAGAGCACATGGTCACCATCTACAACACGGCCTTGACCATCCAAAGCCAGCATCCGATCAGCATCACCATCAAAGGCAAAACCCATGGATGCGCCACGCTCGATCACAGCTCGCCGCAATGGCTCAAGTTGGGTCGAACCACAACCAACATTTATTCGCATTCCATCAGGTTCACCATGCAGCACAGTGAGATCAGCACCAAGAGCCGCAAAAACCTCAGCACCACAGGCAGTTGCTGAACCCCAGCAAAGATCAAGCACAATCGGCACACCATCTAGGCGTTGATGCTGCACAGAGGCAAGTAGAGAGTCGCGATAATGGCTCAACAGCTGATCGCGCTGATAAGCAGGACCGCAACTGGTAATCAGCGGTTGATCGGCGCCACCAATACCCTCACCGCGAAGCCCCGCTTCGATTAGAGCCTGCTGCTCTGAACTGAGTTTGACTCCATCAGCAGCAAACACCTTGATGCCGTTATCTTCAGGTGGGTTATGGCTTGCTGAAACCATCAAACCACCTGCAGCACCAAGCTTTCGAATTAATCCAGGTACGGCTGGGGTAGGGCATAACCCCAAATTCCAAACTTCCCTACCAGCAGCGGTCAAACCAGCCGTTAATGCCGATGCCACCATGGCTCCACTAGTGCGGGAGTCCATGCCTATCAACAGCGGCCCCGCTTCTGGCAACACCTGACCACACCAGTAACCCACCTGCAAAGCAAGCGCAGGGGTCAGGAAAGTACCGACCCGACCACGAATGCCATCTGTACCAAAACTGACCTGAGCCGTCCCGAGGGGAACACCTAAGGGATCAAGAGCAGCGGCGACCATCAGGTCTCAAAAGTGGATTGAAGATTAAAGGGCCTGAGTCGGAGACTAAAGCCCACTCCAAAACAGAACCAAAACCAGCGAAGGCCAAAAACAACAGCAGCGAATACCAATGCAATCTTGATATCAACTCTGCTGAACTTGAGCAGGCCGAATAAATCGTTGCGAAGAAAGCATTACAAATCTGGATGGCCTCGCCACAGAATGCCAGTAGTTTCTGATCTGGTGTGATCGCGAACCAACTTCGCGGATTCCCCTTACTCAGGGGTACAGCCCTGCTCGGGGGTACAGCCCTGCTCAGCTTGGCAGCAATCCTCGCTAGCCAAGAGCTATTAAGAGCGCAGCCAAAAAAACTCACTGCCAAGATTTCACAAACAGAACTCTGGCAGCTCTATCGCTGGTCAATAGACCCACAGCAACGTAGAGAGGCCGCATTACTGCTGGCAGCCAAGTCCAAAGATTCACCTTGGCGTAAGAGGCTGTTGGCTGGTCAGGGTTGGGGGAACAGTCCACTAGCAGCCGTTGCCCTCAAACTGCAGGCGCAAAATGCCATGCGCCTAGGGGAAAAATCTAAGGCCAACCAGCTCTGGCAAAACCTGCTGAAAAGTTTCCCCAACGCTGCGGCCACTGCTGATGCGTATTACTACCTCGGGCGCCAACAACCTGAACTGCGCAAGCAACTGCTCAAGCTTCAGCCCGCACACCCAGCCGCACTCGAGAGCGCCATTGAATTGGAGGCCAGCAACAGCCAGCATCAAGGAGCCATTCACCTCAGCCGCTGGGGGATTCATTGGCCTGGAGCTACCGACCTAATGCGTAGTGCCTGCAAAGCTCCAATAAAAAACGGGCCTTCAGCCCAAGAGCGACAAGATTTGGCCATCGGCCTGGCAAAACTTGGCGATGGCAAAACAGCACTGAGCTGCCTAGCAGAGCAACCAGCCAAACCTGCTGCCGCCCTAGCTATTGGCCAGACGCTGCTGCGAGGCGATGAGGAGCAAAAACTGCAGGGTGAATCTCTGCTATTGCGACTAGCGCAAGAGCATCCAGAAGCCAAGGAAAGTATTGAAGCAGCAAAGCTGCTTAGCGAACCCCTCCATCCCAAAACAGCCCTACTGGAAGCGCTGCCAGCCAGCCTTGCCGAAAACTCACCAAGCGTTGCTGCAGCCCGAGTACGCCTTCAAGACAGGAAACAAGCAGAAAGCCTTCTTCAGCGCTGGCCTGACGATCCTGCAAGCTGGCAACTGCAATGGGATCTAGCCCGAGAGGCCCTATTGAAAGGGCAATGGGAAAAAGCTAAATCAGTTCTAAAAAGCATCCCAACAAAAAAATTACCGGAGCCCCTGGCCGCCAGGCAACAATTCTGGATCGGATTCATAGCCGCCAAGCAGGGCCTGAATCAAGAAGCAAAGCAGATCTGGGAGAAGCTGCTTAAATCCCATCCCAGTGGTTACTACACCTGGCGTGCGCAAGCCCGCCTTGGTCAAGATGATCTGCCTGCGTTGAGCGGTGAGCAATTATCAATATCCAATTCCAAGCCTGAGCTTGGCGAGTGGACTCCAATAAACAGTGGAGATGAGCTAGTAGATACCCTCTGGCGACTGGGACTAGCCACAGATGCTTGGGAAACTTGGCTGAACCTACACAGTGAAACCGATCGCACAATCGATACCGCCAACAACAGAGTGGTAGAAGGCCGGTTAAGGATGGCCGTTGGTGATTACTGGACAGGCTTGAGCCAGCTCTGGCAAGCAAGTCTGCGACTTGTAGGAGAAGACTGCCAAATGCGCCAGTTGCTGCATCGCAGCCAACATCCCTATCGCTTCTGGCCTGCGATATCAAAAGCAAGTCGCAGTAGTGACATCCGACCAGAACTACTTCTGGCAATAGCAAAGCAAGAATCGCGTTTCTCACCTGGAGTGAAGTCCTCGGCAGGTGCAGTAGGGCTAATGCAACTGATGCCCGAAACAGCAGCAGAACTCAGCGATGGCTCTCTAAAAAAAGAAGAACTGCTCAATCCTCAAACCAATAGCAAACTTGGAGCCCGCTACCTAGCAAACCTGCTAAAGCACTGGCAAGGCAATCCATGGCTGACGGCTGCCAGCTACAACGCCGGACCCGGCGCAGTGACCGAATGGCTAACGAGCGAGCTCAAAACAGACCCTGAACTCTGGGTAGAACGAATCCCTTACCCGGAAACACGCATCTACACAAAAAAAGTGCTCGGTAACCTATGGAGCTATTTACATATCGGGTCCAAAGAGCCCTGCAAAACTGGGATGTAAAGGAGTAGCAATCTCTTGGCCCAACCAGATGCCGCAAAGCAAAATCACTCCCAAGACAATTGCCATAACAGCCGGCGCAGGGACAATTCGAATACGCGTGAGATCTAAACGAGCAAGTAGTAGCGCAGACGCAAGGATCAAAACATCAGCGAGCAGGCTGAGGTGCAGAAGGTAAAGCCCGCCAGTGATCACCAAAAGCAAAACGATCACCAAACTGATCGCCCGGCTGGAAGCCATTAACAACGAAAGTCGACGCAATATCAGATCCGGCATCGTGCAGATCACCACCACCACCATCGCCTGTAGCACCTCAACGGTCCAGAAGAGCTGTGCATCAATGCTTGGAGTGATTTTCAGCGCCGGCTGAATAATCGACCATTGGTTGCCCATGACGACCGCCACCGCAAAGAGCACCAGTAACGCTGGAGCACGAACGGGAAGAAGCAGTAGACGCAGAATCGCCATCGGCGTCAGCAAATAGTAAAAAGACTCTTCACTTCAAAACACCTCAGCTATTGAAGCGAACAACAACAAAACAAACCTGTCAAAGTGCCTCGAGCATCTAACCCATCATGACCGGAAGTCCCTCGCCTTCCACCCTCAGTCCAAGCCAAAGGTTTTTACTGCTATTCACTGCATTGGGGCTGGCCGTAGTTCTCTTCCTGCTACGGGGTGGCCTCAATGCAGAAGCTCCACTGGAACAGTTGGCACGACGCTCACTAGACCCAGACACCGCACTCAGCAATGGCCGACCAACCATGATCGAATTTTATGCCGACTGGTGTCAGGCCTGTCGTGAAATGGCACCAGCCTTACTGTCGATGGAACGCGAAACCGTAAACCAACTAGATGTTGTATTGATCAACGTAGATAACCCTCGCTGGCAAGATCTCACCGAGGAATACAAGGTCAACGGCATTCCCCAGCTGAACTTCTTCGATGCCAAAGGTGATCCAAAAGGTTTATCCGTGGGTGTTCGCAGTCATGAACAACTGCAGCAATTAACCAATGCTCTGATCCAAGACCAGCCTCTACCAAAGTTCGCAGGAGTTGGTGCAATTAGTAGCTTGCCAGATTCAACATTAAAGGCAAATAATCCAGACCCCGTAGGACCACGCAATCACAGCTGATCGATTAGGCATAACTCATGCCAACTAGGCATCATCAGCCTTTAGATCTATAGCCAGCCATCTGATCCAGCCTGAGCCTGTTGCTGCTCAATACAAAAAAAGACATCAACTTCTTAGCGTCAACCAATACGTTTATTCCCTCGACTAATCCTCAAAACCTGAAATGAATACCTCCATCTCAGATGCCATTAGTGCTATGGAGCATCACTGCAAGCTATTGCCAATGCATCGATCTAGGCAGACAACGCACGACATCGAGCGAGCCATAGACATCAACACGATATTGCGCTCTCACGAAAAGAGCGGACAGTCCTCCTCTGATGCCAACAATTCCTTGCCCCTGCAGAAAAGTAATATTGAGCCATAAAAGAGTCCAAGCATTCATCGGCAAGGTCAAAGGTGATATCTCACTACAAGAGAAACTCAAATTCGCTGGGGATATTGATGCAGCAATTGCCATTGCCAAAGCAGCTGGATATAGCATCAATACAGAAGATATCTACAACGCAAAGTCAGAACTCAACCACAAAGAGCTAGACAGTGTGGCTGGCAGATTGATCTATCAATGGATGGTGACTGAGCCAGAGACTGCTGAGCTAGAGGCATTGGCAGCTTGATCTTTGCATTAAACAGCTACTGCTAGCAACTGCCAGCAAATGCTTATCGAATTCATTCTAATTCCCTAAATACTCACACCAACCACCTTGCCACTGAAGGATGTTTCTAGTTTTTACTTACAGCCAATAACAGACTGCACGCTATCAAGGCAATGGCACCAGCTTAAAGTTCTAATTAGTTGGCACCGCTACCAAGGAACTCTGCGACAAACTAGATATATGCTTTAACCAATCAAGTAAATTAAAAAACCGCCTTATATTTCCAATCATTGCAATAGCATTGAAATTTATTCAAGATCTGCCGCTCGGTCAATAGCAGCATTCTCTCATCTGGCTTGCTAAATCTATTAATACCTAAGGCCTAGCAACATCGGCAAACCTAGCGCAAGGTGAAATAGCACACCTGGCCACAAGAGAATACCAATTATTTCTTCGTTTATTCCAATAGAAATCAACAAAAGACCAACAGCGATATTATAAATGCACAAAGCTTTTCTCGGATTTGACATCGGCACATCACTTGAGGATTCCCAAGCCGCGATGCCCAGAGAAATGATTGCCAGAGCAAATAATCTTGTGATATTTATGCCACCAAAGTCTATCGACTGCCCAAAAAGCAATGAAACAAACTTAACTGGCATTACTAATACAACTATGCCACCAAGAATCTCCATAATGGCTGAAAACCTGAATAGCAATTGAATGCGATCCAAGGAATTCTTATTGACTGACTTCACTCCTAACCTTTAAGCAAAGTGATGCTGAACAGCAAAACTCCTACACAAGCAGCGAGCACGGCAACACTCACCCATAAAACAAAAGAATTGCCAAATCGTCCCCAGCCACCTAAGTAATCCCCAGAGGTGTTTTCCTCGGCATCAGCAGATGTTGAATTTTGCTGCTCTTCTGGCATCGGTAGGGGAGTAGAGGAATGCCTTCTACTTTATCAATATCCGCTAAAATTAAAAAAATATGTTGAATACAGACATGCATTCAATATGCCTGTTGCTTTAGATCCTGGCGAGGGTGACGCGCTCTGGCTGATGTTGATATTTGCCCTTGCGGTCGCTGTAGGTGGTGTCGCAGGGATCCCCTTCAAAGAAGAGGAGCTGGCAAATACCTTCATTGGCATAAATCCGACAATCGGCTCCAGAACTATTACTAAATTCAAGCGTGAGATGTCCCTCCCAACTGGCCTCAGCAGGCGTGGTGTTGACGATGATGCCAAGACGGGCATAAGTGCTCTTGCCCAGGCAGATCACAGTGATATTTGCAGGCACCTTCATCTTCTCCAGTGCCACACCTAGCCCATATGAATGAGCCGGAAGAATGAAATACTCGCCATCTTCATCTTGATGCAATGGAGTGGATTCGAGGTTTGCGGGATTAAACCGCTTCGGGTTCATCACCGTGCCAGGTACATGGCGGAAAATCAAAAACTCCTTCGCCGAAAGCCTTAGGTCGTAGCCATAAGAAGAACAGCCAAAGCTGAGTACAGGGCTCTGCCGCTGTTCTGGATCAAGATGTCGAACCAAACCAGCCTGAAAGGGTTCGAGCATTCCCGCTGCGGCCTGCTCAGTGATCCAACGGTCGTTTTTAAGCATTAGAAACCACGGCGCAACTCAGTTACTTGATCAGCCATTGCCATCAATAGCGAAGGAATAGCTGAGCCAGTCAAGATGACATCCATCGAGCCAGGGCGCTGATCCAGAGTAGATAGCACCTCTGCTTCGTTGAGATAGCCAAGCTCAATCGCCAAGCCAAGCTCATCGAGCACTAGCTGATCTAAATCACCCGCCAATAAGCGATCACGACATTCCTGCCAAATAGCTTCAACAGCCTCAGGCACGCTGGAATCAGCTTCAAGCGATGAAGCCGGCTCAGATAAACAACCAGAAACCGCCGGACGCAACCAATCCAGGCGCCCACATAAACGCACTCGCCCCTCTGGGCCTTGATCAACTCCCCCCTTGAGCAACTGAGCAACCATTACACGACTCCCTAGCCCAGCAGTTCTTAACGCCTGACTTAAGACAGCAGAGAAACTGCCCCGATAGGGAGCTGTATAAACCTGAAGCTGACCTTCAGGAGCTACTAGATGCAGCGGCGGTCGCTCTGCAACCGCTAGCAAAGGCCCAATGCCAGCACTCACCTGCGCACGATGATCGCTCTTGCGTGGATCCATGGAGCGATGGCTAGGGCTCAAACTGGCAGTCATCAAATTCTCAAGCGACCGGTTGAAACCGGCAGAAAGTCGAATGTAGCGGCGGAAATTGGCTTAACAAGGTTCTTGACACTATCTATGGTGTAAAAGCTCCTGCTCCAGCCAAGCTGAAGTCACCTCTCTCGCCAACGGCCCAGATGCTCTCCTCCACCCAGCCCCGTGCCGACGGCCGCCTTGCCGATGCACTACGACCATTCGAAATCAAATGGGATCCGATGGGCTTTGCCCTTAGTTCCGTAATCATCCGCACCGGTCGTACCGCGGTGCTCTGCAGTGTTTGCCTTGAAGAAGGTGTGCCCCGCTGGCGCAAAGGCCAAGGCAAAGGTTGGATCAGCGCCGAATACCGCCTCCTGCCAGGTTCTACCCCCCAACGCCAAAACCGTGAACTACTAAAACTTTCCGGACGAACCCAAGAAATTCAGCGCCTGATTGGTCGCAGCCTGCGCGCTGTAGTGGACATGAACGCGCTAGGGGAGAACACCCTGCTGATTGATTGCGATGTAATTCAGGCTGATGCCGGCACACGCACAGCCGCCATCACCGGAGCATGGGTTGCCTTAAAGCGAGGCTGCGAACGCTTAATCGAACAAGGCCTACTCACTGACCAGCCCATCATCGAGCAAGTGGCTGCTGTATCCGTTGGTTTAGTGGATGGATATCCCCTACTCGACCTTGACTACAGTGAAGATTCCAGGGCGGATGTTGATCTCAACGTGGTCATGGCCTCTGATGGACGCCTACTAGAGCTGCAAGGCACCGCTGAAGGAGCTCCATTTACTAGAGATCAACTGAACGATCTACTAAATCTTGCGGAACCTGGCCTAAAGCATCTACAAACAGCCCAAAAGTCAGCCCTTATAAACAAAACCTAAAAAAACGTCACCATTGCTACATGGTGGTCAAGGGACTCTCCTTAGCTTTAAAAAATCTCTGCCATTTGCTCAGCTGCTATGGCCGGCGTCATCAATGGTTTCAGCCGTTACTCCCAACAACCAATTGGTCAAGGGACTGGGATCTTGGCCAGTTCGACCGCGGATACCCCCAAAACCCTGATCGAGGTAATACGCGAACTAGACGGCGCCAGCAACGAGATGGTGGAACGTTCTAAAACTATCTTCTTCCCTGGCGATCCTGCCGAAAAGGTTTATCTGATCCGGCGAGGTGCCGTTCGACTATCTCGGGTATATGAATCCGGTGAAGAGATAACCGTTGCATTACTGCGTGAAAACAGCCTGTTTGGCGTGCTCTCACTGCTCACAGGCCATCGCTCAGACCGCTTTTATCACGCCGTGGCTTTCACTCGCGTGGAAATGATCACAGCGCCAGCCACATCAGTACGTCAAGCAATCGAAAACGACACCAGCGTGGGATTACTTCTGCTGCAGGGTCTCTCCAGTCGGATATTGCAAACCGAAACCATGATCGAAACCCTCACTCACCGCGACATGTCATCACGGCTTGTGAGTTTCCTACTAGTCCTCTGCAGAGATTTCGGTGTTCCAGGAGACAAAGGAATAACCATCGACCTTCGCCTCTCACACCAGTCGATCGCAGAAGCCATCGGCTCTACTCGCGTCACGATTACTCGCCTGCTAGGAGACCTGCGCAATGCTGATCTAGTGCAAATCGATCGCAAAAAAATCTCCGTTCTAGATCCGATTGCCCTAGCCAAAAAGTTCAACTGATTCAACAGATTCCCATCACGGTCCAGGATGGGGCTCAGGTTGGCCCTATTCCTGATCCCAACCGCCTCTTGTTGTGAACGGCTGGCTGCTGATACTCGCCCTACTTGTGCTCGGTGGCGTGCTCTCCACCCTGGGTGATCGACTCGGCAGCCGTGTGGGCAAAGCCAGGCTAAGCCTGTTCAATCTCAGACCACGACGAACAGCTGTAGTCATTACCGTGCTCACTGGCAGCTTGATCAGTGCACTATCCCTAGGACTGATGCTGATGGTCAGTCGACAACTGCGCATAGGACTATTTGAACTTGACGAGCTTCAGGCCAAGCTGCAGACAAGCCGCGATGCACTCAAAACAAGCCGCTTAGCCCAGTCCAATGCCGAGCGGGATCTGCAGCAGGCCAAATTGGACAGCGTTCAAGTGCAGAATGAACTTAAGCAAGTTCAGAAGCGGGCTGCTGAGCTTCGCAAAGAACTGGCACCACTACAAAAACAAAGACAGCAGCTCGAAGCAGAAAAAGCCCGTCTAAGCCGCGATATTTCCAAAAAAGATGCAGACATCCGCCGAACGGAAGTTGAACTGGTCAATGTTCGCAGCAGAATTAACAAGGCTGAAAAAGAGCTGAAACAGCTTGAAACCGACCTGATTGCCTTACGTCGAGGCGATGTAGTCCTAAGCAGTGGACAACAACTTGTTGCTGCCACTCTGCGGCTCGACAATCCCAGCCAGGCAAGAGACGTAATCAACCGCCTGCTACAAGAAGCCAATCAGGAGGCATTCCGACGCGTACGACCCGGAGAAGAAGCTAATCGACAGATCCTGCTAGTGCCTCGCAGCGATATCAAGCGAATCGAGCAGATCATCCGCAAACCAGGCACCTGGGTGGTCAATGTGCGCTCTGCTGCCAATGTATTGCGTGGGGAAAACGTGGTGTATTCCTTCCCGGATGTTCGTCCCAATATCACCGTAGTCCGTAAGGGAGAGGTGCTAGCACGAACAACCCTGGACCAAAATGAGCAGAGTGCTGAAACGATTCGCAACCGCCTCAACCTCCTACTGGCTTCAACTCTGGCGGAAGTAAAACGACGCGGCTCTCTTAGCTCCGGGCTGCAGATCGATGGCGGCAAAATGAACCAGCTCGGCAAGGCATTACTAAACCGACCCAAAGGGCAAGTTGAACTAGAAGCAATCGCGCTACGCAACAGCGATACAGCTGATCCTGTGGCTGTTGTGCTGCAGCCTGTTAGTGGTGAACTTACTAAACAAGATCGATGACAAGGCTGGTAGCCATCGATCCTGGCCGCAGCAAATGTGGGCTCGTACTCGTTGACCCCAAGGCAGGTGCTGTACTTGATGGAAAAGTAATAGCTGCTGCTGCTGTGATCGACTTGATCAATAGCTGGCAAAAACAAGCACCCTTACAAGGAATAATGATCGGCAACGGCACCAGCAGTGAATACTGGCAAAATCTGCTAAGCCATATCGCTCCCTTGCAAGTAGTGGAAGAACGGGGAACAACCCTGCGGGCCCGCCAACGCTATTGGCAATTATGGCCACCCAATAACTGGCAACGCTGGCTACCAAGGGGGATGATTCTGCCTCCCCATGATCTAGATGCTGTAGCCGCCCTTGTAATACTTGAAGACCATCTCCAACAACAGCTTTATTGGCCCGGACCACCCAACTTCAGAACCGAGCCCTAACCGTAAACATGTAATCCCCGCCAGGTTCTAGGTGGTAATCAGCCTTAACTAAAAAGCGCAGCAGAGCATCCTGAATAAGAGCTCGCCCAAGTGAGGGTTCCACACTCAATTCACCGCGATCGAAAGCCCAACTGAACTGCCACTGAAAACCACCTGCCGAAACCTCGCCATCCAAACACTTTTCGGCAAAGCTTTGACGATGTACACGCAAATGTGCAGTAGTGACGGGAAGATTGCTCATCAGGAGGCAGAACAATCCTCAGGTTGAAACGCATTAAGTCGATTACCTGCACGTTCCACGCCAAGGCGCTGAATCAGGTCCAAACCCATCATCACCTCATCTAGAACCTGATCTAGTAGTGAGTTCTCCTCCTTACTAAAAACTCCGAGCACATGCGAGACCGTCCGAGCTCGCCGATCTTCAGGGGTACAACCTGGAGCACCGATACCAATGCGCAAACGGCAAAAATCCTGAGTACCTAGATGTTGAATCGTGCTTCGCAGCCCGTTGTGACCTCCTGCACTGCCTTGGGTGCGTAGCCGCAGACGACCCAAGGGTAAATCCATGTCATCAACAAGCACCAGTAACTGATTGACCTCCAAATCAAACCAATCCAAGGCAGCACGTATCGAGCGGCCGCTTTCATTCATGTAGGTTTGCGGCATCAGCAAGCGAAGCCTTTCTGCACCTAGGCCAACTTCAGCCATCAGGCCATGGAGCTTTGCTTGCTGCTTGAAGCTGACAGCCTTTTGCACTGAAAGCTTTTCGAGAGCCATAAAGCCGATATTGTGACGCGTGCCGCTGTACTTGGACCCTGGATTACCCAGGCCAACTACCAGACGTAAACCACCCGGGCTCATGCCACTCAGCTGCCGGGAGGGCTATGAACCTCCTGAGAGTGTTCGCTTTGGACCTGAGAGCTTGACTGAGTGAGCGGTTCCCGCTTCTCCTCTTCCATTAACTCAGGTTCAATTGACTCAGGCTCCGCCATGGTTTTATGGATCTCGCGCTCAAATTCCTTTGAAGCCGCCTGAAAACCTTTCAAGGTTTTGCCAAGAGTGCGGCCAAACTCTGGAAGACGCTTAGGTCCAAAAACAAGCAACGCTATGGCGCCAATGACCGCCATCTCGGGGAGACCAATGCCAAACACATTCATAGGCGAACCTCAGCCTAGGCCTGTCCAATCGACGTTGATGCCTTGGAGGAGCAGAGACTTGTTATAGATCTGCAAGATGGTCAGCATGAAAATCAACAGCATGACCCCAAGGCCAGCCATCACTGGGGTAGTTCCCCAGCCAGGCACTACCTTGCCTGGTGCATAGCCGGGTAGAGATTTGATGAGATTTCCCAGACGTGTGCTTTGAGCCATAACGAAGCTTGGGTCTCGGATGGTGATTAAGCCTGCATACTCTAAGGGTCATAGTCCGCATACTGACAATCCTGTCTAGAGATGTGATGGAAAGCTCCTCCCCCGAAACCATCTACCTGCTAATCGCCCTGGTAACGATCACCTTCGGCCTTACCGGATTTGGTATCTACACCGCCTTTGGGCCCCCCTCAAAAGAACTCGAAGACCCCTTTGAAGAGCACGAAGACTGAGAAACTAACTCAACTGACAAGCTCTAGCGATAGCTCAACCAACTCTCCCGGCTTCAACTCCACGGCTTCAACGTGGCAAGACTGGGAAGGACTGCTAACTCGCCAGCTCTTGCCTGTGGCCCAAGTTTGACGGCTTGCACCTGCATTCAACACGCTGATCTTCAACTGCCTTGATTCGCTATGGGTCACGGCTACTGGAACAAGGTTTGCAGGCAAAGATGGCAATCCTGACCATGGCACCTTGAGATCAGAAGGCCCCAGCCAGCCCGGTTCACGAAAAGCCAGTGCTGCCTGAGGAACAGCATCCCGACTCCAACCCTGAGGAACAGGCATCAGCGCCAGTCGTTGTTGATGCCAACCCCGATCAGCCAAGGGGTCTGGCCAGGTAGCACCTCTAAGAAGAGATACGCCAAGCCTTTCAGAACTCACATCCACACCCTGAGGGCCATCCAGTAACACAGCGAGGCCACCACCCGGTGCCGCTACCTCAGTCGCCAACCAAGAAATCACAGGAACCTCCCAGCGGGTCTTTTCCCTTGCAGTAACAGCTTCTGCTGGCCGTTCAACAACCCCTCCACTAGTGTCGGCCGCCCATCGCGCCGCTAGCCGAGCCAAAGGCACATCCAAGCGCAATAACTCATGTGTTTGCTGCCAATCAACACCAAGATTGAGCTCAATCCAGGGACAATCAGCTCGTAGCTGTAGATCAAGGCGTAGAGCGCTACTACCAGCCCAACCCCGATACAGCAAACGCACTACAAGCGGTCCGCTCTCCACCAGTTCCATCGAACCGTTCCATTTCAGGGGTAACGGATGCAGCCGATAGTCAGCGGCCAGATCCCATGCATCCCAAAACTCACCACGATCGCGAAAGAGGCCCCAATTCAGTGGCGCTGCCAACTGAGGCACCCCATTGCGATCCCTTAATTGCTGCAAACCTTGGCAATCAAAATCAGCTTCGAGGAGTCCATTACCAATCCGCCAACCCTTTCCATCAAGGTCCTGGAGCTCCACAGCCCCACGAACAACAGGGGCATCAGCTCTATCGGGAACCTTGCCTAAGCAGCGCTGCAGCGGCACTGCTGTAACCCCTTGCTGAATAGGCAACTGCACCCAGGTGCCACCGCCCTTTGCCTCTTGGCATGGGAGGCTCACCCCTCCACTGCTCCAATGGTCTCGGGGCAGTCTCAGCAAGGGTGACCAACGATGCAAAGGCTGCAAGCCCATCCAGGCCCACCCGACGCTGGTTGATGCTTGCTCCTGGCGCTCGAGGGAGGAGATCCCACACCGCAAAAGCTGTTGTAAATGCTGATCGCGGCTACGCCTCGCCTCACGAGATGACGACTGCCAAATCGGCTCAGCCTGCTCAAATACTTCTGGGATCGAGGTTCCTGGAAGGATGTCGTGAAACTGCTGAAAGAGCAGTGGCCGCCAATCTGGCAATGAGGACAGCCAAGTTTCAACATCAGCGCTTTTCTGGCCAAGATGGCAAACCAACAAAGCAACAACCAGATCCGCTTCCCTTAAAAGTCTTTCCAGGTTGCGGTTATGACACTTCTGGTCTGGACGGGTAGTTGCACAACCCCGATGAAGCTCGAGATAGAGCTCATCACGCCACACCGGCAACTTGTCAGCATGATTTGCAAGCGCTGCAAGATAAGCCCGTACTGTGCCTGGTCTTTGTGGCAGAGCCTGAGGGTGATCCTTCCAAAGCTGCAACTGCTCCAACATTTCAGCCGTGGGACCTCCACCGTGGTCACCAACTCCCGGAAGCCAGAGCGCCTCTTCAATCGCGGTTGACTTTCTCCAGGACCTCTGCTCGCGAAGCATGGCCATCGGATTCCCACCGGTGCCAATGGGCGGGAGCATCAAAGCCAGTAGCTCCGCTTGCCCACGGCTGCACCAACGAAAAAGTCGATGCGGGAAGGGATTGATTGCATTCCAAGCCAACTTGTGAGTGCAGAACCAACGGATTCCTGTTTGGGCCGCCACCGCTGGCAATCCAGCCGCAAAGCCAAAACTGTCTGGAAGCCAAGCCAGCTCGTGCGACCACTCAGGGAATACTGATCGGCTGTACTGCTGTCCAAGCTTGAACTGTCGCCAAAGCGAAGCAGTACTCACCAGCACACAATCAGTCTCAACCCAAGGACCATTGATGGGTTCCCAGCGACCCGCCCGACTTGCTTCCTGCAGCGCAGAAAAAAGAGCTGGACGGTGATGCTCAACCCACTGATAAAGAGCAGGTGTGGAATGACTGAAATGAACATCAGGAAATCGCTGCATCAGTTGCAGCACAGAGCTGAAGGTGCGCTCTGCCGCTTGCCAGGTATCTGCCACTGACCACAACCAGGCCAAATCGAGATGGGCATGACCTATCCAATGGATAAGTCCCGGCGGCCGCGATGTCTTAAGAAGTTGTTTGTTGACAGCCTCGTTTGCCTCCTGACCAAGCGGATCCAGCTCAAGCCAGTCATCCGGCAGTGTCTCTCCTGCCTCCAGATACAACTCCAGCGCTTCAGGCAGCAGAACCTGATCTGAATCCACTTCACCAACCCTGGGCTCGAGCACCAGATCGCTATTGATCAGCGCGCCATCGTCATGACAAGGACTGCGTAACTCCAACAGCAGCTTTAAAGGTTTATGCCAACAAGTCGATTCAGGAAGCATCCAACGGCAAGTGGTGTCAAACAGGTCCCCCTCGTGAACCAACACGCCATCCACCCAAATACGCACCTGTTCTGCCCACCAACTCAATACCAGCCGCACACAACTGGCCTGAGTTTGTCGCCAGTCTTCCGGAAAGAGAATCTCCTGCTCTAATTGCAGCCAAACCCCACCGCGTGGCCAGACCAACAACCCTCGTTCAACCCAGTCGGGTCGATGGATTAGCCCCCAGTCATCCTGAAGTAGAGAACGCCGGCCAAGGTCATCCTTGCGGTACCAACCTGGCTTTATATCCCTCCGAGAGCGACTTCGAAAAGTTTCAATCCACGCCAATCGTTGGGCTAGATGCCGCTTCTGCATCGCTATACCCCCGCTATGCCCCATAAGATGTTGTTGATGTACTAGAAGCTGATCGGTCTCCATGCTCGCCCTCAAGCTCTCCGTTTACTCGGTCGTCTTCTTCTTCATTGCTGTATTCGTCTTCGGCTTCTTGGCCAGCGATCCCGCTCGGACGCCAGCACGTAAGGACCTCGAAGACTGACGTTTCACGGCCAGAACTCTTCTGGCTCGGGTCACGCCACGCACTGGACTGAGACCAGCTCAGATCAACCATCGATCGTGGGAAGATCCCTCGCTGGAGCAGAAATCTTTTGGTGGCTATACGCCCCTCAGTTCGTATAGCAGGACTCCTGGCGACAATCGCGACAGGGATGTTCCCTGCTGAGGTGCTTGCAGAGATAGACAAAACATTCAAGAAAGGTAACTCTGCTCCCGCAAAGAGCGGTCCCATTTTGATGCCAGCGCAGCAGCTGAAGCAATCAACAGAAATTCAACGTCAGCCCATATCCATACAAGTGCGACAGCTGCAGCAATCAGCTGAAGTTCAATACCAGCTCACATCCTTACCAACCCAAAGGCCTGCCACCCCACCCCAAGAGCTCAAACTTCGGGCTGATCGCCAGCGCTATGACGCCCGCCAAGAACGTTTTATTGCTGAAGGTCAGGTCAGAGCATTGCTCAACGGCGGCGTTCTCAAGGCAGATCGCATTGAGTTCAACAAAGTCTTCAACACTCTTTATGCAAGGGGTAGCGTTCGTTTCCGCAAGGGATCTCAATACTTCCAGGCCAGTTCCCTTCGTTACAGCCTGATTCAAAAAGAAGGGGAACTAGAAGATGTTTATGGCGTTCTAGATCTCGATACCGCAGCGATCGACCTCAATCCTAATTCTCAAACAACTGATCAGACTCCTAATGGCACCTCACCGCCGCAGACGCGCTTACCAATACAAAAAAGCAAAAAAGAACCTGGCATGGCCTGTCCGACAGTGCTGCCATCGATCCCTGAATGGCATCCCAATCCCTGGGCCGTAACCGCCTGGGGTGGACAAATGATTGATTCGAATTTCGGAGATACCTTTCTATTCAATGGACGCATCCGACCGGAATATCTCTTAGGCCTGGGTATACAGAAACGAATCCATCGCGCCGGACCCTTTGCACTTGAGCTTGAGGCAGATTTCTTTGGCCATCATGCCAACAAACAAGCCGGAGGAGAATTCAATCAATCAGTACCATTTGCAGACACACCAACTCAGAATTTCGGCGAAGGTGTGCTTGGAATAGGCGCACGCCTATGGGTGCAACCGTGGTTAAGTTTCGGCGTAATCGAGGGCATCAGCTTCAACACGGCCAATAGCAACTATGAGCGCACATACAGAGAGAACTATTCGCAATTGCTCAACTATCTGGGCTTTGAGGTTGAAGCCACAGTCTCGGAACAGCTATCCCTTGTCGGACGTATTCATCACCGCTCAGGAGCTTTTGGTACCTACAATGATGTTAAAGAAGGCAGTAACGCATATCTACTCGGCTTGAGATACCGCTGGGGCGAAGACAACAAACTGGCGAAGCAAGTTGATCTGCCACCTCCACTAGGCTGTCCTGACTCAGATCGGGCTGACAGGCCAACTCGTCAAAACCTCTCGGAAAAACTGGAATCGATCACGCTTGGCGATGGTGATCCTGCCGCTCAAACAGTGGCTCTCCCTCAAGACACAACACCTGCAGCAGCTCATAGACCGACCCAAACAAGCACATCCAAACTATCTCTATCTCCTGCAGAGCAGGAAGCTCTACGCAACAAGGAAATTGCCAAGATCGATCAACGTATTAACAACATCCAGTTCCAACAGACACTAACTATTGAGAGTCAACACGACATTACAAAAGGCAATGAAGATAATGAAAATGTTGAGGAAGAAAATAAATTTGGCGGAATTCGTGCCACTCAACTACAAGGAAAATCTGAACTTGTCACAGGATCCATCAGCCGCTGGAGGGTGCAATCCGCAAAGGTCACGATTAGTCCAGAAGGCTGGAAAGCTGACCGTATGGGCTTCTCCAATGATCCCTTTACGCCTGCTCAAACACGCATTGATGCAGAAGACGTTGTTGCCACTGAGGCAGCCAACGGGGACATTTTGATCAGTAGCCGTCGCAATCAACTAATTGTCGAGGAACGGCTACCGATCCCAGTCTCCAGAAATCAACGAATCAAAAAGCAAGAGGAAGTCGAAAACCGCTGGGTGTTTGGCACTGATAAAAAAGACCGAGATGGTTTCTTCGTTGGTCGCGAACTTCAACCTATAGAACTGAGCAAGAACTACACCCTCTCTCTCCAACCTCAGTTCCTTTTAGAGCGAGCTAAAGACGGAGATACAAACAGCTACGTTGCACCCGGCAGCTCAACTGACAGCAGCAAAGTTTCCCAATCAGTAACTGCGGCTGACTTACTAGGCCTAGAAGTAGAACTAAGTGGCCAGACCTGGGGGTGGAAGTTAGATCTCAATGCCGACCTTAGTACTTTCAACCCCCAGAACTTTGCTAACGGTAGTCGTTACTGGGGAGATATCAAAAACGACTTTGATCTTCCTCTAATTGGTTCCATCGATGCAAACATCTTTGGAGCTTATCGCTATAAGACTTGGAATGGATCACTTGGAGAAACCGATATCTACTCGGCCTACGGAGCCTACCTGCAAAAGAAAGGCGGTTGGCGCTGGGGGAAACTAAATAACAACTATCTCCTCAGAGCGGGCGCAGGCAACTACCAAGCAGAAGAATTCAAAAGTGACAATCTGGCCGATCTATGGCGTGCCAATTTCTACGGATCTTTGAATAGTAGTTACCCACTCTGGCGGGGAAAACACGCTGCCCTTACTCCAGAAGCAGCATACCGCTACTCACCAGTAGCAATTGTTCCTGGACTGGACTTCAAGACTAATCTGAGAACCTCCTTAAGTGCCTACAGTGATCAAAGTGCTGGACAAAGAACCATCACTCTTAGTGGCGGACCAACAATGACCCTGGGAACATTCAGCAAGCCTTTCCTTGACTACACGCAATTATCGCTCAACGCTGGAGCAACACTTAAGGGAGGTAATGACAGCCCATTTGCATTTGACAAGGCCATTGATTTGGGAACATTTGGGGTTGGCATTACCCAGCAAATTGCAGGTCCATTGGTGGTCAATGCCGGCATAGATTTAAACATAGATGCAGCATCTCCTTCCTACGGTGATGTAATCAACTCAAACATCGAAGTTATCTGGAGACGTCGCTCCTATGACTTCGGCTTCTATTACAACCCTTATAAAGGCATTGGCGGCGTCCGGTTCCGCCTAAACGATTTCAACTTCAACGGTACCGGCGTGCCTTTTGTTCCCTATACACCTAACAATCAGGCGAATCAACTCGAGGAAAGCCTCTTCTAATTGCGTTAAAAAGAGATCACCCCCCCCCATAAATCAAATGACTACCGGTGAGGTCAGCACCGGCAAACTGCATACCATCTGTAAGCACATCTGGCGAGTAAGCATTGATCACCACAGCCTCGCGCAAATCAGCACGCCGCAAATCAGTACCGCTCAACTCAGCATTCGTAAGAGTTGCCCCTTGCAGATGAGCCTCATCCAAACGAGCCTCACTTAGATCAGCACCTTCAAGGTTCGCCCCCTCGAGACGAGCACCCCGCAGATCAGCCTCGCGAAGGTCTGCACCAATCAAATGAGCCCCACGGAGGTCTACCCCACGCAAATCACAACTCCTACAGGATCCTGATTGATGCAATTGCTCCAGCGGAGTTGAAAACGGCTCAACTTTGAGTGACACGACTGGCGACGCAAACGCGGCCGGAGCTGATAAGACCATCAACACAGTCCAGATGTTGTTAGAAAGTTGACGGAGAGGACCCATAACCAGCTCGTCTTTACCTTTTCATAGACACGCTGACAATTATTTGCCGCAGCAGAGCAGTGAATATTTCATCTTCAGTCACTTCAGCTAAGGACTATCACTGCACAGAAACCACAAAATCATTGAGGTATGGCAGTGTCGCCATCGTGCGCTTTAAGGCTGCTTGATGATCCAACAGCTGAGATGTGGCATCCCAACGGCCTGTAAGCAACATCTCGCGAGGGCCTGACTCAACCTGCAGGTCCCAAGATCCAATATCACTCTGGAGCTGCTTCGTGTGGATATTCAAATCCCAGGTCTGCGATGGGTCAGCGGCCACACTCTCCTGCAATGTCTCAATCTGAGCAGCAGCTGCAGTAGCACAGGGAATTCCCAAAGCCAGACAGTTGCCGTAGAAAATCTCTGCAAAGCTCTCACCGATCAGCGCACGAATGCCCCAGCGCATTAGCGCCTGGGGTGCATGTTCACGACTCGAACCACAACCAAAATTACCGTTAACAATCAATATTGAAGCCCCCTGATTAACGGGCAAATCAAAGGGATGTGAGCCACCCAACTCAAGTCGGTCATCCTCAAAAACCTGGTTTCCCAGTGCCTCAAAACTCACACACTTAAGAAACCGGGCCGGGATGATCCGATCCGTGTCGATGTCCTCGCCACGCAAAATCAAAGCCCGACCATGCACCTGACCAATACCCCCTTGAGGGAAAGAGGTGATTTCAGTCATAACTAATGGGATATACCAGGAGGCGTGCAATCGTTGCGCAGCAGCGTTCGCACATCGGTGACCTGACCGGTAATAGCGGCAGCGGCAACCATGGCCGGACTCATTAACAGGGTGCGACCACTGGAAGAACCCTGACGCCCCTTGAAATTCCTATTACTGGAACTAGCACTGATCTGACGTCCATCTAAACGATCAGGGTTCATCGCTAAACACATAGAACAGCCTGGTTCACGCCATTCAAACCCAGCCGTACGGAACAGATCATCGAGCCCCTCTGCTTCCGCAGCCCTAGCTACCTGTTGCGAGCCTGGCACCACAAAGGCCTTAATCCCTTTGGCTACATGGCGCCCCTGAGCAATAGCTGCAGCGGCCTTTAAATCACTAAGACGACCATTAGTACAACTGCCAATAAAACACACATCAACTGGAAGCCCTTCGATAGCCGATCCAGGCTCAAGATCCATATAGCGATAGGCCTGCTCAGCGATTGAACGCTCACTTAATGCAAGTGAGTCCGGAGTCGGCACCGTTTCGTCAACAGCAATGCCCTGAGCAGGAGTAATACCCCAGGTCACCGTGGGAGCAATGCTGACCGCATCAAATTTCACTTCATCATCGAAGGCAGCATTGGCATCACTGGCCAAACTGCTCCACCAAGCCACTGCACGTTGCCAGGCCTCGGCAACAGGTGCATGAAGTCTTCCTTGCAAATAAGCAAAAGTGACATCATCAGGATTGACGTAACCGCAACGGGCCCCTCCCTCAATCGCCATATTGCAGAGGGTCATGCGTTCTTCCATGGAAAGCGCCTCAATGGCCGGGCCGGCGAACTCATAGGCATGGCCCACACCAGCTTTGACCCCAAGGTTTCTGATCACATGAAGGATCAAATCCTTGGCATGAACTCCACAACTGAGCTGGCCATCAACCCAGATACGACGCACCTTGAGCTTGTTCATCGCAATGCTCTGACTAGCAAGCACATCCCGCACCTGGCTAGTGCCAATACCGAAGGCAATAGCACCAAACGCACCATGGGTGGAAGTGTGTGAGTCACCACAAGCCACTGTCATCCCAGGCTGGGTTAATCCCAGCTCAGGTGCAATCACATGCACGATGCCCTGAGAACCACTGCCGAGGCCATGAAGAACGATTCCGTAATGGGCACAGTTTTGCTCCAGGGTGCTGAGCATCTCCTCCGCCAAGGGATCAGCAAACGGACGGTTCTGATTGATGGTCGGCACAATGTGATCAACAGTCGCCACGGTGCGCTCAGGGCATTGCACCGACAAAGCCTTGTCCTGCAATGCAGCGAATGCCTGCGGACTGGTGACCTCATGGATTAAATGCAACCCCACAAACAACTGAGTGGATCCACCAGACAGCTCAGCTACCCGATGTAAATCCCACACCTTGTCGTAGAGGGTGCCGGAGCTCAATGTTCAAAGGCGACGCATTAGCCGAAGACCCTAGCCCCGATCAAGCAAAAACTTCCGCAGCTGATCAAGACTGCGGACCACGCTTAGCTGCTGAATGCCCAAGCGACCACGACGAAAAGCAAAGTGCTCCTGGCTTGTTTGGCAGCCATGCGGACCAGCCACTGCCAAATGCACCAACCCGACAGGCTTGGCCTCGGTGCCACCGCCAGGCCCTGCTACCCCGCTAACAGCAACAGACCAATCCGCCCCAAAGCGTTGACGTGCTCCTTCCGCCATAACACGCACCACAGGGTCCGAAACCGCACCATGCCTATCGAGAAGCTCAGCAGGCACCCCCAACAAGGATTGCTTGATGGCATTGCTGTAAGCAATTACTCCGCCCAAAAACACCTCAGAGGCTCTTGGGATAGCCGCTAAAGCAGCACCTAGTCCTCCACCAGTACAGGACTCTGCTACCACAACGGTCTCGCCCCGTTGACGCAGCAGCTCAAGCACAACCGAAGCCAAGCTCTCATCATCCGAGCCATAACAAAGCACCCCCATACGACTACGCAGCTCTGCATCTACTGGATTCAAGAACTGCTTCGCCTGCTCGATTGTTTTGCCGCGGGCTGTGAGTCTTAACTTCACCTCCCCAAGCCCTGCATAAGGAGCCACCGTTGGATTGTCCTGCTCCAACAGATCAGCCACCTGTTCAGCCAGTGTCGATTCAGCAATGCCAGTGAACCGCAACAGCCGACTCACCAAGACATCTGTCACTCCTCCATGCTGACGCAGCCATGGCACAGCTGTCTGAGACCACATCTGCCTCATTTCACTAGGGACCCCCGGAAAGGTGAGTACGGTGAAACCTGGACTAGGGGTCCAGATCATCCCCGGAGCGGTGCCAGAGGGATTGGGAAGGATTTCGGCACCGCAGGGCAGCAAGGCCTGTTTGCGATTACTGATCGCAGAAATGCTGCTGCTAGCACTGAGCTTGGACTGAATCTCGATCCAAAGGTCTAAACGTTCCTCAAGCGGCGTATCAAAAACGGCCGCCAAGGTTTCAGTCGTCAGATCATCGGGCGTTGGTCCCAAACCACCAGTAACGATGAGGATCCGACTGCGATCAACAGCCTCTAAAACAGACTGTTTAAGTCGTTCAACGTTGTCTCCTACCACGGTTTGCCGATAGTGAGGAAGCCCCAGAGCTGCAAGCTCTTCAGCTAACCAACGGGCATTGCTATTGAGAATGTTGCCAAGCAGCAGCTCCGTACCAACGCAGAGGATCTCAACACCATGCTGAGCTGAAGCTTCAGCCATGACCATCCCGGTAGGCACTTAGATCTTCAGGTTCTGAAAGAGCTGAGGAAAACTTTTGAGAGTTACCTTCTGAACTGCGTTCACGACGACTGATTACTACCGTCGCCACGAGAATCGCTGTTGCTAAAGCCAACCATAAAAACCGCATTTCAGCATTTGCTACCACCAAAGCCAACGCTGCCAACCATTGGGTAAATACATAAATCAATAACACCGTTTTTCGATGGCTAAAACCGGCGCGCAGAAGACGGTGATGAAGATGGCGCCGATCAGGATAAAAAGGAGAACGGCCCTCCCGTAGGCGCCCCATAATCACTGCCGACATATCAGCCAATGGCAAAGACAAAATCAACAGTGGCAACAGCAAACTGACAGTGGTGAGCCCCTTGGCTGGTCCCACGATGCTGATCGCTGCCAAGGTGAAACCAATGAAATAGGAGCCGCCATCACCCATAAATATGCGAGCTGGATTGAAGTTATGGGGCAGGAAACCAAGACAACAACCAGCTAGAGCAGCTGCTAAAAAACCTGCCGCCACTTGATGAAGCGAAAAACTTACTGAAACCAGACCAACAGCGGCAATGCCAGCAACACCTGCGGCTAAGCCATCAAGACCATCTAACCAATTAATTGCGTTAGTAATACCCACAAGCCAAATAACCGTGGCAGCAAGACTCAATAAATCAGGCAAGGCAATTAATGAAGAGCCTTCCCCCAACCAAGGCAGCTCGATCGTTCCGATACGTACCCCTTGAGTCCACATAACAACTGCGATGGCCACCTGTCCTGCCAAACGAGGCCAAGGCGATAAAGCAAACAGATCGTCGGCAAGGCCAATCACAAAAAAGCAAAGAGCACCCGCCAGCGTGGACCAAATCAACTGATCCTTAGCAGGTGCTAGCAAACCAAATCCCCCCAACCACCAGGTAACCGTCAGCGACAAACAAAAACCCAGCACCATGGCAACACCACCAAGGCGAACCATCGGCGTGCTGTGTTGTTTACGGATATCAGGTTGATCAGTGAGGCCGAGATGAAGGCCGAGTGAGCGCACCAATGGAACAACCACACTGGTGATAACAGCAGCAATCGCGAAGCTCGCCGTAGCAAACGCGAGGCGGCTGCTCTCGGGGGTCAAGTGTGCTCCTATGGCAAGCGATCCAAGGAAGGGTCCATGCAGTTGATCCTAGGCAGAGCAAGTATCAACTTCCAGAGGTAAGGGCCACTCAAGCAAGCGCCGGCTGGCGATCAGAACTGTAAAGAGGGAAACGGCGACAAAGCTGATGCACCCGTTCAGAACACTGCGCCTTGACAGCATCATCTTCGGGTTTCAGCAGCCG